>JAJDNN010000067.1 GCA_022340685.1 Pseudomonadota bacterium
GACCTTGTCGTTACCTGGCTAAGCGGCAACAATGCGGCCCAACTGGATCGCCTGCGGGCGATGGGTCTCGTGTTGTTCGCGAGTGAACCGCGTCATATTGCCGATATCCCGGACACCGCCCGGCGTCTGGGGCAACTGGCCGGCACCGAAGCACAGGCCGGTCAGTTTGTGCGGGCCTTCAATCAACGGTATGACCGACTACAACAGAAGTATGCCGGAAGAAGGCCGGTCAGGCTGTTTTACGAAATCTGGCCCCAACCACTCATGACGGTGAACGGCGAACACCTGATCTCCGATGTCATGCGTCTGTGCGGGGCGGTCAATATCTTTGCCGATATACCGGCGCTGGTGCCGACGGTTTCGGTGGAAGCGGTGCTGGTTGCGGCGCCAGACATCATTGTTGCTGGCGGCAGGGAGGAAGAACGCAGCGACTGGCTCGACGCGTGGCGACGCTGGCCACAATTGCCGGCGGTAAAAAACAACCACCTCTATTTCATCAACCCAGATTACATGCAGCGAAATGGTCCGCGCATTCTGGATGGCGCGGAACAACTGTGTGCCGATGTGGAACAGGTGCGGCAGAGAAGTCCATAACTCGCCCAAACGAGCCTGTACCAAGTTCGAGCTTGTAAAATACCGGGCTCACATCAGTTTCAAAATGAGTACCGCAACACTTATCCGTTGCCCTGCGTCTGGATATCCTTCAGTTTGGGTACGTTAAGGCCAGCTTGATCGGCCTGCTGAATCGCACGAGTGAGGCGGGCTGGCGCGGAGCGGCCCTTGCATTTATGATGCAGGTCGCCCTTGATGCCTTCTTCCAGTCCGTCCATGAGCCGCTCCCGATCCAGATGGTGGCCCACCAGCCAGGCCTGGATGTCCATCACTTCGTTGGCAATTTGCCGGGCCAGATCGTTGTGCTCGTACCATAGAACTTCCACCGTGTCGTCGATGACCAGGCCGGCGATGTTGGTAGTAAGGATGTAGACGTTCTTGCGCACCAGTTCGTGCTCCAGCTGGTCTGCGGTTTCCAGTTCCCAGCTGGGGATGTCGAGGGTGGCGAGGGCATTCTCCAGCAGTGGCGCTTGCGGGCCAAAGACAGGAGAGGGGATCAGTATCTTGTAGTCCTGGCCCTTTTTCTTTTCGAACCAGACCGATATAACCGTCGGGTTTCGCAGGCCGTGTTGTTTCCAGTCTCCCGGTAAAAGTTCGTTCTGCAACAGGCCGATATGGTTGTGCCATTCTCGCGGTATATTTTCCAGCGTGGTATGCAGGTCACTCTCACCCACTGCGATCAGAACCAGACGGGGGTTGGGCACAGCCTTGCTGATCTTTTGCAAATCGGAACGCCGGGTCACCGGAAAAACGGGGTGCCCGAGACGAAGCAGGCCACGGGTGAAAACACCCCCCATTTCGCCGATACCAATGACAATGACCGGTTCAAGCATACTTTCCCCCACATTTATGTCAGATCGTGTTGGTTACAGGGTGTACTTCAGTCCTGTAAACAATAGGCCAAGCAGCATGTGCCTGTCCAAATTTTTCCTGGCCGGGCAGCTGACGAGCCAACGGGAGCTTATCCCACGCAGTGATTCCACATGGTGTATGGCCTGTGAAGCGTGGCGCGGGAAGTGGTCCTATCACGCCTGTCTTTCCCATACGAAGCCGCATCATCAGAGTGTATTATCGATGTTACGCAATTTGAATCAATACGTTAGTATTCCTAATATGAATTATCAGGCCAATACATGGCATGATAAAAAGACACGATGATCCGGGCTGGTAATATGGCGTAGCATTACCAGCAACTAGAAAATAAACCTGGGGACCCAATCATGACTGACGGACTTCTGTTTGCCATACTTGCCGCGGTCGCGGCCATTGTCTATGGAATGATTTCCATTTTCCGAATTCTGAGCCTGCCCGATGGCAATGAAGACATGCAGCGCATCGCGGCGGCGATCCAGGAAGGAGCCTCGGCCTATCTGAAACGGCAGTACCTTGCGATTGGCCTGGTTGGCATCATTGTTACGGTGGTCCTCCTGTTAGGGCTGGATACATTTACAGCGGTTGGATTTGTCATTGGTGCGGTATTCTCCGGTCTGACCGGTTTCATTGGTATGAACGTGTCGGTTCGCAGCAATTCCCGTACCGCCGAAGCTGCCCGCAACGGTGTCAATGCCGGCTTGTCCGTTGCATTCCGGGGTGGCGCGATTACCGGCATGCTGGTGGTTGGTCTGGCTTTGTTGGGCGTGGCCGGCTATTACGCCTTTCTTGTGGAGATTGGCGCGCCCGAACCGGTGCACTCCCTGGTAGGACTGGCATTCGGGGGTTCATTGATCTCCATCTTTGCCCGGCTGGGCGGCGGTATCTTTACCAAAGGCGCCGATGTGGGCGCCGACATCGTCGGCAAGGTTGAAGCAGGTATTCCCGAGGATGACCCGCGCAACCCGGCGGTGATTGCGGACAACGTGGGTGACAATGTCGGTGATTGCGCAGGTATGGCCGCTGATCTGTTTGAAACCTATGCGGTGACGATTGTTGCCACCATGTTCCTTGGCAGCCTGACTTTTACCGGCAAGGGCGAGGATATCAGCGTGATTTATCCCCTCGTGCTGGGTGGCGCCTCCATCTTTGCGTCCATCATCGGGACGTTTTTTGTGAAGATCAAGGATGGCGGCAAAATCATGGGCGCACTGTATCGGGGCACAGTCATTGCGGCGGTGCTGTCCGCGATTGCATTCTGGTTTATTACCAACAACATGATGGCTGACAATGGCTTGTACTCTGTGGGTGAACTTTACGGCGCGGCACTGATTGGTCTGGGTCTGACCGTGGCCATGATCATAATTACCGAGTATTACACGGCAACCGAATTTGGGCCGGTGCGACGCATTGCGCAAGCATCGACCACCGGCGATGGCACCAATGTGATTGCCGGGCTGGGGATCTCCATGAAATCCACCGCGCTGCCCGTGTTGTCGGTCTGCGCGTCCATCTGGGGTGCATATGAACTGGCCGGCTTGTATGGGCTGGCGATTGCCGCCACCTCGATGCTGTCCATGACCGGCATGATCGTGGCGCTGGATGCCTATGGTCCGATTACGGATAACGCGGGCGGGATTGCCGAAATGGCGGATCTGCCTGCCGACGTGCGGAACACCACGGATGCGCTGGACGCTGTCGGCAATACCACCAAGGCCGTGACCAAGGGCTATGCGATTGGTTCGGCCGGGCTGGCGACCCTGGTGTTGTTTGCTGATTACACCAAGGCGTTGGAAGCGCAGGGCAGTGTGACACAGAGTTTCGACCTGTCCAATCCGATGGTCATCATCGGCCTGTTTATTGGAGGCCTGATCCCCTACCTGTTCGGGGCTTTGGCGATGGAGGCCGTGGGGCGTGCCGCCGGGGGTATCGTCAACGAAGTGCGCCGCCAGTTCAGGGAAATGCCAGGCATTATGGACCATACCCAGAAGCCGGATTATTCCAAAGCGGTGGATATGCTGACCAAGGCGGCGATCCGGGAAATGATCATCCCTTCCCTGTTACCGGTGCTGGTACCCATCATTGTCGGTCTGACACTCGGCAAGGAAGCGCTAGGTGGCGTGCTTATCGGCACCATCGTGACGGGCCTGTTTGTTGCCATTTCCATGACGACCGGTGGCGGTGCCTGGGACAATGCCAAAAAATATATTGAAGATGGTAACTTTGGTGGCAAGGGCAGTGACGCCCACAAGGCGGCGGTGACCGGTGACACGGTTGGCGATCCCTACAAGGACACAGCCGGTCCGGCGATTAACCCGCTGATCAAGATCATGAACATCGTAGCGTTGCTGCTGGTGCCCCTGATCGTCTGACGGGCGTGTCACCACAAAGTCAAAAGCTGGCCCCGGAGTAATCAGGACCTGGGGCCGGCTTTTTTATGCGCCCCGGTTTTTGCCCGGTTGCCACAGTACCTCGCTGCCATTTTCAAACCGCGCCAGCACCCGGGCCATAACGAAAAGTAGATCCGACAACCGATTGAGATAGCTGATACTGGCCGGATTCAGGCTTTCCTGATGCGACAGGCTGACCGCACGCCGCTCGGCCCGGCGGCAAATGCTGCGGGCCAGATGGCAGGTTGCCGTCGCATGGCCGCCGGCAGGCAGGATAAATTCCTTGAGTGCCGGGAGGTCTGCGTTGAAATTGTCCAGTACCTGTTCCAGCCGGCTGACATAACCGGCCTCGATGGCGGTGTAACCGGGCATGCTGAATTCGCCGCCCAGGTCGAACAGATCGTGCTGGATACCCTCAAGGCAGCCGCGCACCGCAGCCGGCAGTTCATACGCCAGCACCATCCCGATGACGCTGTTAAGTTCATCGACCGTGCCATAGGCTTCCACCCGCAGGTTGTCCTTGGCCACCCGGTTGCCGTTACCAAGGCCTGTGTCGCCCTGGTCGCCGGTGCGGGTGTAGATTTTTGTCAGTCTGTTTCCCATTTCAATTCTTGCCAGCCAGGGTTCAACTTTCTGTCAGCCGGTAAATCACTGGCAGTTCGATATGGATCGAATCGCCTTGCAGTTGCTTCCGGATCCAGTTCACGTGTCCCAATCGTTGCATCGCATCGCGGGCCGCCATGTCCAGTATTGCATAGCCGGAACTCTTGACGACCTGAATATCATAAATGGTGCCCTGGCCGTTGATGCCGAAACCGAGGGTGACCGCGCCTTGCAGGTTGCGCCGCCGTGCCAGTACCGGGTAGTAAAAATGCTGGCTGAAATCCCGGCGCAGGCGGGTCAGAATACGGGCCCGATTCAGGGCGGGCATCGCATGGCTGGCAGGCGTTATTTCTCTGGCCACCGATTTGAACTGTTTTGGAGATGTGGCCGGCGCCTTGTCGATTTCAGGCTGCGATAGAGCAGGCATTTCGGTGGGGCCCGTGTCGCGTACTGCTACGGACTTGGCCCGTGACCGGGAAGGTGTTGCTGCCCGTTTCGTTACTGAAGGCTTCGCTTGCCGGGGCGCCTCTGCCGCCACCTCGATGGCTTCCAGTGATACCGACAGGCTGGGTGGCTGCGGGGTGAACACCAGCTCGGGGGCTGTGTGACGCCACGCCGTCCCCAGCACAACAAGATGCAGGGCTGTCGAGATGCCCAGCAATAGCCACAACCGTGTGTCAGACTGTCTTCTCATGTGAGATCAGCTCTACCTTTGCCCCTGCCGGAGATACCTAGATTCCCGTGACATAGTTTACGCCTGCATACACTGAAACACCCGGTGTGTTGTACCCGTATGCCAGTTCATAGTCCTCATCCAGTACATTGTCGATCCTTCCTTCCAGCCACAGACGCTTGTCAGTACGGATCCGTGCTGACAGGTTAATCAGGTGGTAAGCGGGCAAGGTGGTACGCTCGGTATTGAACGTAGTGTTGTTAAAGTATTCATCCGCGCGGTCAGAGGCATAAATCCATTCCAGTCCGAGATTACCGCCATTCTGGAACTGGCGGTTCAGGATCATACCGAGCTTGGTGCGGGGTCGGCGCAACAGATCCATGTCGGTGGTTGTGTCGATAGCCTTCATCAGGGTCAGGTTGGTATCGACTGACCAGGTGTCATTGATCTGCCAGCGATGCTCCAGTTCCAGACCGGTAATCTGTGCCTCGCCGATGTTGCTGGCCTGAAAGACAAACGGCGCAACCTCAAAGGCCTGAATCAGGTTGTCGATGGTGGTGTAGTAGGCGTTGGCATTGAGCTGCATGCCGGGACTGATCTTGTAGCGGACGCCGATTTCCGTAGTCTGCGATGTTTCCGGTTGCAGATCGGGATTGCCGTAGTTGGGGAAATACAGTTCATTAATGACGGGCGCCCGGAATGCCGTACCATAGGACGCGGTGAAGCGCAGGGACTTTGAGGTGTTGTAACCCCATGCCAGCTGGCCGGTACCATGGGTGCCGAAACTGGTGTAATCATCAAACCGTCCGCTCAGGTTCAGGTCGTTATTCCCCCAGCGGCTGGTGAGGATGCCAAATACGGCATTGTCCGACACGGTCTCGTCGAAGGTCGTGGTGCCGTTGCTGATATCCTTGTTGCTGGCATCATCGTTGAGCGTACTGAGACCGAGGGTTAGCAGGTTGTTCTGATCCAGGGTCAGATCGTGCTGCCAGTCAGCCGTCCAGCGGTTGGTGACAAACTGGTATGTGCCCCCGAACAGGCCACCCGAGGTGTCGGTGCTGTCATCGGTCGAGATGCCGACACTGAACGATTGGTACCAGGTTAGGGTCGTCTGGTTGCTGAGCGTGGCGTTGAGTACGCCGTTTTCATTTTCACTTGTCCCGTATTCACCACCAAAGGCGTCATAATCATTGTTACTGCTGGCATACCAGCCACTGAATTTCAATTCGGTCGACTCGGACAGGTTGAACTTCAGGGAACCGCTGGTACTTCGGTTTTGATAGGGATCGGTATCCGGATTGAAGTTGCTATTTTTGTCGTTCGTGGCCGAGTAGTTGTCGGTCTGCAGGGCCGAGAAATTGAGACTGTAACTGAATTTGTCATCACCACCGCCGATGCCCGTGTCCACCAGTTTGGACTGATAACTACCGAGCTGGCCACGCAGATGAAATTCATTATTTTCACGGGTAAAGATCTGGATGACCCCACCCATGGCATCGGAGCCGTATTGGGCCGCGTGTGGTCCCCGCACAATCTCGATCCGGTCTATTTCGCTTAACGCAAGATGCTGCCAGGCAAACGAACCGGTCGTGGCTGAACCGGCGCGCACCCCATCAATGAGGATCAGTGTCTGGTTGGCATTGGTGCCGCGCAGTAACAGACTGGCGGCGGCACCGGGGCCGCCGTTGCTGGAAATATCGATACCGGCCTGGAGGCGTAATAGTTCAAGGACATCGTGGGCCTGGGATTGCTCGATGTCCCGGCGGTTGATGACTGACACCGAGGCCAGAGTTTCGTCCATCGTCTGGGCGCTGCGGGTTGCAGTGACGATGACTGCGTCCGCTTCGGTTGCCGTGGCGGTGGAACAGGTGAAAATTACCAGCATAAGGCCAATGAAGCGGACGCGATGAATGCATCGCATAAATTGATTTCCTCTTGTGACGCACACCCGCGCGTTGGTAACGGTGTGCAGAGGAAACGAAGACGGGAAACAGACGAGCTGGCCCGGATTTCGTCGCCCTCCGCGACACTCCAAACTTCAGGCCGGTCTCCGGGCTCGTGAGCGGGCAACTTCCCTGGCGGGTCGCCTTCCCACGCTTTCGCGCAGTGGCTGATGACGCGCCTTGACTCACTTACCGTTGCGGGGGCAGCGCCGGAATTGCCATCCTCGATGGCGCACCGGCTTCCCGTTTCACCCTGTCGCCGGTTGGCCGGCAGGGCACCTGAAGCACGATTTTCGTGAAGCGGCACTGTAATCAAGTGTTGAAAGGGGTGTCAAGGAAAATAAAAATTATTCTTTAATATCAATATATTGTAACCACTATGCGGTTTTATCTATAGCCAGGGATAGATAAAAAGTGATTAATAAACAAGCAGAGCGTGGATTCTTTTGCTTTAATTACTAATCCGGGGTCATGAATTAGTATGTCCTGGACAGCCAGTCCGGCAAATCAACAGGAGTGTTGCAAACTGATGCAACGGATTATCGTGGTTAATTCCAAGGGGGGATGTGGCAAAACCACCATCACCACCAACCTTGCCAGTATGTATGCCAGCAATGGCTATGCCACGGCATTGATGGACTATGATCCGCAGGGTTCCAGCACCCGTTGGCTGAAACTGCGTCCGCAAGACAAGCCGGAAATCTACGGTGTCGAAGCCCAAAAGCGACAGGCGGTTTACCAGACCCGAGCCTGGCATTTACGTGTTCCGCCCGAGACGGAGCGGGTTCTGATCGATGCACCCGCCGGCGTTGTCGGCCAGGTGCTACAGGATCTGGTGCAGCAGGTCGATACCGTGCTGATACCGGTACTGCCGTCGCCCATTGACATCCATTCCGCCACAGCCTTTATCCGCGACTTGTTGCTGGTTGGCAAGGTACGCAGCCTCGGGGTCCGGGTCGGGGTGATTGCCAACCGGACCCGCAAGAACACCCTGGTTTATCAGTCACTGGAGCGCTTTCTGGCCACCCTCAATCTTCCGTTTCTCACCAGTCTGCGAGATACCCAGCATTACGTGCATGCTTTCGAGCGTGGGGTGGGAATCCACGAAATGTGGGACAAGCGTGTCGAGCAGGACCAACAGAGCTGGGTGCCGGTGATGAACTGGCTGGAACACGTTTCCCCCACACACGCCGTGCTGCAGCAGCGCAGCCTGTAACACAACCACACAATAGTCATATTTGCTCGATGGATCACTGTTCCGCCGGAACGAGCTTGCGTCGGCGGTCGTTCGGAAATAATCTTGTTTCATGTTGAACCGTCAAACCTGATCCACTGACAGGTGGTCGGTCATTCACCTGACAAAGGAAAACCGCATTTTGATACGCCTGTTCAGTCCCGCCCCAGACGATCGAATCCGGCATTTACAGATCGAGACGCTGTTCAAGCATGCGCCCACGATTTACGCAGCCAATTATCTAAATTCCTGTCTTATCGTGCTGGTGATGTGGCATGGCGGGGTCGACTATGTGACGCTGGGATTCTGGCTGTTTGCCATGTTGTCGCTAGTGACGTCCCGGGTGGTTTTTACCCGTCGTTACTGGATGGACCCGCAACGGGATGTCAGGCTGGATTACTGGCTGCGTCTATTCACCAGCACTACCATTTTGTCTGGCTTGATGTGGGGCCTTGCCGGAATCCTGTTTTACGTTCCGGAGAATGGTACCTACGGGGCCTTTTTGCTGGTCGTCCTGCTGGGGATTGGGGCAGGTGCGACCACCTTCCTGTCCCCGCATTTGCCCACCTTTATCAGTTATTTCTCGGCCTTGATGGTGCCCCTGATTGTGCGCGTATTCATGGTTGGTGATCTGCCGAACATGATACTTAGCGGAATGATGGTAATTTATTTGATGGTGTTCATATTGTTGGCGCGTAACGTCAATGAAATTTATCTGGAATCCATTTTGCTACGTTTCGATAATCTGGAACTGGTGGACAAGCTTACCCAGGACAAAGAGACAGCGGAAAAAGCCAATCTCGCCAAGTCCAAATTCCTGGCTGCCGCCAGCCATGATTTGCGCCAGCCCCTGCATGCACTAACCCTGTTATCCGGTGCCCTGGTGGAACGCACCGAGTCTGAGGAAAACAGGAATATCGTTGAAAAGATCCGCGCTGCCGTACTGGCGCTTGAGAACCTGTTCAATGCATTACTGGATATCAGCAAGCTGGACTCCGGTGTAATGCAACCCTGTATCGAGGAGTTTGCCATCAGCAAGGTGTTCCAGCGAATCGATAACGACCATCGACCGGAGGCAGAACTTAAGGGATTGGTATTCAAAACGGGGGACTGTGCCAATATCACCGTTCTCAGTGACAGTATCTTGCTGGAACGCATGTTGCGGAACTTCGTAACCAATGCTGTGCGTTACACAGAAACGGGCTCGGTCAGTCTGGAGTGTCATGAAACAGGCAAGTATGTGAATATTATTGTCAGGGATACCGGTATCGGGATCCCTCAGGAAATGCAGGAGAAGATTTTTGACGAGTATTTCCAGCTGGACAACAAGGGCGAGGGTCGCAGCAAGGGGCTTGGTCTCGGCCTTGCCATCGTGGCCCGTATTGCGCGTATGCTCAATCATGAAGTGTTGCTGAAATCCACTGCAGGTCATGGCTCGGTGTTCCGGGTACGTGTACCCAGGGGCGAAGGCCAGGTGGCGTTGGCCGAAAAAGCCCGGCAAACCGAAATTGTTGTTCAGCACCAGGACTTGCAGGATCTCAAGGTTCTGCTGATTGATGATGAACTGGCATTCCTGGATGCGCTGAATGTCCTGTTAAGTGGCTGGAATTGCGAAGTCATGCTGGCGGGCTCAGTCGAGGAAGCCCGCATCGCCATGTGGAGTCATGATGTGGAGCCGGATGCAATCATTGCTGACTATCGACTGCGGGATAATGTGGGCGGTCCCGATGCGATCAAGGCGATCGAAGCCATTGTGGGGCATAAGGTGCCAGCAATATTGATTACCGGTGACCTGGAAGTGACGGCCAGTCAGGTCGAGCAGGATGGCTACCGGATATTATACAAGCCGGTCCAGCCGGCACGCCTGCGCGCTTTTCTAAAGCATGTGCAGCGCCAGAAAATGGGTGTGGAAACCACCGGGGTCGCGTGATTTACATCATGGCGCCGGCTTCACGGGCCATAATTACGGCCTGGGTGCGGTTGCCGGCGTTCATGGCCTTGAGAATGGCTGTGACATGGATTTTAACGGTGCCTTCGGCCATCCCCAGCCGGTTGGCGATCCCCTTGTTGGACAGACCTTCACACATCAGCATCAGCACTTCGCGCTGGCGTGGAGTGAGGTGAAATTTTTCCAGCGCTGGTGTCGGTGCCGAGGGGGGCTGGGGGGCGGTTGTCACACCATTCCGGATATGGAAGGTGCCACTGCTGGCAGCCAGATCGGGAGTGTAAATCTCACCATCGAGAATCTTGCGGATTGCATCCAGCATGTCCTTGCTGGTGGATGATTTGGGAATATAGCCGGCTGCGCCATAGTCCATTACCCGCACCAGGTCCTGCTCGTATTCCGATGCCGTGACGATCGCGACCGGCAGTTCCGGGTATTTGTCGCGCAGTTCGGCAAGCCCCTGATAACCATCCATGCCAGGCATATCAAGATCCAGCAATACCAGATCCAGGTCGGGAAAGTGGCGTACGATCTGAATAGCTTCAGCGCCATTACTGGCTTCCAGGATTTCAACATTGTCTCCCAGAGTCTTGAGGGTGTAATGCAGGCCTTCCCTGAACAAGGCATGGTCGTCGGCGATCAGAATTTTCATTGGCGGGTCTTTATCTCAATGTACTTGATTTGATTCTATATCTATTAGGCGTTTAAGCAAACTGATTGGGTGAATAAT
>JAJDNN010000071.1 GCA_022340685.1 Pseudomonadota bacterium
ACGCAGGGCCTGGTTTGGCGCTGGCTCAGCTACGCAATGATCCTGCTTGGTATTCATGGCGCCCTGGCCTTCCCCTATCGCACCGGCCAGCAATTACCTACACCACCTGAATATCGCGACACCCTGTTCTTGCTGGACACCTCGGTCAGTATGATTTTGCGTGATTATCTGGTCGATGAGGAACGCGTAGACCGGATGACCATGTTAAAGAGCGTACTGACTTATTTTATTGATCAACTACAGGGTAATCGCATCGGCCTGATCGCCTTTTCTGAACAACCCTACACCCTGGTTCCTCTCACTGCTGACTATGCCTTGCTAAAAAATATGGTGCGACGACTGGAACCGGCCGTATTGACCGGTCGTACCAGTAATCTCGGTGCAGCAATGCTGTATACCTTGCAACAACTCGAACAAAGCAGTGCGCATCCCCACCAGAAACCCGTGCTGGTGCTGGTCTCAGATGTTAACCGGACCCAGCGCGATGTCGATCCACGCGCGGTGGCCGCCTATCTGCACCAGCAAGGTTATCGTTTACACACGATCGGTATCGGTGCCGCCACCTACGAGGCGCAGGATACTGACTATCGGGGTCTGATTTACCACCCGGTCAATTTCGACCTGCTAAAGTCAATTGCCGAAAAAGGCGGGGGCCAATTCTACTGGGCGGACAGTACGCAAAGTCTGCAGTACGTCATGCAGGCAATTCAGCAAGGTGAGCGCCAGCAGATAAAAGTGGAACCCCGTTTCATTACGATCCCGCTTTATCCCTGGCCGTTGCTCATCAGTCTGCTCGGGCTCATTATCCTGCAATCAGGGATGGGATGGCGCCGGCCAGCATGATGGACATCCTTTCAAATCTGGTATGGCGCGAACCTCTCTGGTTATGGCTGGCTGCCTATCCCGGTGTGCTGTGGGCGATACGCGGATTCATCCATCGGCCGCGGGGCAGGCACTATGCCGATGCCGACCTCATGCCATGGGCAAGGGCACGTCAGAAATATCCCTATTCTCTGCCACAAGCGTGGCGCCATGTCTCGTTTGCACTAGCCTGGGTTCTGTTCGCCATGACAATGAGCGGGCCGCGTTTGCCACAAGCTGTCTATGATCTGGATAAAATACATTACCCTGAACTCATGATCATACTCGACCTGTCGCGTTCGATGAGCGCCCGTGATGTCGAACCAAGCCGGCTTGAACGCGCCAAGCTGGAATTGCGGGATCTCATTGACCGTACCGGACAGTTGAAGATTGGATTGATGGTGTACGCGGCCAGGCCACACCTGTTAACGCCACCCACCGATGATAAAACAGTGTTACGCCATTATCTGCAGCTTGTCCATCCGAACCTGTTGCCCACGGAAGGTTCCAACCTGCCGGCAGCAATAAAATTCAGCGCCTCAACCTTCACCTCCAACCTGTCAGCCCGGGCCGTGTTGTTGGTGTCGGATGGCGAATTGCCTGCCGATAACATCACCACCCGGCGCGCACTCGAAAACAGTGTACTTCGGTTACAGGAACAGGGGATTGCTCTCTATGTCCTGGGCATCGGCACACCCGAAGGCGCCACCCTGCTCTCACCAGATGGCAGTTGGTTGCAGGTTCAAAATAAGACAGTGGTATCGAAGCTCCACGAAGCTCGGCTAAACAATCTGGCGCTGCTTGGCCACGGCCGTTATGCCACTGTGTCCGATACCGATGCCGAATGGCAAACCCTGTACGACCAGGGTATTGCGCGCCTCCAGACCAGCAACATCAGCCGCCAGGGTAACAGCCTGATCGTCTGGCGTGAATATTACACCTGGTGTCTGGTGCCCGCGGTCATGTTTCTGTTTCTGGCCTACTGGCAGCCGCGACGCCGTACGTTGCCTACGGCATCACTTATGCTGTTGCTGGTACTGGGCCTTCCCGGTGTTGTCTACCCACCACCCTCGCAGGCCGCGACCGAAGCGGAGCAACAACGCGCCTGGCAGGCCTACCACAACCAGGCCTACCAGGAGGCCAAACAACTTTACGCCCGGGTCGATGGTTATGCCGGCCGCCTCGGGGAAGGCAACAGCGCTTATCGTCTGGGTCAATACCAGGAGGCAGTACAGTTATTTACCCAGGCGATACTCGATGCCGACAACGACTTGCAGCGCGCCGACGCCCTGTTCAATCTGGCCAATAGTCAGTATCAACTGGAATCCTACGCCGTCGCGATGAAGCTGTATCAGGACGTACTGCGTTACCGCCCGGCCGATCAGGCTGCAAAAATCAATCTCAAATACAGCCGGGCCCTGTTGCGGCAACAACAGCTTGACGACGAGAAGTCAGGCGGCATGCGACCGGGCCGCGGTCCACGCACCGCACGATTGCCGGACGGCACACCGATCACCCAGGGCGGGTTAACGCTGGGTGACGATATCGAGACACCCTTACCCGAGGAACCACCCGGGCCGGGGATGCGGCCAACGCCGGGGTCCGATCTGTTCAACCGTGGCATCCATTCTGCCCGACCCGCCGCACCACAGGTCCAGGAAGTCGAAGACACCCAATGGATTTATGCTGCCACTTCACCGGAACGCATCGTACTCCAAGCCAACGGGCTGCAAGTGGATGAAAGTGTCCTCTGGCAACGGATTTTTGAAACAGAAGAAGGCTTTCCGGCACCGCTTGAACAACCCCGCCAGGTACCTGGGATGCAGCCGTGGTAAGGCACATACTCATCGCTATCTTCCTGTTAACGGGGCTACCCCATGCGGCAGTGGGACAGGATAGGTTGGCGGCGTTCAATGTGGCCGTATCTTCAACCCGGGTCGAATACGGCAAGTCCGTCTTCCTTGTGTTACACGCATCACGTTCCACACCACGCCTGGATACGCTTGACCTGTCTCCTTTGGAAACGGATTTTGCGATTGAAAGACGGGATGATGTTGAACACGACACCGGGGCGACAACACAACGGTGGCGCATCCGTATTTATCCCCGCCATCCGGGCGAACTGATTATTCCGCCACTGGCCTTTCATGGGAAACGGACTGAACCTGTTCCCATCAGGGTCACGCCGGCCATCGATCACAAGGATGACACGCCGATCGCGATCAGTACCCATGTCAGCCAGACCAATGTGTGGCTCAAACAACCGGTACGGATTGATATGCAAATCGAGACCGGAGCCAGCATTGTGGTGTTCGATTCGGACAACCCGAAAAACAGCAATATTGAATTTATGCCACTGGCCGTAACCCGACAAACTGTCACGCACAAGGGTCAAAAGCGCACCCGGCATAAACTCGGCTGGGTACTCTATCCACTCAGCCCGGGCGCACACTCCCTTCAACTGCCACCGATCCGTTATCAACGCGACGGCGTCATTACCCACCGCTTTTTTCCACCCCGGTTGGATCTGGTGGTCAAACCACTTCCGGCCTATGTTCCGGCAACCATGCCGGTCGGCAAGTTTGACGTCAGGGTTACCTTGCCGGAACGGGCATTCCAGATCAGCAACCGCCTGGGCTACCTGTCCCTGCACACCGTCAGTAATGGCCTGCCCGGACAGTATCTGCCCGGTCTGTTGCGTCAATTCAAAAGTAACCGGGCGGTGAAATTTTATCCGCCCCAGGTCGAGACAACGGGGAACGCGCCCGGGTACCGGATCCCCTTTGTGATAAACCACATGGGACTGGTCAGCCTGCCGACCCTGCGCCTGCAGTATTTCGATCCGGACACGGGCAAACTGCACACCCGCCGCTACGCAATCGGGCGCCTTCTGGTAATGAGTCAGTGGCTGATGTATTCCATATATATGCTTCTGGTACTGGCACTGTTCCTGATACTGCGCCTTGCAGCAAGAAAGTTGCGCACCCTGTTACACTACAACACACAGTACCGACTGGCGGCGCGGGAATTGCAGCACGCCGGGCAGCCAGATGAATTCAGGTC
>JAJDNN010000094.1 GCA_022340685.1 Pseudomonadota bacterium
GGCAGGAAGGCATCGACCAGATGTTACTTTCCATGCAGCGCATGGGCGTGGACCGTATTGACCTGATGCAGATCCATAACCTGCGCGACTGGCAGGTGCAGCTGGAGACGTTGCAGGCCTGGAAATCAGAAGGCAAGATTCGCTATATCGGTATTACCACTTCTCACCAGCGACAGCATGACGAACTGGAGGTCATTCTGGAAACAGAACCCCTTGATTTCGTGCAGTTCAGTTACAACATTGCCAACCGCAAGGCCGAGCAAAGGCTGCTGCCGATTGCTGCCGAGCGGAATATTGCTGTACTGGTCAACAGGCCTTTCCAGCGCGGTGATTTGTTTCGCAAGGTGCAGGGTAAATCCTTGCCGGACTGGGCGGGTGAATTCGATTGCCAGAGTTGGGCTCAGTTTTTTCTCAAGTACATCGTGTCACAGCCACAGGTGACCTGCGCCATTCCGGCAACCCGGAAAGAAAGCCACATGGTTGACAATATGGCGGCGGGGTTCGGGCGCCTGCCGGATGCAGCAATGCGCAAGCGAATGGAGTCATACTTTGAAACAGTTTAAAGCAGTGGCATGAACATAGTAGTGGCATGAACGTAACAGTGGCGTAATTCAAGGCGGAAACAATAAAAAGGCATAGCCATGTCGGAACCGATTCGGGATCCTCACCAGAAAGCCCTCGCACTGAATCTTGGTTCCGGTAATTACGGAACCATCGCCGAGATCGGAGCTGGCCAGGAGACGGCGCGCTGGTTCTTCCGGGTTGGCGGGGCCGCCGGACTAATTGCCAAAACCATGTCCGCCTATGACATGACCTTTTCCGATGCTATTTACGGCTCCAGTCCGCGTTATGTGAGTCGGGTGCGGTTGCATGCCATGCTGGATCACGAATACCAATTGCTGCTGGATCGTCTGGACGCAACCCGGGGCGGGAGCACTTGCTTTTTTGCTTTCGCCAATACCGTGGCGGCGCGAAGCTTCAGTCACAAAACGGATGGCCACGGCTGGTTGGGGATTCGCTTTCAGACCGAGACACGTTCTGCACCCTCGCAAATCGACATCCACGTCAATTTGCACGGCAAGGATAATATCCGGGACCAGGAAACTCTTGGCATCCTTGGTGTGAACCTGATTTACGGTGCCCTGCAACTGCATGCGGAGCCATTGGTACTACTGCGCTCACTGTTGGATCTGCTTTATCCGGAGCTGGTTGAAGTCGACATGATCGAGTTCAGTGGACCGGCATTTACAAATGTCGATAATCGTTTGATGGCGCTGCACCTGGTGCAATACGGGCTGAGTAATGCCGCCATGTTCACCGCTGATGGCCATGTTGCGCAGGTGGCCGATGCGTTGTGGAAGAAGGCGGTATTAATTGAACGTAGCCGATTCCGGCCACCAACCAGACTAACCATGGATCTGCTCGACTGTGCCCAGACGGCTTTACTGGCTGACACCGATCATGAGGCAGACTCACTCATGGTGTTGTCAGAAATGACCCTGCGAAATCTGGGTGGGGACGATGGTGGCGAGATCGATGTACAGGATTTTATGAGCCGGGCAGAAATCCTTTGCGCATTGGGAAAGAACGTGCTCATTTCAAACTATGGTGAATACTATCGGTTGGCACAGTACCTTTTTCGATATACCGATCAACCCATTGCTATCGCCATGGGCCTGCCTTCCCTGCGGGAAATATTTGATGAAACGTACTATGAGGACCTGCCGGGCGGGATTCTTGAATCGTTTGGCCGATTGTTCAAACATGACCTCCGTCTTTATGTGTGCCCGGAACTGGACCAGAAAACCGGCAATCTGGTGGATGTATATACCATGCAGGTGGATCCTCACCTGTATCATTTGTATGCTTATTTACTGGAAAATGGTTTTGTCAAAGCGCTGGATACTGTCAATCGCAAGTACCTTTCCATTTATTCACACGAAGTACTGGATAAAATCCAGCATGGTGACATGAGCTGGGAAGACATGGTACCGGCTGAGGTGGTAAGGATGATCAGGGCGAAGCGGTTATTTGCCCAGTAGGCTAATCAGAAGGCTGGCTCCGCTTCGGTCATCGGATAGCCCGCCGCCACCCAGTCCGCCAGCTGCATATCTACGGCAATAACCCGGGTGAAACCAAGATCCTGCAGGGACTTCGCCGCCAGTGTACAACGGGTCCCCGTCCCACAATAAAGGAACAGTCTGATACCGGTATCCATTTTTTCGGGATAACCTGCCAGGGCCCAGATCCGTATTTCAATTACGCCACGCGGGATATTGATGGCCTGGGGGATATGACCGCTGTTGTATTCCTCGGGTTCACGCACATCAATAATCCAGTCATAGTCCTTCTTGTCGTAAAGCGTTTTGAAACTGTCCATGTCACTGGTCGTGACTTGTGATTTGGTCTTGGCGACCAGCGCCTTGAGAGGTGGAGGCGGCTCGATAGCATGGGCAAAAATACCGACCCCGTAGCTGCATAACCACAGGCCGGTAACAAGGAGAGCGATGACCTTTTTGAAAAGCGGCATTTTTTTCACAAGGTTATGTATCGGTTGATTTAATCTTAGCATTCATGTGCTGGAAACGAAAACATGTGCGGACGAGTGGGATAAAAAAAGGGGAACCAGACGGTTCCCCTTTGGTACTTTATAGAGGCGGTCGGGTCAATCATTATCCCGCAGATTGAAAACCTTGAGATCCTGGGCTACGCGGATATTACCATGATAGCCCTGTTTACGAATGATGTGTTTGATCTCTTTCAGGCGCGGCTCGGTGACCGGGGTGATATGGGACAGAACCAGTTTTTTCACATTTGCCTCAAAGGCAACCTCGCCTAGGCGGGTCGGTTCGGTATGCAGGTCATGGAAAACTTTAATGGGTGGCAGGTCGTCCATGATAGCTGTGTCGTAGATCAACAGATCGGCATTACGGGCGATGGTAACCATGTTGGGGCCGGTAGAACCGGTATCGCCAGAATAGACAATACTATGTCCCTTGTAGGTGATCCGAAAAGCTAGTGCCGGGACCGGGCCGTGATCGACAGCAATGGATTCAATCAATAATCCGTCGTCAGTATTTAATACTTCCTCGATAGTTGCTGCCTCGACCATAGAACGCAGATCATGAGATTGATAATGAAATTCGCTGCGCTGATTACTAATTGCCTTGGCGAAAATATTCAGGTAGCGTTCGGTTCCGCCGGGTAAGGCATAGTGATCATCGACATAGGTACTGGTGCTGGGGTATTGCGGTATTGCGGTATCTGGAAAGGGGGTACCGTTTTCAATTGGGCCATAGATGTGTACCGGGTCCTTGCGGGCTGTACCGGCCAGGTTGTTATGGAAATAGACGGTCTTGATCACTGCTGACAAATCGCCAGTATGATCAATATGCAAATGGCTGAGCAGGATGATGTCCAGATCTTTGAGATTGACGCCACTTTGAGCGACCCGCTGGTATGTGCCGCCCCCGACATCCATTAATACCCGCGGCGTGCCATCGGTGAATATCAGGTAGCCGGCACTGGCCCTGCCGCTGGCGGTGGCAATCGGCCCACCTGAACCCAGCACCATGACCGACAACGGACCCTTGACCTTGTCCACGGCCAGTATCTCGTGTTTCCCGTCTGCCAGAATGAGAGTCGGACTGGCGACCAGGATCAACAGCGCAAACAGGGTGTGGCGAATTAATTTTTCCATTGGGTATTCTCCTCCCGAAAAGGGGTTATTTTTATTAAACGGAAGCGGGTGTGGTAAGCGCAGTAGCGATGACTTTTTCAGCACCCTAATTGTGACAACCGTGGGGTAGTAGCCGTCAAAATTCGGAGCCAAGTGTGAAGGGGCAGCCAACCGCCTGTCTGTGACTTATATCCGGTTGAAGTCTGTTTTGTACTTTGTTACAAGTTTCTAAGAGACGATTTCCCGCGCCAATAAGCAAAAAAGGGAACCTGTGTGGTTCCCTTCCAAGAATTTTCTGCGGGTGTTATTAACTGCAACCCTTGGGTCGTGGCAGGCCGGCGATTTTATTGGCGCACTTGATCAGGCCGGTGGGGAACAGTGAATAGATATATTTCTGGCTGCTGCGATCAGCGCCGAAACGTTCTTTCATAATCTTGGAGAATTGGCGGGGTTCACAGACAGTACCGTTTTCCTGAAAATACTCACGGGCGGTTTTGATAATGTCCCAATGCTCTTCGGTCAGATCTTCAATTCGCTCGTTTTTGGCGACTTCCACGGCCAGATCTTCGCTCCATTCATCCAGATTTTCCAGCCAGCCCGCTTCACTCAGCTGGACGATGTTGCCGTTTACTTCTGCTTGCATACTGATTTCTCACTTGGTTGTACGAGGATATAGTTGAGTAATTTTATCAGGTATTATTGGCAATTACTAGCGCTTATAGCATTAATTATATTATGGTAATTTGCCGGGGTGCAGTCAGAACGATGCTGTAGTTGGATCCCGCGTGCCAGGCTGATGTTGCTGAAAAATCGTTAGACTGCTGAAAATCGGCCTGTTGCCGTCATTTCACCAAGCCGGACGCAATGAGAAAAAATGCCGTCGTATGTAGTATTTCCCAAAAAGATCGGTTAGGCTACTTGAACATATTGCAATTTATTCAGCATTTTTCAGAAGTTCCTTCCAAGATTTCTCCTGTATTTGCCTCGAAATGATTTGCAATTGAACACTGGTTATTAATTATTTTATTGAGGTTATTTACATGGCAACAGGTACAGTTAAGTGGTTTAACGACTCCAAGGGGTTTGGTTTCATTTCTCCTTCTGATGGTAGTGCGGATGTGTTTGTACATTTCTCCGCAATTGCCGCCGAAGGGTTTCGTTCACTGGCTGAAGGTCAGACCGTGAACTACGATGTCGAATCAGGCCCGAAAGGACCGCAGGCGAAAAACGTTACACTTGCTGGCTGATTTTACAGCAATTTCTAATAAAAACCCCGCAGCAAACTGCGGGGTTTTTATTTTCAGGGCCCCCTTTTTCAGGTGCTGAATTTAATTTCAGCCTCGCAAACGCAGTGGCAGGCTGGCGCCATTGCGACGGGCCCTTTATCAATCGTCAACAATCTGTTGAATAATCACCCAGGGCGCAACGACCACTGCCCAGAATCGGGCTTTTGAGTCGTGCCAGTTTCGTGCTTCACTATCGGTTGCCTGATGTAATTGTTGGCTGTGCAACAATATTTCAATTGACTCCCTGTTATCTTCGGCGAAGCTTGCCGCAACATCGACCAGATCCAGCCCCTTTTCTACAACCAGCACCACCCCTTGCGCAAAGTAGCGCTGGAGTTCATCCCAGCTCAGTTGACCGGTTTCCAGATTCAGCCTTTGCCGTAGTTCTATCGGGGTCAGTTTGGGTCCATTATCGACAGTCATTTAAGTGGCCCTGTGGTTTGGCTCAGTCTGGCAAAGTATATCTGCAAGAGATATGTGATGCTCGATTTGTACAGTCAGTGGTATTTTGCTAGTTTCGGCTCAGCATCTTTGATACGGCCAGCGGGGACCTTGTATGCGATTAAAGATCAGTGTGCTTCATAAAACCGCATTTCACCTGATATGGGAAATACCTCTGAAACCGTTGCCACGCTGGCAACGGTTGTTGATCACGGTTGCAAGAGTCGTCCATCTTATAATCCGGGACTTGGCCGAGGGCCAGTTGACTATGCGTGCCATGGGCTTGGTGTATACCACGCTACTGTCTATGGTGCCGTTGCTGGCAGTGAGCTTCTCGGTATTAAAAGGATTCGGAGTACATAACCAGGTCAAACCCATGCTGCTGAGAGTTCTTGCGCCGTTGGGGGAAAAAGGCATTGAAATCACCAATCAGATAATCGGTTTCGTAGACAATATCAAAGTTGGTGTGTTGGGATCTCTCGGGTTGGCGCTGCTCTTTTATACGGTTATCTCCTTGTTGCAAAAAATAGAGCGCGCCTTCAATTATACCTGGCGGGTCGAGGAAATCAGACCGTTGCACCAGCGTTTTAGTGATTACCTGACAGTGATTATGATCGGGCCAGTGTTGATCTTTACCGCTATCGGTTTAACCGCTTCCGTTTCCAGTCATACCATTGTGCAACAGTTGATGGGGCATCCCCTATTTAGTCTGTTTTTTACATATTCGGCCTATATTTTGCCCTATGTGATTATGACCATCACATTTTCATTCATCTATGTCTTGTTCCCGAACACTCGGGTAAAGATTAGTGCTGCCCTTGTAGGTGGACTGGTAGCGAGCATCCTTTGGCAATTCACCGGTTGGGCATTTGCTACTTTTGTGGTGAACTCAACAAAATATACGGCCATTTATTCGGTGTTCGCCACCCTGATAATTTTTCTGATCTGGCTGTATCTAAGCTGGTTGATTCTGTTGATTGGTTGCAGCATTGCGTTTTATACCCAACACCATGAATACCGAAACTTGCAGGTAAGAGTGGTGCGCCTCAGTAACCGGGTACGGGAAAAAATCGGCTTGCTTATAATGACGCAGGTTGGCCGGCATTATTTTCAGAAGAAGCCAGCCTGGACGGTTAACGCGCTGGCTGATGAACTCAATGTCGGAGCAGATACCTGTGGCAGAATAGTCGCCGGGTTGTGTCAAGGGGGTTTGCTGGTCCAGTCGGGTGACGATCCGCCAGCCCTGCTACCGGCCTGCTCTCTGGAAGTAATAACTTTGCGGGATATCATCGATACTATTCGCAGCAATGGCGAGCGTGTATCGATCTCCCCGGACGATATACCTGCCGATCCAGAGGCTGATGCCATCTGTACTGATATTGAGAACGGCATTATCGGGGCGCTGGGCGAACGTAGTTTGAGGGAAATAGTTCTACCGGCGTCGAACGCGGGCAGTCATTCATCATAATGTACAGGCGGAGATCTACTCTTACTCTTTTATCAGGCAAGTGACTATGGCGCGTATGAAGATAATAACGCAAGCGTTCGAAAACGGCGCCACGATCCCGGTGCAATATACCTGTGATGGTCAAGATATCTCTCCGGCCATCATATGGTATGACGTTCCTGCCTCGGCGAAGAGCCTGGCCTTGATCGTGGATGATCCAGATGCACCGGATCCGGCCGCTCCGAAGAAGACCTGGGTACACTGGGTGCTGTATAACCTGCCAATCGAATCAAGCGGGTTGCCGGAAGCGGTGTCCACCTTACCGACCGGGACTCAGGAAGGGGTTAACGACTGGCAACGCACCGGATACGGCGGGCCCTGT
>JAJDNN010000118.1 GCA_022340685.1 Pseudomonadota bacterium
TTCAATCCCGACTATCTGTCCGTGGCGGGTAATCTCAAGTTCGCCGCCGCCAGCCAGTCGGTGGCGGAACCATTTCAGGCGGACCGGCCATATGTGCTGGCCGCCTCGACCCGTCCGGGCGAGGAAAAGCAGATTGTGAAGTGTTGGCAAAAGCTGGACCTCGCCGATCACCTGCTGATCATCGTGCCGCGCCATCCCCGCCGCCTGTCCCGGGTTCTCAGGGACATTGCGGGTTTCGACATGAACGTCGCGGTGCGCAGCCGCGGGGAGCTGCTGCACCCCGATACCCGGATTTATCTGGCCGACACCTTTGGCGAACTTACAGCCTTTATCGCCGGCAGTGCCTTTGTGATCATGGGGGGTTCGTTTGCGGCATTCGGTGGTCAGAATATTCTGGAAGTTGCACGCAACGGCAAGGCGGTCATCTTCGGACCTCACATGGCCAACTTTCAGGACGAGGTACAGATCTTCCTCGAACGGGAGGCTGGCCTGCAGGTTCGCGACACGGCAAAACTGTGTGCCGCCATCGCTCGCTTGCTGGCCGAACCGGAATTGGCCGAACAAATGGGCCAGAACGGCCAGCGACTGATGCAGAACATGAGCGACATGGCCGAACGCTATCTGGATAAACTGGAATCCGTGTTACCGGTGTTCGAGTCAGGACGGGCGTAGGCGGATCGCAAGGTCTGCCAGTCTGGCTCGCAGAAGTGAAATTCCGGCGCCCGCGCCTGCAGCTTGTCCAGTGAGCGTCGCAGGCGCGCCAGATTGGCCTGCTGCCAGGGGGAAGACGGCTTGCGAATCCGCCCGCGATCAAAATCGATCAGATACATCTGGTCCTGTGGGTCAAGCAATATGTTGTGGGCATTCAGATCGGCATGGAACACGCCGTGTTGATGAAACTGCCGAATAAGACGCCCCAGTCCGGCCCACATCTGAGGGTCCAGTGGCTGCCGTGCCAGATGTTCTGCCAGGGTCACGGTGCCAGTGATACGCTGGGTCATGATATCCGCGCTATAGGTCGGACCATACCGAACGACCTGCGCCGCCACCGGCCTGGGCACCGGTAAACCCTGCGCATACAACTTTGCCAGCAGCTGCCATTCGCGCCAGGCGCGAGTGCGGTGCAGGCCTGTCCAGACATACCGGTCTGCGGAAAAACGGGTGATCATGCCACCCCGGCGGTAATGGCGTAATACGTAATCACGGCCTTCATACTGGACAAAAAATGTGGTGCCCCGTCCTTCGGCAAAACCAATAATGGCGCTCTGTGCCGCCCAATCATCGGGATGAAAGCCGAGCCGGTCGGGATTTTCAATCAGCTCGGCATCATATAGGATGTGGCGCTGGCCCCGATTGATCTCGATTGCTTTCATCTATGTCCTTACCCTTGACCCGGCCGCCTGCCAATCTGTGCCTGCTGCGCCTGTCTGCACTGGGGGATGTGTGTCACGCTCTGCCGGTGGTCCGCACCTTACAGAAAGTCTGGCCTGCGACACAGCTTAGCTGGATTATTGGTAAAGCCGAACATGCCCTGCTCGGCGATATTCCGGGCATCGAGTTTATCACCTTTGACAAGGCGACGGGCCTGCAGGCCTATCGACAACTGCGGCAACAAATGCGCGGCCGACACTTCGATGTATTGTTACATATGCAGATGTCGTTGCGCGCCAGCTTCGCCAGCCGGTTGGTACCGGCTACGATTCGGCTCGGGTTCGACAAGCAACGGGCCGGCGATCTGCAATGGCTGTTTACCAATGCCCGTATCCCCAATGTTCCCCACCAGCATGTGCTGGACAGTTTCTTTGAATTTATTCGCGCCCTGGGAATCGATGAACGGGTTCTGGAATGGAACATTCCCATCCCGGCGAAGACGCGAGATGCGACTACCGCCCGACTGCCAACCGAACCGTTTGCTGTGATCAGCCCCTGCTCCAGCATGGCGTATCGCAACTGGACCCCCGAAGGCTATGCGGCCATTGCCGATTATTTCGCTGTCACCCACAACATGCCGACGGTCATTACCGGGGGTCCGAGTCCGTTAGAGTTACGATACGGGAACGACATCATGCGGCGGGCCCGCTCCGAACCGATCAATATGGTTGGCAAGACCAACCTGAAGGAACTGCTCGCAATCATCGATGCAGCGCGTCTGGTCGTCGCCCCCGACTCCGGGCCGGCACATATGGCCACCGCTGTTGGCACCCCCGTCGTCAGCCTGTTCGCTGCTACCAACCCGGACCGGGCGCGACCCTATTGCGATGCGCAAGGGGTGGTAAATCGCTACCCGGAAGCCGTCCAGGCCACGTTACACAAATCGGTAGCCGAGGTTCCATGGGGTACACGGGTAAAAACACCCGGTACGATGGCGCGCATTACCGTAGAGGATGTCATCGGGAAGATCGAACTCCTGCTGCAGGATTGACCGTCACAACGCCGGCGGTGTTGTCTGTGGTATTATGCCCCTCATCTTTTCCTTCGCATGTCATTCCCGCACCACCTTCCAATGAGACTCTGGCACGAAACTGACACCTGGCAAAGCCGACATGCACGTGAGCATCTTGCCTCCCTCGCGACCGGAGATGTGCGACGTATTGCCGTGATCAAACATGCCGCCTTTGGTGACATGCTGTTGCTGCGCCCGTTTCTTATCACCCTGCGGGAACACTTTCCCGCTGCCCATATCACGCTCAGCGTCATCAGTCATTACTTACGCGGCGTTCCGGAAGATCTGGTGGATGACGTCCATATTGTTCCCGGCAGCAAGGAAGGTAAAAGCTGGCTGGCCACTTACCGGACCTATCGCGAATTGGGCGCACAGGATCTGCTGTTCGATCTGACCGCCAGCACCCGTTCCATTATTATCAGCCGTCTGACCCCGGCCAGGTTCAAACTCGGTTACCAGTACCGCAGCATACACAAATGGGTATATGACATGGCCATTCCGCGTTCCTGTTTTCGATTCGAGGCGGAAACCTTTCTGGAACAGTTGCATCCCTTCGGCATCAGCTTCGACATGCCACTCCGGTTCGACCTGCCTGTCACAGCCCGACCGTCTGAACCAACCATTGTCTATTTCCCGACCGCCTCCCACCCGGAAAAAGCCTGGCCCGCGGCACATTTCATCACGCTGATTGACGACATGGCTAAGCGATACCCCGCTGACATGCATGTCATCCTGGCGGGCCTGGCCGACTGGGAGCAGCAACAAGCAGCAGCCATCCTCGCCGGGGTGGGCGAACGTCCCAACGTCAACTTGTTACCAGCCGGTCCCGACGATGACGCGTTCATCAAGAGCGCCCGACTGCTGGTGGCCAATGACACCGGCATGCGCCACCTGGGGATTGCCCTCGGCACGCCCACGGTCGGGATCTTCTTCAGTGCACCGCCGTTTCGCTACTGGCCACGCTGGGGCCACCATCAGGTTGCCTGGCAACCTGATGGTGGGGTCCCGACACCCGACCAGGTCGCAGAGGCCATCACGCGGGCCTTACTATGATGGCAATGACATTCGGGTATAATTGCCGCCCTGCATCGCTAAGGATTACGTTATGAATGTTGTTGTGGTCGGAACCGGTTATGTTGGCCTTGTCACGGGTACCTGTTTCGCCGAGATGGGCTGCAAGGTCACCTGCGTCGATATCGATCAAGCCAAGATTGATGGCCTGCACAAGGGTATTATCCCCATTTACGAACCGGGCCTGGAAGAGATGGTCAAGGAGAATGTGGCCGAACAACGGCTATTCTTTACCACTTCACTGGCCGAGGCCCTGCCGGGCGCCGACTTTGCCTTTATCGCTGTTGGTACCCCGCCCGGTGAAGATGGCTCCGCGGATCTGCAATATGTGCTCGGGGTGGCGCGTGAAATCGGTCAACACATGGATGACTATCTCGTGGTGGTCGACAAATCGACTGTGCCGGTCGGCACCGCCGACAAGGTCCGCGAGGCCCTGCAGGAAGAACTGGACCGGCGCGGTGTTGACCTCGAATTCGATGTAGTCAGTAATCCCGAATTTCTCAAGGAAGGCGATGCCATCGATGATTTCATGCGCCCGGATCGCATCGTCATTGGCAGCGAAACCCAGCGCGCTACCGATCTCATGCACCAGCTTTATGCTCCCTTTATGCGCAATCACAACTGCATCATGACACTGGGCATTCGTGATGCCGAGATGACCAAGTACGCTGCCAATGCCATGCTGGCGACCAAGATTTCCTTTATGAACGAAATAGCCAGCATGTGTGAACAACTCGACGTGGATGTGGAGAACGTGCGCCTCGGCATCGGCTCTGACACCCGCATTGGATACTCGTTTATCTATCCCGGTTGCGGCTATGGCGGCTCCTGTTTTCCCAAGGACGTGAAGGCACTTGTACAAATGGCCAATGATATCGACTTCGATGCCAAGGTGCTGCGCGCTGTTGAGGAACGCAATGACCTGCAGAAACATCGACTGGCGGAGAAAATTATAGCCCGCTTCGGCCCTGACCTTTCAGGCCGCACCATCGGCCTCTGGGGACTCGCGTTCAAACCGGGTACCGATGACATGCGTGAAGCGCCTGCCGTTATCATTATGCGCGATCTGATTGCCGCTGGTGCCCGCATCCAGGCCTATGATCCGGTGGCTATAGAAGTTGCTCACCAAGAATTACCGAACGAATGGTTCGCGCATGGCCACCTGAAACTGTTTAACCACCAGTACGATGCATTGCAGAATGTTGACGCCATGGCGCTGGTAACGGAATGGAAACCCTTCCGCAATCCTGATTTCAGTAAAATGAAAAATGCCATGCAACAGGCGATTATCTTTGATGGCCGCAACCAGTATGATCCAAAACACATGGCGGAGCTGGGTTTTGAATATCACAGCATAGGCCGGGCGGACATCACGAAATGAAAGACTATCACCGCAAGCGCATTCTCATTACCGGCGGCGCCGGCTTCCTCGGCTCGCATCTGTGTGAACGTTTGTTGAATGAAGGCAACAATGTCATTTGCCTCGATAATTTTTTTACCGGTACCCGTGACAACGTCCTTCACCTGCTGGACGATCATCACTTCGAATTGATCCGCCACGATGTGGTGCAACCACTCCTGGTCGAAGTAGACGAAATTTACAACCTGGCCTGCCCGGCCTCACCGATTCATTACCAATACAACCCGATCAAGACCACCAAGACAAGTATCATGGGCGCCATTAACATGCTGGGTCTTGCCAGGCGCACGCGGGCTAAAATCATGCAGGCTTCTACCAGTGAAGTGTACGGTGACCCGCAAGTCCATCCGCAGACAGAATCCTACTGGGGCAACGTCAACCCCATTGGCCCACGCTCCTGCTATGACGAGGGCAAGCGTTGCGCAGAAACCCTGTTCTTCGACTACTACCGGGAACACCAGATTCCTATCAAGGTCGCCCGGATCTTCAACACCTATGGCCCGCGCATGCATCCCGCCGACGGCCGGGTGGTATCAAATTTCATACTCCAGGCATTGCAGGGGGAAGACATCACCCTCTATGGCGATGGTTCCCAGACCCGGTCGTTTTGCTATGTGGATGAAATGGTGGACGGTTTCATCCGTCTGATGAACTCGGGAGACGACCTTACCGGACCGGTCAATCTGGGTAATCCGGACGAATTCACCATCCGCGAACTGGCCGAAAAAGTCGTGGCAATGACCGGTTCAAAATCAAAACTGGTATGTAAGCCGCTGCCCCACGACGATCCTAAACAGCGCCAACCAGACATCACCCTGGCTAGGGAAAAGCTCGACTGGCAGCCAGCGATCAAGCTGGAAGAAGGGCTGCAAAAAACCATCGAGCACTTCGACGCCTTGTTGAAACAGTAGGGCGCCATAAAACGCTCTAACCACCAGGCAACGGTTGCGACCTGATTAACTTGTCCCAGCCAGGTGTGCCGTCAGGCGCTCAAAGTGTTTTTCTTCGGAAAACTGCCGATCGGCAAATACCTCTCCTTGCTGGGCCAGTCGCGTATGGAGCTCTGGCTCGTCCAGCAGGCGCCGTAAACATGTTGCAAGTGCCTTCGCATTTTGTGATTCAAACAGCAAACCGGTTTCCCCGTCCCGGATAATCTCCGGTACGCCGCCGGCATTGGAACCGATCACTGCTGTCCCGGCCCGCATGGCTTCGGCCAGCACCAGGCCGAATGTTTCATCCTTGGTGGCCAGTACCACCACGTCAAAGCAGCCCATAATCGAAGGCGGTTCAGGATGAAAACCCGCGAACCGAATGACCGCTTCGCATCCGGCCTTTGACACCTGCGCTTTGAGCGTGTGCATGTAAGTCTCGTCCATAACATGACCGATAACCACCGCCTGCAAATCGTAGTGCTCACGCGTCAGTTGGCAAACCGCCTCGATGACCAGATGCTGGCCCTTGCCGGTCTCAACCCGACCAAAGATAGCGATAGTCATCTTGCCCGGCGTCAGGCCCGTCTGTTCGAAAAACCCGCGACAGAGCTCTTCCGCCGGGGGGGATGGTTTGGGGACACCGTAATAAAGTGTATGAATGCGCGCAGCGGGCAGGGGCAAAAACTTTCTTGCGTCCTGCTCAAGCTTCCGGGTGATGGTCAGATAGGCATCCACCTGCCGGTAGAGGAACCGGTGCCAGACATCGAATTTAGGCCGGGTCAGCGCCATCTGCCGGGTATAGACAAGACGGGGCGAAGCCCCTGACAGCAGCTTTGCGAAAACGGCCAGTGACAGGTCCCTGCGCGAATGGATATGGAGGGTCGTGATACCCGTAACACGGATCAGGCGAGCCAGCTTCAGCGCGGCAATAAGCGGAAAATACGCACTTCGCACCGCCAGAGTGTGACGCGGGATCCCGTCCTGTTCGAGTCGTCGATCCAGAAGCGTGCCCTGTTTGATGACCGCGACGCAGGGGACACCCTGCAACGAATAGTGACGAATGACCTTGGCGGCGTAGAGTTCCAGCCCACCAAATCCGTCAGACAGACATAATTCCATTAATTTCATTGAATTACTTGAATAGGCTATGATGGGGGCGTGAAATGTTCATTGATTCCGGACTTTGCCACATGTCAGCTCCACCCTCTCCAAGACGTATTCTGGTCATCCGGGCTGGCCAGCTGGGTGACACGGTCTGCGCTTCCAGCATCATCGAGCCATTGCGCCACCAGTTCGGTGAAAATGTAGTCATCGACTGGGTGGCCAAGGCGGGTATGGGTGGCGTGTTCGCCGCTGATCCTCGCATTCATCATGTCTATCATCTTAAAAACCGTCGGCTTCCCATCCCGCTGAATCTGCAGAAACTGGCGATCGTCCAACAGTCATGGCGGACGCCGTATGATTATCTCATAAATCTGGAACTGGGCGCATTGTTCAATGACCTGGTACGGCTGGTTAAGGCAAAGCACAAAGTTGGAATGCCGTATGAATATTTTGCCGAACCACCCGAACAGCATGCTGTGGATAATCTGAAACTCATCTATCGATCATTTTTATCAGACGAGGCACTCAAACTGGCTGTACCCGGACTAATTGGCGAACCGGTGGACTTGGTGCGAAAGAAATTTCAGTTGCCAGATAATTATTACGTACTGGTGCCCGCCAACAGCCATATCAGCAAGCAAACCCATATCAATCACCGTGCCTGGCCTGCTGAACACTGGATGAGACTGATGGCACTGATGCAAAAAGAAAGTATGGCCGGGGTAATCATCGGAAGCCGGAATGACCAGGAACTGATAAACGCTCTGCAGCCTTTACCTGACAATATTATTTCCCTGGCAGGCAAGACAAGCTTTCCTGAGCTAATCGGCGTTATTGAAGCTGCCAAAGGGGTTATTACCACGGATACCGGCCCCTCCCACATGGCCGCCGCAGTCAACACCCCGGTCTACGCCCTGATTGGGCCGACCAATTACAAACGCACCGGGCCTTATCGTACCAGCAAGAACGACGTAACTGTAATCAGTGTCAACCTGCCTTGCAGTCCCTGTTATCATACTGAGCGTCTAACGGCATGTTTACACAACCAGTGTATGACTGATATTTCTCCGGAAATGGTATTGCAAAATTTAAAAACGCCTAGCGCGAGTCAACTGCACGACAAATCTGTTTTTTGTGAGAATAAATAAAAATATAATGACTCATTGATTCAAGATTCAAACTGACTAAACTAAATATCCTGATAACAAACATTATGGCCAACACACGAATATCCCTTGTCATTCCCACCTACAAACGGGAAGAACTGCTGGTTCAGACCCTGAAATGTGCGTTACAACAATCACATCCGGAGTATGAAATTATTCTTGTCGACCAGACCCCGGATCATACTGACGAGACCCTGCGCTTCCTTGATGAAAACAAGGATCGAATCAACATTATTCACTCAGATACACCTTCGGTGACAATAGCGCGAAATATCGGTACCCGGGCAGCATCTGGGGAAATCGTGGTATTTATTGATGATGACACGTCATTTGATGAAGACTTTCTGAAAAAGCACGAGGTTGCACTTTCAGGTGATTGTGATTTCGTACAGGGACGCGTAATTGAAAAAGGCTGCAAAATATACAAGAAGCCCGTGTGGTTAAGCTTTGCCGGAAATTTTTCAGGCAGTGATTTTTGCATAACTGACGGGAAAACCAATAATATCACCGGTTGTAATTTTTCATTTAAAAAAGTTTTATTTGATGAACTGGCAGGTTTCGATGAAGCCTTCCAGGGGATTGCCGTTTGCGAGGATACCGATTTCGCATATCGTGCCTACAAACTGGGTTTCGAGGGCTGTTTTTCCAGTGACGCCTTTCTCTACCACCACCGATCTGACAGCGGCGGAGTGGGTCATGGCGTAAGCAATCAGGACTTCGATCTTGGTTACTATCGTAACAAACTGTATTTTTACAAGAAAAACTTCCCCTACCCAGTATATATCTATCAGTGGTTTAAATTTTTATCCAAAGGATTACGGCGATTTTATCGCTTATACAGGCTGGCAACCAGCGAGGCCAACAGACTACAAAAGAATTCAAAATGAAACATCTGCAAGCATTACAAAAAACGCTACTGGAAAGCAGCATTGGTGACCGGATAGTTTATACCCTCGTTTTTTTGTTCCCTATCGCAGGAATGAGCGTTCGACACTGGTTGAGCGGGATTTTTAGCCTGATTGCAATTATATCCCTGCCAATGCTTGTCAAAACGGCAAAAGGACCCTTACGCAGAGAAGAAAAAATATTACTGTATATATTTCTGGCATTCCTTTTTAGTTTTGCACTTTCCGCCACTCTGAACGGCTGGACAGATAATTCCATAAAACGAATCGGTACGGAATTTAAATATTTGCTGTTCATTCCTCTTTATCTATTGTTGAGGCGCAATCAATCCCTGGACTCATTTTTGTTTGCCGGGGTTATTGTTGGAAGTATTTTGCTTGGAGCGCAGGCTGTTTATGACACATATTTTCATGAATGGCACAGGGCGGTCGGACAATATGGCCAGATCGTATTTGGTGACCTTGCCGTATTATATTTTACAATTACCAGTTTTATAGCTATTCAATACAAGGACTCAAAGTGCTCGCGATATTTGCTAATACCTCTGACCATGTCGTTGTTATCAGTATACCTGTCCGGCACCCGAAATGCGTGGATAGCCTTACTGGTTTCGTTGGCACTGATTATCCTTTTATCAAGGCCCGCGAGTAATATTAAAAACCTGTCTAAAGTATTTTTACCCACATTCCTGTTAACAATATTTATTGCTGTTCTTGTCTCCACCACTTCCCAATCGCAAATCCTGAACAGATTCACAACCGCAATTTCTGAAGTAGATACCATTTCCAATAATCAAAAAATAGACACCACCTCTACACTTCATGGAAAATCATTCCAGTTCAGGCTGGAGAAATGGAAAGTCGCACTCAGAATATTTACTGAAGCCCCTGTTTTCGGTTATGGCGCAGGAAATGTCGGCATTCATATCAACCGTTATGTCAAGGCTGGCAAAGCACACCCCGATCTCTATGACTTGCCTTCTGAAACCGGTATTGGTGATACATGGAATACCTATATTGATTCACTTGTTCATGAAGGCACTATCGGATTTGTTATTTTCCTGATTTTCCTTATTTATCCTTTGTATATCTCGATTAAATTACGTAGCCAAAATCTATTATTATCAAACATTGGTATTATGTTTTCGATTAACTATATGATTTTCGGGTTATCTGAAAACCCCTTTATATCGGATAATGCATCTTCTGTTTATTTGCTTTTTCTGGCAGTTATTTTCTCCTCCCTCGTTACATCTAAATACGATGCCTTTATAAATAGCCCGCATGAGCGGAAAAATAATTGATGCATCGATAAACCATCAAGCTCCCCTGTCACCGTATGCGCATACTTCTCATCAGGAATGACAAACTGGGCGATTTTATATCGTCATTACCCGCATGTCAGATACTGAAATCAGCCCATCCTGGCTTCAAACTTACCATGCTGGTAAACAGTTATACTTGCGACCTGGCCAGGGCATGCATGATGATCGATGATGTTCTGGTCGACCAACCAGCTATGGGTTGGTTAAAAGACATCAAGCAATTAACAAAACTGGTGCAAAAAAACATATACGATGCGGTAATAACTCTTTTTTCAACGACCCGAGTTGGGCTCGCTGTCAGGCGGGCAAATATCCCCTATCGTCTGGCGCCTGCAACGAAACTTGCACAAATATTTTACAATCACCGGCTCACGCAACGGCGTTCCCGGTCGGAAAAACCCGAGTTCGAATACAACCTTGAACTCGTTCGCAAGTTTCTGATTGATCAGGGCGTGCGGGATATACCTGAACCACAACCTCCTTTTCTCAGTTTTGATCCGGACCAGATAACAAAACTCCGCCAACTATTTTGCCGGCAACATGCTATTGACCCCGCTCACAAGTTACTGTTTGTACATCCCGGCCATGGTGGCTCCGCCAATCATTTGACGCTGCAGCAATATAAGGAATTAATCGAGAATATTTCTCCAGCACAGCCT
>JAJDNN010000130.1 GCA_022340685.1 Pseudomonadota bacterium
CACCAGGTGACAGGGGATCAATCCGCGGCCCTGTACGCCTACGGCGAGCTGCAGCCGGATACCGCCTATATCAATCTTGGCACCGGCGCTTTCCTCTCCCGCCCTTCCGGCGAAGTGCCGCGACTGGGCCGGCGCTTGTTGACGAGCATCATCCAGCACCAGGCAGGGCGGACCGAATTCGTACTGGAAGGCACCGTCAATGGCGCCGGCGCGGCCCTTGAATGGTTTGCGGAGACGAACCGGCTGCCCGACTTGTTCCAGCAATTGCCTGCCTGGCTGCTGGAAGTAACCCGGCATGACACGCTGTTCCTGAACGGCGTGTCCGGTCTTGGCTCCCCCTTCTGGGTGGCGGAGTTTGCCAGCCGCTTCGTCGGCCCCGCCGATATCCGCTCGCGCGCCGTGGCCGTTGCCGAAAGCATCATCTTCCTCCTGCAGAGCAATCTGGACGAGTTGCTAAAGCTGGCCTCTCCACCCGAGCAGATTCAGCTAACGGGTGGGCTGGCGCATTGGGACGGCCTGGCCCGGCGTCTGGCAAGCCTCACCGGCCTGCCGGTATATCGCCCGCGGGAGTGTGAGGCCACCGGCCGGGGCCTGGCGTTCCTGCTGGCCGGCCGGCCATCGTATTGGCCGGAACAGGAACCGGGGGACTGGTTTGAGCCGGAGGATGATGTCGCGCTGAAGCGGGCCTATCAGGCATGGCAGGCCCTGATGCTGGAGGCCATGCGACTGGGTTAACCCGGGTTAATCGTCCCCCGATGCCGGTAGCAACCGGAGCGAGCGGGTATCTGCCTTGCTTTGCACAGGCGGCAAGTAAGGCTGCAGCTTTTGCATGACTTCCTCCGCGGTGGCCCGGTAACCGGTCAACTTGCCGCCATACAGGCTCAATACCCGCTCCGGTTCCGGGTGCAACTGGGTGTCACGAGGTCGCGCCGTCAGCGAGCCCGGCAACTTCGGTAAAACCCGCAGCCCGGCAAAACTGTCCGTCACCTGATCCGACAAGGCGGGGAAGTAATGCCGGAACACCGCACGCAGGTATTCGATTTCGGCAGGCTGTGGCGTCACGCGGGCGGGATCCCCCTTGAACACGGTTTCGGTGGTGCCAACCAGTGTCTTGCCATGCCACGGCATTACGAATACAGCGCGCTGATCCTGCGGTGCTTCGACATAATACACGCCAGCGGGTGCGGGATTGTCGAGCACAATATGGGTCCCCTGCACCAGCTCCATCGTCAGCCCTGCAACCGATGGCGTAATGTTGCCAAGCACCTGGTTCACCCACGGTCCGCTGGCATTGACCAAAACCCGACTGTAAATGCGCTGGATCCGGTTCGCAGTCTGGTACGCTACGTGGACCCCCTGCGTTTTTGCCTCGGCACTGCTGAACAGGGCAGGACAGATCAATTCTGCGCCCAGTGCCTGCGCAGAGTGCATCACCGCACGGGTCAGCGCCACATCGTCGGTCTGCCCGTCCTGATACTGAAACACGGATTGCAGTCGATCCTGCCGAATCGGCAGTCGCTGTCGATGCGATCGAGACAGGGTATGAAACCGGGTGCTGCGCCGCAGGCCACCGAGCAGGGCATACAACAGCAACCCGAGCCAGAAATGCAGTGGCCGCCGGCTTGTATCCGGATAAACGGGAATATAAAACGGCACCAACTGCACCAGGTGTGGCGCAAGCCGGAGTAGCCGGTCCCGCTCACGCAAGGTTTTGTGCACCAGCGCATATTGATGGCTTTCGAGATAACGCAGACCGCCGTGAATCAGCTTGCTGGAACGACATGAAGTGGCGGCAGCGATCGCAGTCTGTTCCAGAACCCGCACCCGGTAGCCGGCTGCAGCCGCCGCCTGGGCCACGCCTGCACCCTGAATGCCGGCGCCGATTACCACGACATCGACATCATGCTCCAAGCGCAGCTCCCAATACCTGCATTTGTGTCAGCATCTCACCAATAGCAAACGTTTCCACCAACGTAACACCCCGCGACAACACCGCCAGGGCCTGCTGCGGATCCGTGCATTCATACACTGCCAACCGCCGCCCGGTCGGCACTGGAATATCACCGCTAGGCAAGCTATCGATGTCACAAAACAGGTAGGCCGGTTCCAGGGCATGAATCTCGGCCCGGGCATGCTCGGCCCAGTCATCGAATACAGCACCAATGGGGTATTCGCTAACCCGGGTCACATGCTGCAAAGCATCGATGGCATAGGAAATCAGCACACATTGTGTCTTGACAGGTTGCAACTCCGGCAACACGGCCGTCACCACCGTCTCGGTTCCGAAGTGCTGAAGACTGTTGCGTTTCAGTTCGACAAACAGGGTCACGTCCGGCCAGTTTTGTAGCAGTTCCACAAGTTCTGTCAGACGCGGAATGAAAATATCCTCGAACCGGTTGTCAAAACGCATTGGGTCACGAACGGGGATCGTTTTTAACTGCTGCAGCGAATAATCCGCTACCGCTCCGCCCTGTCCACACAGGCGTTGCAAATCACGATCGTGGAATACAACCGGAATACCATCCTGACTGAGTTGTATATCGACCTCGATAAAGCGGGCACCGGCCTGAATAGCCGCCTCAACAGAAGGCAGGGTATTTTCCGGAAAGCGTAGCGGATAACCCCGATGGGCAACAAGATGATCTGCATACATATTAACTGTTCCGGTCATCTTATCAGTCTAGATTATTTTACCGCCCGCCCGTCGTACAATCTTTAATTTTTTGATATTCACTTCCCTGCTATAATGTCGCGATGTTTGGCGCCGAGCTCAATACCGTTCAGATCATTGCGATTGCAATAATTCCTACCCTGTTTGCCATCGTGGTCCATGAAGTGGCCCATGGCTGGGTTGCGAAACAACATGGTGATAATACAGCCTACATGCTGGGGCGACTTACCCTGAACCCGATCAAGCACATCGATCCGGTTGGCACCATCCTGGTACCCTTGTTGATGATCGCTTTCCTGGGTTTTGCATTCGGCTGGGCCAAACCAGTACCCATTGACTGGCGTAACCTGCGCAATCCACGCCGCGATATGGTGTTGGTTGCGGCGGCCGGCCCGTTGTCAAACCTGTTGATGGCCATCGGCTGGGGGCTGCTCGCCAAGCTGGCCGAGTTCCTGCCAGGCAGCCTGAACATGATCGCCTTGCCGATCATTTACATGGGCCTGTTCGGGATTTTTATCAACGTCATCCTGATGGTCTTCAATCTGATTCCGATCCCGCCTCTGGATGGCGGCCGCGTCGCGGTCGGCCTGTTGCCCCCGTCCATGGCGCAAGGGCTGAGCCGGCTCGAACCTTATGGGCTGTTAATCATTGTCGCCCTGCTAGCCACCGGGATACTATGGAACTTTATTGCACCGGTAGTACAGGTTGTAATGCAGTTTATTAACTTGATTACCGGTCTGTAACAATGCTCGCGTATTTGCAGCAACCCGCCATACAACTGGCCAAGTCCCTGCGAGTAAGGGCGGCGCAAATATTTTTAAATCCAGCCAGGTCTCATTTAGAATAGACGTTCAACTTTGGATTGGATCACCGTCCGGTCATTTGTCAATCAATCACATTTAAAGAGTCATTAGCGTTATGAAATTTGCATTTCCGTCTGTTGGTTACATTGTTAAAAGCGTCATCATCGCCCTACTACTCGCCATCATTGGTTATGGGATTATCTCAAATCTGGCTATTGCCAGTGTGCCGGTACAGCAACTGTTCGCTTATGGTGTACTGGGTGGTGCGTTACTTGGTGCACTCTTTGCTGCCATTAGCATTACCCGATCAGCCAGTACCCGTACCGAGTCCATCTTCGTCGGCAATCTGGCCTTCAAGATGCCAGCAAACGCACTGCGGGAACTGTTTGAACAGTATGGTGAGGTCTATGCCGTACGGCTGATGACGGATCGTGTCACTCGTAAACCGCGTGGGTTTGGCTTCATCGAAATGAACCGGCGCGATGCCAAGGCGGCGATCCGTGCCCTGAACGGGACCGAGTTCTATGGCCGGGAGATAAAGGTCAATATCGCCAATGAACACAAACCCTCCCAGGATCGCCAGGCCGCCTGAACAAAGGGGGCTAACAGCCCTCTTTCTTTAGCCCTGTACGTCCAGCAGTTCCACATCGAACACCAGTACGGCATTAGGTGGGATCACCCCACCGGCACCGGCCGCGCCATACCCCATCTGCGGAGGGATGATCAGAGTGCGATGCCCGCCCACTTTCATGCCGGCCACGCCCTCGTCCCAGCCCCGGATAACCTGCCCGGCGCCCAGATTGAAGGTGAAAGGATCATTGCGGTCGCGGGAACTATCAAACTTGTCCCCCTTGTTGTCGGCTGCACCCTGGTCGTATAACCATCCGGTGTAATGCACTACCACCGGCTTACCGGCGACGGCTTCCTTACCTTCGCCTTCAGTTTGATCAATGATTTGTAATTCACTTGTCATGGTTTGCTCCTGTGAGAATGGGCCGTAAATAATGCTGCAGTAAAGCTATTCTTGCAGCAATTCCAGTAAACGGCCACTATTGATGCGACCGAACAAACCGCCAGGGCAACATGCTTGAATTAAAACTACTTCTTTTGGTCATGGTGGCCAATGGTGTTCCGGTGCTGGCTTGCTGGTTGCTGCAGGACCGGCTTGCCAGGCCGATTGATAACGGGCTCATCCTGGCTGATGGCCAGCCACTGCTGGGCCGCAGTAAAACCTGGCGTGGACTCCTTATTACAGTGTTAATCACACCGGGGGTCGCCCTGCTGCTGGGCCTGGGGGCCAGTACCGGACTGATCATCGCCAGCATGGCCATGCTGGGTGATCTGACTTCAAGTTTTATCAAACGT
>JAJDNN010000147.1 GCA_022340685.1 Pseudomonadota bacterium
TTTTTCGTGATTGCCACCCAGAACCCGACCTACCAGATTGGCACCTTTCCCCTGCCCGAATCGCAACTGGATCGTTTTTTGATGCGTATCCGGCTGGGTTACCCCGATGCCAGTGCCGAGCGGGCCCTGCTAAGCGGCGTGGATCGGCGCCGCGTGTTACAGGAGTTATCGCCCGTGCTCAGCACGAGCCTGCTGTCCCGTCTGCAGGCCGCAGTCGGTCGGGTTCACGCCTCGCCGGCCCTGCTTGACTACTTGCAGGCCCTGCTCGCCGCCAGCCGCCAGTCGCCAGAGTTCGCCGTTGGCCTGTCGCCACGCGCCGGCCTCGGCCTGTTGCAGGCTGCCCGTGCCTGGGCATTGATGGACGGGCGCGACCATATTCTGCCCGACGATATCCAGACCATCCTGTTGCCGGTGGTCGGCCACCGCCTGCGTGCCGCCGACGAAGGCCAGACCAGCGGCGAAACCCTGGCACGGCAACTACTGGAAGTGCCAATTCCCTGAACCGGGGCCGGGTATCCGTGTTCACAAAACCCATTCTGTCATGTCACAGACCCTGACTCTCAGACAGCGCCTTGACTGGCGGCGTTTCTTCCGTGGTCTGGGCCCACACCCGGCACCCCACCTGACGCATGGACGGAATGTCTACATTCTGCCAACCCGCAACGGGGTTTTCTTTGCCATCGTCCTGATGGTGATGCTGATCGGGGCCATAAATTATTCCAACAACCTGGGTTACCTGTTCACGTTTCTACTCGGCAGCGTCGCGGTGGTGGCCATTCTCCATACCTATCGCAACCTGCTGCGCCTGGAAATACGGGCTGCAGCAGTACCCGCGGTTTTTGCCGGCGACATCGCGCCACTGCCGGTGATCATCGATAACCCGGGTCCAACCGAACGACTGGCGCTGGAGATCAGCCTGCCAGGCCAGACACGGCCCATCCGGGTCGATGCCGGGGCGGGCCAGACCAGCACTGAACTGGCACTGTATTCGGCACAGCGTGGCCAACATCCCCTGCCCCGCTTCATGGTGGCGACCCGTTTTCCCCTCGGCCTGTTCCGTGCCTGGACCCATGTGCATCTCGCCCAGACCCACCTGGTATACCCTGCAACGGCAACACGGGCCCCGCTACCCCCGCCGTCCCTTTTTTCGCTCAGCCTGACGGGTGACCAGGGCCGTGGCAGCGATGACTTTGCCGGCCTGCGCAACTATCACCCGGGCGATTCACTGCGCCATGTTCACTGGAAAGCGTTGGCCCGCCAGCAAGGGATGTTGACCAAGCAATTCGGCGGCGACCGGTCTGAGGAACTGTGGCTGGACTGGCAAGTGCTGCACGGGAATGACACCGAAACCCGCCTGTCGATCCTGACCCGCTGGATCATCACGGCGGAGCGGGACGGTCTGTGTTACGGCCTGCGCCTGCCCGGCACGGTGATCCCACCGGGCCACGGCCCTGCCCATCGCCACCGCTGCCTGGAAAAACTGGCCCTGTATCCATGAGTACCATGCGCCGCACCACTGATTCCATACCTCACGGGCTGGCACCAGGTCCGGTGCTGTTGCTCGCAGCACTCGGAATGCTGCTATTGGTGCACCTGGCGCGCCTGCCCGTCTGGCTTAGCCTGTTTCTGATCATCATCATTGTCTGGCGCCTGCTGCATGATCTCGGGCGAGTGAGATTACCCGGTCGCTGGCTGCGTGTGCTACTGGTACTCGGCGGCGGCCTCGGTATTCTGACCAGTTATCACAGTCTGATTGGGCGGGAAGCCGGTACCGCCCTGTTACTGTTGCTCATCACCCTGAAGCTGACTGAAATGCGCACGCCACGTGATGTCACCGTGGTGATCTTTCTCGGCTATTTTGTGGTGGTACTGAGTTTTCTGTTCAGTCAGTCCATTCCCTATACGATCTGGCTGTTCGTGGTACTGTTGGTCTGGCTGTTCGCGCAATTGATGTACTCGCACCCGGCCACACCGGGCCGGGCATGGTCTTTGTTCATACCGCAATTAAAACTGACCCTGCGCCTGGTGGTGCAGGCCCTGCCACTGGCGCTATTACTGTTCGTGTTTTTTCCGCGGGTATCCGGCCCGCTGTGGGCACTCCCGGCCGATGCCGGCTCGGCCCAGACCGGTCTCAGCGACGAAATGACGCCCGGCCGCATCAGCCGGCTGAGCAACGATGATTCAGTGGCGTTTCGGGTCACGTTTGCGAAGCAGGCACCTGCGCCGCAACGACTGTACTGGCGCGGTCTGGTGCACTGGAATTATGACGGCGAAAGCTGGACATCGCCGGTGTCGCAACGACAGGAACAAGCCGTGCCAAAACTGGCAATTACCCCACTTGGCCCAGCGCTGGATTACACCGTTACCCTCGAACCCCATGAGCAGTACTGGCTGTTCCTGCTCGATACCCCGGCGCGGCTGCCGACCAATGCCCAGATAACGGTGGATCGACAAGTTCTGGCGCGCCAACGGGTCAAAAAACTGCACCGTTACAGTGCCAGCTCCTATCTCGATTACCGCATCGAGGCCGACCGACCCGCCGCTGGAAGTGAGCGCTACCTGTCGCTCCCTCCCTATATATCGCCACGCAGTGAACAACTGATGGAACAACTCCGTCGACAACACCCGGACGACCTCAAGCTGGTGCAGGCCGTGCTGGATTATTTTCGCACCGAGCCGTTTTATTACACCCGAAATGCACCCCTGCTATATGACGATCCGGTGGATACCTTTCTGTTCGATACCCGGCGCGGGTTTTGCGAACACTACGCCTCTGCCTTTACCGTGATGATGCGTCAGGCCGGTATACCGGCACGGGTGGTCACCGGTTACCAGGGCGGTGAAATCAACCCGTTGTCGGATTACATGATCGTCCGCCAGTCCGACGCACATGCCTGGTCGGAAGTCTGGCTCAAGGGGGAGGGCTGGGTGCGGATTGATCCTACCAGCGTCATCCCGCCCGGACGCATCGAGAACGATGCCGACATTCTGCGCCGCCAGCCGCAA
>JAJDNN010000155.1 GCA_022340685.1 Pseudomonadota bacterium
CGAACCGCACGATTGATTCCGGCCTCGTACCTGTATGATTAGCGCCAACAAAAAATACCGCTATACATGGCGACCCGGTTGCAAGTTCACCGCACAGGTGGACGGCCCACAGTTCTTCCCCGCCATGCTCGATGCCATCCGGGCAGCGAATAATTTTATTTGCCTGGAAATGTACCTGATGGAATCCGGCTGGGTGGCCGACCAGTTTATCAACGCCCTCCTGCAGGCGCGGCGGCGTGACGTGAGCGTATTCGTCCTGCTGGACGATTACGGCAGCCATGGGCTGACGCATAATGATCGCAAGCGGCTTGAATCCGTCGGCATTCAGCTCCAGTTCTTCAATCCATTACGATGGCGCCGGCTGTATGCCTCGCTGCAGCGTGATCACCGCAAGTTGCTGCTGATCGATGGCGACCTGGCGTTTGTTGGCGGCTCAGGCATTACCGATGATTTTCAGCATCCAGACCGGCCGGCGCAAAACTGGCACGAGATCATGGTCATGATCGAAGGCCCGGTGGTGCAAGACTGGCAGGATTTGTTTTCCCGCGCCTGGCTGAATACCCGTGGCCAACCCTGCAACCTGCCGGTCGTAATCGCGGCGCCGCGGACCGAGGACCAGCTAGGCCGCGTCAGCATCGCAGAAGGGCGAGGCCATCAAGAGATCAACCGCTCACTCATCAAGCGCTGTCGCAACGCAGAGCGGCGTATCTGGATCAGCACACCCTACTTCATCGTCTCGCGTAAACTACGCCATACCTTGCGACGTATGGCGCACTCCGGTCTCGATGTACGCATTATGGTGCCCGGCCCAATCAGCGATCATCCGTGGGTCCGTCACGCCAGCCGCGGTTATTACACCCGGCTGCTGCGCCAGGGCGTGCGTATTTTTGAGTACCAACCGCGTTTCCTGCATGCAAAACTCCAATTGTGCGATAACTGGGTATCCATCGGTTCCAGCAATCTTGACCGTTGGAACCAGCGCTGGAATCTTGACGCCAATCAGGAAGTCGACGACCCACATTTTGTCACTACCGTTGCTGTACTGTTTGAAGAGGATCTCCGGCACTGTCATGAAATCCGCTTTAAAGACTGGCAAATCCGACCTGTCAGGCAACGCATGCGGGAATGGTTCTGGGGTCGCGGCGTCCATTTGCTAGGCTTGATTGTGCGCCTGCTTCAACGCCGCCGATCCATAAACAAACCTGAGAGAAAATCACATGATACGTAATTCAATATTGATTATGCTTGTCGTCCTCTGCTTGCCGGGCTGCTCCCGGCAGGACACTGCCACTCCGGCTGACAAGGAGCACGTCTGGCAAGTCCAGACCGATGCGCTGCGCCAGGCAGAGCAGCTACGTGACCGGCAAAATGCACAAACCATTCGGGAACAGCAGCAATACGATCAACTGGATCAGGAGAGCCGGAGTCAATAAAAAAATCGGGCCAAATGGCCCGCCTTTCGAGTCAGCACCAATTAATCATGGACGGATATAAGCGTAACCCTGGTTCTGCAATTCAATAATGCGTAAAACCCCGGCCGGAACGACTTTAACCCCTTCAACCAGCTGTGGCTTCTTGCCTGACTTTTTCTCTATTTTCTTCATTGTGTTACCACATGCGCTGAGCGTGATATCGTCATACATGGCCAATCCCGCAACCCGTTTGGCCTGTTTGCTATTCTTCGTCAGCAATGACAAGCCGGGGCCATAAGCAACAATCTCGATCTGTGCATTGCCTGGTCCAAGGGCCTTTTGTAGATTTACCGCATTATTCAACGCAATTGTCTGGGTCAGGGGATCGCCGGTGCTGACCTGAATGACCACCAATAGATAAAACACGGTCCGATTGCCAATCGGCGAACGGCATCATCGAACACCGTTCCAATCCCGCGAGTTACTAAGGGAATACATTCCCCCGCATTTCCTGCAGCACGCCTAACGCCGGCGTGCCTTTTTCACTACTTTTTTTCTGCCTGCCTTCTTGCTCGCGGCCTTCTTCTTGGCGACTTTCTTCTTGGCGGGCTTTTTCTTGGCCGCCTTCTTCTTGGCGACTTTCTTCTTGCTTACTTTCTTCTTCTTGGCGGGCTTTTTCTTGGCCGCCTTCTTCTTGGCAACTTTCTTCTTGCTTACTTTCTTCTTGGCGGGTTTTTTCTTGGCCGCCTTCTTCTTGGCAACTTTCTTCTTGGCAACTTTCTTCTTGCTTACTTTCTTCTTGGCGGGCTTCTTCTTGGCGGGCTTCTTCTTGGCAACTTTCTTCTTGGCAACTTTCTTCTTGGCAACTTTCTTCTTGGCAACTTTCTTCTTGGCCGCTTTCTTCTTGGCCGCTTTCTTCTTGGCGGGCTTCTTCTTGGCCGCCTTCTTCTTGGCAACTTTCTTCTTGCTTACTTTCTTCTTGGCGGGCTTCTTCTTGGCCGCTTTCTTTTTGGCGGGCTTCTTCTTGGCCGCCTTCTTCTTGGCAACTTTCTTCTTGCTTACTTTCTTCTTGGCGGGCTTCTTCTTGGCCGCCTTCTTCTTTACGGCTTTGACAGGCGCGGCGTCACTGGCTGGCAGGGTATTGAGTACCCGTAAAATGGCGTTAAAGATATCTTCAACTTCTCCGGTACCCTGTACGGTGCGCAGGATGCCTTCCCTGCGATAATAGTCAACCAGCGGTGCGGTCTGTGACTCGTAGACCCGTAACCGGTTGACGACGGTATCTTCATTATCGTCAGCACGCTGCAGTAGGTTGCCACCGCAATTGTCGCAAATACCGTCGATGCGAGGTGGTGAGGTATAGGCGTTGTAAATCGCCCCGCAGGCGCTACAGGTGCGTCGTCCAGTGAGCCGTTGCATAAGAATGTCGAATGGCACATCAATCAACAGGCCGATCTGCAACGGCTTACCCATGCCATTGAGTAATACGTCCAGTGCCCTGGCCTGCGGAATATTGCGCGGGAAACCGTCGAGAATGAAACCTTTTTGAGCATCGGGACGGGACAGGCGATCACGGATCATGTCCAACACGATATCATCGGATACCAGTTGGCCGGCTTCCATTACTGACTTGGCGCGCAAACCCAGTGGTGTGCCTGCCGCCACGGCTTCGCGTAGCAGGTCACCGGTCGAGATCTGGGGAATGCCGAACCGGTCAACCAGCCGTTTCGCCTGGGTGCCCTTGCCACCTCCCGGTGCGCCGATTAATACGATCCTCATGATTGTTGGCTCCTGAGTGCTGTTATTGTTGCTATCTCTAGCCGGCCGGTATGTTGCTCCTGCCGGACACTGTAATTAGCGCTAAACTAGCCCCTGACCCGGGTCAAGTCAATCAGCGCGAGAAACGAAAAAAATCCCCCATGCGGCCGATGCAATACTGTTTTGGCAGTGACACTGTTAGAATACCGCCCCCTATTTACGGGTCTATGACTTTTCATACATCTTAATGAGGTTTACAGCATGAATCTGGACAGAGTGGGTCCTGGCAAGAATGCACCGGACGAGGTCAATGTCATCATTGAAATCCCGTCCCATAGCGATCCGGTCAAATATGAAGTGGACAAGGAAACAGGCGCCATGTTCGTAGACCGTTTTATGAACACCCCCATGCATTACCCCTGCAACTACGGCTACGTGCCGCACACCCTGTCCGAAGACGGCGATCCGGTCGATGCCCTGGTGGTTACACCGATCCCGTTGATCAGCGGCTCGGTAATCACCTGTCGTACAGTAGGTGTATTAAAGATGACCGATGAGTCCGGTCCTGACGCGAAATTGCTGGCGCTGCCGATCAACAAGTTGTGCAAACTGTACCGGCATGTCACTCACGCAAGCGAAATGCCAGAGATGCTGCTCGACCAGATCGCCCATTTCTTTGAACACTACAAGGATCTTGAAGATGGCAAGTGGGTGAAAATCGAAGGCTGGGATGGCCCGAAGGCGGCCCGGCAGGAAATTCTCGATTCCATTAAACGCTACCAGAGCGCACCCGAAAAGCCCTGCTTCTAACGTGATTGTCCAGTCAACTTGCATTCGCGCAGTTCGCGCGCCCGTTCGAATGATAGTAAGCATGTCGTTACCATGAAAATCGCCATTGTCTCGGACAGCCACGACAACCGTTATCTGCTCGCCGCCGCAGTCCGTGAAGCGCGCGACCAGGGCGCGGAGGCGGTACTGCATTGCGGTGACGTTGTCGCCCCGACCACTCTGCGGATCCTGAACCCCATCGGTTTGCCGGTGCACGTGATCCATGGCAATAATACGGGCGATACTTTTAGCATGGCGCAGCTTTCTCACGACCCCGGTAGCGTGATTCACTATCACGGGCAGGATGCCGGCATAGAACTGGCCGGCCGCCGCATTTTCATTGTGCACTATCCCCATTACGCCCGCGCCATGGGCGCGACCGGCGACTGGGATCTGGTGTGCTGCGGCCACGACCACCGGGCCGAAATCGACCACATCCGAAACCTGCACAACGGGGAGACCCTGTTCATTAATCCCGGCACCGTCGGCGGGGTCGGCGCTGTACCGACCTATGCCCTGGGGGACCTGGGCACGCTGACATTCGAGATTCACGACGTACCGATAGACGAAACTCTGGCTGTTAATCGCCAACCCGTCACGAAACATCAATAACCGGTCTTGCCTGTGCCACAGGGTTGGGTCGTGGTTGTTTCAAACAACAATACATAGAGCGCGCCGGTTGCGTCGGCCGTTGTCGGCGAGAACACGCCAGCCGGTTCCGGAAATCATTGTCCCAGGTTACTCGTCCGCGCGCGTTACCCAGCGACTCCTGTCGGGCAGGGTTTCCTTTTTCCAGAACGGGGCGCGTGACTTGAGTTCTTCCATCAGGTAGCGGCTGGCGTCAAATGCCGCTTCACGGTGAGCCGCCCAGACCGCGACCAGCACGATGGGGTCATCGGGTCGCAGTTCACCCACACGGTGGATGATCAGGGAATCCAGGATGTCCCAGCGCGAGGCGGCCTGGGCGCTGATCTTTTCCAGATAGCGCTCGGTCATGCCCGGATAATGTTCCAGGTGCATGGCCTGCACCGAATCCCCGGCATTGAAATCCCGCATGCTGCCGACGAACACGGCGGTGGCGCCGTACTGCCCGGGTAAATTCAACGTCGTTCGCTGATAACGGCTGACTTCGACATAGGGATCAAACTGGCCGGTACGTATCTCAATGTGCATGTCAACCTCCGGTCACCGGCGGGAAGAAAGCCACCTCATCACCGTCCTGCACTTTGTGGTGCGCATCCACATACTCCATGTTGACGGCCATCAGTAGATTGGCCGGTAAGTCTGCACCATCCGTTGCCTGCTGCCAGGCCTCGCCCACTGTTGTCGCCGCCGAGGTATCCAACCTGACCTCACCGGTGCCCATCTGCTCCCGCAGGCTGGCAAAATATTTCACGGTGATGCTCATAACAACCTCGGTGAATTTGCGATTAAGTTGTTACACAGCCTATCATGACTGACCTGTCGCACCCAATTAAACAAGGTACCAGACCGATGAGTAAACTGACCCATTTCAATACCGAGGGTGATGCCCACATGGTGGACGTGGGTAACAAGGCAGACACCCGGCGTATTGCCGTGGCCGAGGGTACCATCCGGATGCAACCGGAAACTCTGCGGCTGATCCTTGATGGGGGCCATAAAAAAGGGGATGTGCTCGGCGTCGCCCGAGTCGCCGGCATCATGGCCGCCAAGCGCACCCCGGACCTGGTTCCCCTGTGTCACCCCCTGCTACTCACCCGGGTCGAACTGGAATTCAACCCGCAGCCGGATCAGCACAGTATTCACTGCACGGCGACGGTTGAAACCCGCGGCCAGACTGGCGTTGAGATGGAAGCATTGACCGCCGTACAAATCGCCCTGTTGACCATTTACGACATGTGCAAGGCGGTGGATCGGGGTATGACGCTGGAGTGTATCCGGCTGCTGGAAAAACTGGGCGGCAAGTCCGGACACTGGCAACGCTCCTCCTCCTGACCCGGCCAGGGCGCGCCCTGTTTTCTAAAGCCCGCGCCAAGGTGTCCGCTATACAAAACACGTATCACTCAAATCATTATTGGTCATGGACGTCCATAGCTCAGGTTCTAGACCATGAAAACATCTTACATTTCATATACTTCACCAATTTTTCTGATACTCCTGCTGGTGCTTCTGGCCAGCGCGCGCCCGGCACGGGCCGACAGTTCCGACTGGGTTCAGGTACAGCGCTTCGAACGCCAGTTGGCCAAGGCCCGTGATGGCAAAGTAAGCGCCATGTACGAAGTCGGTCGCATGTATGAACGTGGCCGGGGTGTCGATATCAACTTTGCCGAAGCCGTCAACTGGTTTGAAAAAGCCTCCGCAGGTGGCAATGCACCGGCCAAGGCGCGACTAGGTATCCTCTATTTTGAAGGCCGTGGCGTGTCCCAGGATCACGAGAAAGCCTACCAGCTCTTCAAAGAGGCCGCTAACGAAAACATCCCGTCTGCCGAGTATCAGCTAGGGCTCATGTATGAATGGGGAACTGCCGTACCCCAGGACAGAAATGAAGCCCTCAAGTGGTATACCAAGGCCAAGGCTCACGGGGACTACCGGGCGGAAAACAAAATCCGCCAGTTGAAGGCCAGTGTTAAAAAAGCACCCCGTCCCGCGACTACCGCCAGTGCGGCAGCCAAACCGGCAGACACGAAGAATACGAGTTCCGCGGCAAAACCGGCCGAGAAAAAATCCGTACCCGTCCCGACTACGCCAGCCGGCGTTCTGGCCGCAATCCTGCAGGGTCAGTGGTCAGAGGGGGATCTGGACGCCGCCGTCCTGCCCTCCAAGTCAAGCGAATGCAGCGTCAAGGACAGCCAGATTTTCTGCCGGGGAAAACAGGAGCGCAGTACAACCACGGAGATCATCGTCTTCGAGTCAGAATCTGTCCTGAGCGACTTCAACAAGACCCGCTTCAAGCTCAGCTACACCAATACTGCCATCGAAGTGAAGCCGAAAAAGAAACTCCGGTCCGGACCCATGGGCGAAAATGACTCGGGACCGGTAACCGGCAACATCAAACCAGGCCAGAAAACCCGGCCCCGCGAACTTGATTGCGAAATGATCAAGGGCAAGCGCATCAAGTGCAGTCGGGACAATATCCCGCAATCCAGCTTTGACCTGGCTCAGTAAACGCGCCCCCGGAAACACGCCTGATCGTTCCATCACGAGATGACTTACACTATGGCGTATGCCAACTGTCATCCCAGTCCCACCCCCCCGCTCCGAATCTGAGTTGTTGACGCGCGCCCGGCAAATCGCCGGGCTTAACCTTGCGCAGCTGGCGAGTCGGGTAAATCAGCCTGTACCCGCCTCGTTGTGTACGGCCAAGGGCTGGGTCGGCCAACTCATCGAACTGTGTCTGGGTGCCAGCGCCGGCTCCCGGCCCGAACCCGATTTTGAGCTCGTCGGGGTGGAACTCAAGACCGTGCCTGTCAACCAGGCCGGTCGCCCTCTGGAATCCACCTATGTCTGCACTGTTCCACTGACCGGCAATACCGGTTTGGAGTGGGAAACCTCGTGGGTGCGTCGCAAACTGAGCCGGGTTCTGTGGGTTCCGGTGGAGGCCGAGCCGGACATACCATTGGCGCAACGCCGGGTCGGTATGGCGTTGCTCTGGAGTCCGAAACCGCAGGAAGCCGCGATCCTGCAGCAGGATTGGGAGGAGCTAATGGATTTGATCGTCACCGGCCAGCTGGATCAGGTGTCTGCACGACATGGCACCTTCCTGCAAATCCGGCCCAAGGCGGCCAATCGTTTTGCGCTATGCACCAGTTTTGATGAAAACGGGGCCCCTACCGAAACCCTGCCGCGCGGCTTCTATTTACGCACCCGTTTCACCCGTGACATCCTCGAACGGCATTACCAGCTGGCGGACAAATCGCTCAATTCGCCTCCACTGATACGGGGGATTTGACGTCCGGATAGCGTTCCTCCAGTGACACCGAGTGGCCGTCCTCCTGCACGATGCGGGCATGGAAGCGGCGCAGTTCGCGTGGCTCATGTACGCCGCAGGAATGGGCAATAACGCCAACCTCGTGGGTCAGGTTCTCTACGTAGTGGGCGACACGTTCTGCCTTGTCTTCAGGATTGAGGCCTTTTTGCAGGCGCGGATTATGCGTGGTAATACCAGTGGGACAGGTATTCTTGTTGCACTGCAAGGCCTGGATACAACCCAGTGCAAACATGAAACCACGGGCCGTAACCACGAAGTCGACACCGATGCATAATGCCCACGCGACATCAGTCGGCGTGATAAGTTTGCCGGAAGCGATCACCCGGATCCGCGGACGCAGCCCGTATTCGTCCAGCTTGTCCACCAGCATTGGCAGACTCTCGCGCAGAGGCAATCCCACATCATCCATCAGTGACATTGGCGCCGCCCCGGTTCCGCCATCGGCACTGTCGAGCGTAATAAAATCCGGTGCATATTCCAGGCCCTGCTTACGGATGGTAGTGAACAGGGTATCAAGCCAGCCGTAGGCACCGAGAACCATTTTGAACCCGGTCGGCTTGCCGGTAACGCCCCGAACATGTTGCACCATGTTGAGCAGTTCATCCACATTGTCAATTTCAGGATGGCGGTTGGGGCTGATGGACGGCTTGTGAGTCGCAATGCCGCGAATCGCCGCAATTTCCTCGGTGACCTTGACCGCCGGGAGGATCCCGCCCTTGCCGGGCTTGGCACCCTGGCTAAGCTTGATCTCGAACATGCGCACCTGCTCCAACACGGCCACTTCGCGCAGTTTGTCATCATCCAGTTCACCCGCCATATCCCGCACGCCGTATTTAGCCGTGCCGATCTGGAAGACCAGATCCGCCCCGCCTTCCAGATGGTAGGGTGACAGACCGCCCTCGCCCGTATTCATCCAGCAACCGGCTCGGTAAGCACCACGTGACAGTGCCAGCACAGCTGGCCGCGAAATGGCCCCGTAACTCATACCCGAGATGTTCACCATCGACGTGGCCGTGAAGGGATGTTCACAGTCGGGGCCGAGGGTCACCGGTCCGGGTTTTACCGCATCCTTGTCGAGCGTCGGGAAGGGGCAGTTGACGAACAGCACCGTACCCGGCAGGGTTAAATTCCGCGTCGAACCGAATGCCCGGGTGTTGGGTTCATTCCTGGCCGCCTGATAGGCCCACTCACGCTGGGCGCGATTGAAGGGAAGCTCTTCACGGTCCATCGCAAAAAAATACTGGCGGAAAAATTCCCCCAGGCGTTCGAATAGAGCGCGGAACCGGCCCACCACCGGATAATTGTGGCGAATGGCGTGACGGGTCTGGCTGGCATCGATGATGTAAATAATGATTACCATCAGAAAGATCAGCCCGACAGTAAAGATAAATACTACCGACATGATTTCGAGTGAATACAAAAGAAATTCAGATACTTGACCTAACTGCATGACACGCTCCTTGGGCTCAATCAGTTCCCTTTCTCAGCCGCGTTATATTGTTATTGTTTACAAGGTGACAGCAATTGCCCTGTTGCGTTCACTAGTGCGTTCACTGCTGCGCACACAGGGACGCAGCACTGACAGCAACACGCCTTCCCGAAAGCTATCACATCAAGCCTAACCGTACCGATTGCACTCGCCCGCGGGACAGGCTCGCCGTCCGGGGCGTGAAAATTTAAAATCAAGTATGATCCAGCTTTTGTGCACCAACCACCAACCGATGTCAGACCAGGCCAAACAACAAATCACCGCCATCTTCAACAAGATTGCCGATCGGTACGATAATGCATCCATGCGGTATTTCCCGTTTGTGGGTGACCGGCTGGTGGAACTTTTGCAACTGCGTCCCGGTGAAAAAGTGCTGGATGTAGCGGCCGGTACCGGCGCTGTAACGATCGCCGCCGCCCAGGCCATCGCCCCGGGCGGCCGGGTCCAGGCAATTGATCTGTCGGAGAAGATGCTCGACAAGGCCTGGCATAATTTGCAGCGTGCTGGTCTCGAAAATGCCGATTTTCATGTCATGGATGCAGAGTCTCTCGACTTCAGAGGTACAGACTTTGATGCCATCACCTGCTCATTCGGGATCTTTTTCCTGCCTGACATGCAGGCCGGATTGCGGGAATGGCACCGGGTACTGAAACCCGGCGGCCGCCTGCTGTTTACGACCTTTTCCGAGAATGCTTTTCAGCCGCTGGCCGACCAGTTTCGCCAGGCACTGCAAGACTATGGCGTGGAAATCCCGCAACAAGCCTGGATGCGCCTCACTTCACAACAGGAATGCCTCGACCTGCTGCACGACTGTGGATTTCAGGACCCGCAACTGGTTACCGAGCAGATGGGCTACCACCTCAATGGCCCGGATGATTGGTGGGAGATCATCATGAGCAGCGGGTTTCGCGGCTTGCTTGATCAACTGACGCCAGAACAACAGGGTCGCTTACGGCTGGCGCATCTTGATGATGTTAAGAAACTGATGACCAACAAGGGTTTATGGCTGGATGTTGAAACCTTGTTTGTCAGCGGGACACGGGTGACCTGACGCCCTTGCCCGACCGACACCAATCAACGTGGAGAACCCCATGCGCGACGATCAAACCGATCCAACCCGGGCCGGAAATATACCAACCGCTGATACTCCGTCACTGGAACAACAGCTGTCACTTTTTCAGCAACACCTTACCGAATTGCCCGCCACTGCCAGTACCACAGATCGGGCCCGGATACTACTGGACATCGGCGAGACGCAGCTAGCGCTGGAGCGCAAGGAAGAAGCGTGGCGTACGGTGCGTCCGGCACTGGACGTCTTTTTACAGCACGAAAACTGGCAAGAAGCCGTTGAAGCTTACAACGTGCTGTTTCAAGCGGATCAGCCCGCGTCTCTGTCCGCGCTGGGCCAGGGCGTGTGGCTGGCGGTGACCTTACCGATCCAGCCGGATACAACGGTTGCCATGTTGCAACACATTGTGGATGAAACACCGGATGATTCAGATGGAGCAGCGGTCGCCGCGATAACCGCCCACTACATCGCTGATATACGCAGCAGTGATGAACGGCACCAGAGCCTGACTTTCCTGACCCAGAATATTCTGGGTCAGGTTGCCAGGCGTCACAGTGCAGTAAATACCCAGGCAGAGCTCGATGCCTGGCTGGAACGGTTGCATCTGAAGGATCCGGCGGAATTCCTGCCACGCCTGGCTACTGTCATCGACGTGATGGTGCAGGATGACTGGTGGTTCGACCGTGACGACTTGCGCAAGAGATTACCGGTTAACTAGGTAACTATCGGTGTATTGTCCACTGCAGCGGCGAACAGCCGGTGAGAAACATAAACCGTGTTGATGATTTACACCGCAGCCAATCTTGTAGAAGCCCAGAT
>JAJDNN010000170.1 GCA_022340685.1 Pseudomonadota bacterium
TGGCGAAATCACCTGCGATGACGGTCGCCGTGGCGCATTTGTGGCGACGGTAGCGAATGCCTATTCGGTTGGTGTAGGGCGGCTGGATGGTAGAGCGGCCTTTGCCATGCTGATTGAATTCGAGGAAAAAAAATAAGAAGCATGACAACCCTGGGCTGATCATCGTAACAACATTGGCGCGACTATTTGGCTTATTCAAACCAAACTCCTGTAAAAAGACCTGCCTGTGGTGCAGGTCTTTTTTTGGATGGAAAAAACTGGTCAGTCCGGCTTGATATGCCAGTCGAGTGTTAAAATCCGGTCCACCCTTTTCCCACATCCGGGTCAATCATGTAGAATGGCGGACCAATCACAGCGCCAGCATGCGTCGGCGACCATTACTCACATGTTCGCTATAACGAAGTGTATAGTGATAAACGGGGATACAGGGAAATAATTTCGGGATGATACTCAATGAGTCAATATGATGAATTAAAGAACCACCTGGCAACCCATCCGTCGGTGTGGTTGATTACCGGTGTCGCCGGGTTTATCGGATCAAATTTGCTGGAAACCCTGCTTAAACTGGAACAGAAGGTCATCGGTCTGGACAATTTCTTTACCGGCCACCGGCATAATCTGGACGAAGTGAAGGGCCAGGTAAGTGGAGCACAATGGCAACGTTTTACCTTTATTGAAGGGGATATCCGCAACCTTGAAGACTGCCAACAGGCCTGTGTGGGCGTGGATTATGTCCTGCATCAGGCTGCACTGGGTTCGGTACCCCGTTCTATCGAAGATCCTTTGCTTACCAACTCGGCAAATATTGACGGCTTTCTAAACATTCTGGTTGCAGCACGTGACGCCGGTGTAAAACGGTTTGTGTATGCCGCATCCAGTTCTACCTATGGCGATCATCCCGATCTGCCCAAGGTCGAGGACAAGATTGGCAAGCCATTGAGTCCCTATGCAGTCACCAAATATGTCAATGAACTCTACGCCGACGTATTCGCGAGGACCTACGGCTTCAAGTCGATTGGATTGCGCTATTTCAATATTTTCGGCCGTCGCCAGGATCCGGAAGGCGCCTATGCCGCCGTCATTCCAAAATGGGTAGCCGGATTTATTAAAAAGGAAGACATCTATATCAATGGCGATGGAGAGACCAGCCGCGATTTCTGTTACATCGACAATGCTGTGCAGGCCAATCTGCTGGCTGCCACCACGGACAATCCCGACGCTGTGGACCAGGTCTACAATGTCGCACTGAACGCACGCACCACATTGAACGAACTGTTTCAGGCTATTCAGCATAAATTACAGGCGCGAGTCCCGGGTCTTGAAACTGTCAGCCCGGTGTATCGGGAGTTTCGTCCCGGTGATGTCCGGCACTCCCAGGCCGACATCAGCAAGGCGCAGACACTGCTGGGTTATGCGCCCGAGTATCAGGTCAATGAAGGGCTCGAAGAAGCCATGGACTGGTATGTGAATAACTTAAACGGCTAAGCCTCGTCCCCGGGAGGGAAGGGAACTCATAACTCGAAGGCGCGGCGTTTCAGTTCCGAACTGGTCTATCGAGGTCGTTTATCTTAACTTCCTTCTACTCGTAAATTCCTGCGGTGGGCTTCCATGCCTGGTATAAATGCGACCAAATTGCAGAAGTAATTTTTGCCTCACTGCCGAACTAGTCATCTTCTTACATTTTTAAAAAGTTTAACGCCATGCAAAATGGCGATACTTTAGAGCCACAACGGTATCGGAGATGCTGGACTGCCGCGAACGTAACCGGGATGTTATCGCCTCAGAATTCTGAAACTGTTTTGTAAATATACTCAAATGTTGGGCAAATATTCCGGCAAGTGTTTTCGAATATCCGCCGCGTCATGCTGGGTCAGATTTTTATTAATCTCAAGTGCGATTAGCCTGCCGCTCGGTTCGGTCAGATTAGACCGCAGACTACCCAGAAATTTTGGTGCGGCCACGATGATCAACTGGTCATAGTCGCCAGCTTTACGGGCGGAATCGAGGTGTTGGGCGATGTGCCGGGCAAATTCATTGGATTCATACTCTTTGGGATCAGTTTCATCCTGAAAGGAATGACGTTCTCCACCCATTCGACTGCTGTCACGTCCGGGTAAGTCACTGGTCATATTTTGTTCATGTTCCCTCCCCTCGGGGTGGGCAAGCGTTTCAAGTTCCTGAAGCGGCCCTGAGCGCGTATCAGTTGTAAAAATACGGGCGCGGCTGCTGTCAGCTACCAGAATCCACGTTGATTTCATTGGTTTCCCCCTTTAGTTTTGAAAGATCATTCTAATCCGGATTGGCATGATTTACCTGCAATTAATTTCGACTTACTGGTATTTACCCCAAAATAGGGTGCAATACACCCTATTTAAAGGCTGGCGAGAAAATTGGTGCCCCGGACCGGATTCGAACCAGTGACCTGCCGCTTAGGAGGCGGCTGCTCTATCCGACTGAGCTACCGGGGCTTATGAAGGGCTATTTTACCCGGCAAGGCTGTACGACGCTATCCGACGGTGAGAAGCGGGGTGTTAGAGAGAAAAGAGGGTGGTGGCGTACTGGGATCGGCCTGGAGAGACTGTTGTGCTGATCAGCGTTTTAACAGCTTCTCGAGTTCAATCATTTTGTCAGCGACGCGGTTCGTATCGATGCAGTAGTTCCCGCTGGCCAGTTCCTGCTTCATACGACTGACACGCTCCGGGTCCACTGCAGACTCATCGATCAGGCGTTGCTCAATGTCTTTCAGTTCGGCCGCTGCCTGAGTGAACGTCACATTCTGTCCGGTTGGTGCCGGTTTCCCCTTTCCTGCCTTGTGTTTACCCGCCGGGGTGTTGCGGGCGGGTTTTGAATGGCCTTTCTTGTTCGGCATGGGGATGATTCCTGCACTTTCTTTTGGTGTCATGAGTAACATCGTCTTGCGGCAGGAAATCTTTAGACCGAATTTCAATCTCGCGTCAAATCAAGCAGTTACTTTCTGGTCTGTGAACAATTACCCGGCATACTCCGCAGTACTTCATATTTTTACCCTATACTCAGTGGATGCCAATAAAACGGGTAGTAAGGTGATTTCCACTTGGACAAGTGTGATCAGTTTGGCGTTTCGGTAGTGAATAATCAGACTACCATTATTCAAGCGAAAAGCCGGAATATAACCGGCTACGGTATAAAGCTCAGGAGGTTTTGATGTCAGTATCCGATATTCTAATGATTACTCCGAATCCGGTCCTGTCCGGGATTATCTGGTTCGTTGTTATTACTCTGGTCCTGTACCTGGCCCGGGTGCATGCTCATCAGGTGATAATTGCCTTTACCCGGGTGTTGCAGAACGCGATGCGGTTGAGTGCCCGGTCGGTCATGCTGGCCGAAAAAATACTGATCCAGCGAAACCAGGAGGTTCTGCTGAACCAGGGACGCGAAGCCTCGGAACGCATTATCGAACGCGAGTTTGAACGGGTGGATAATACGGTGCGGCGCGACCTGGCCGAATATCCGGCGCTGCACCGACAACTCAGCGAAGAAATAAATAAGATCGACGAGGACTACAAGAACAGCATCGATGTACCACCGGAACCCCCAGGCTGGTGTAAGGCAGTCGAGGCAGTCGCCAAGATTCCCTCCGCCAAGGGTGATCCCATGGTGAGTAACGTGCTGGAGGATATTCACCAGTCACTGATCAAGGCCAATACGAGAGCTACCGAGGAATACCGCAAGGCCAGTCATCAACGTCACCAGTTGCTGAACAACATGATGCCCCAGTGGCGCAAGGTGCGGCAGTTGCTGCAGCATGTGGACAAGAACATCAACAGCCTGCTGCAGCGCTCCACAACCATCGATCGGCACATGGAAGAGTATGAAGGCATCCTGAGCCAGACCGATCGTGCTGTGCGCACCCTGTCGTCCTCGTCATTGACACAGTTTTTCATCTCAGCTTTCGTACTGGCGATCGCAGTAGGAGGCGCGGTAATTAATTTCCATCTAATCGCCCGGCCGATGTCCGAGATGGTTGGGGGCACCAGTATGATCATGGGCATGAAGCTAAATAATATCGCTGCCATGGTGATCATCCTGGTGGAACTGGCCATGGGGCTGTTTCTGATGGAATCGATGCGCATAACCCGGATGTTCCCGGTGATTGGTTCGTTGAATGACAAAGTACGGGTACGTATGGTCTGGACCTTCTTTTCAATCCTGCTGTTCCTGGCCTGCATCGAGGCCGGTCTGGCCTTCATGCGTGAGTTACTGATGGAGGAGGATGCTGCCACACGGGCTATCCTGCGTGGCGAAGAGGGGGTTCAGGTCGTACAGAGTTCCTATTTGTGGATCACAACCGCCGCGCAGATGGGAATGGGCTTCGTGCTGCCGTTCGCGCTGATGTTCGTTGCCATTCCGTTGGAAACGTTCGTACATTCCCTCCGAACCGTCGTCGGCGTGGTGGGCGTCGCCATGCTACGGGCTCTGAGTTGGCTACTGAGATTATTGGGTAATATGTTCCGATTTTCCGGCGCGGCACTGGTTAATGCCTATGATCTGCTTATCATCGTGCCATTGTGGATTGAACGATTGTTCAAGGGACGGGGATCGACCGCGACTGTTGGAGATGGTGACAAGGATGATTCAGTACCCTATCGAGGTGCCGCATGAAAATCAGATCCTTGACCAGCGGCTTGCTGGTTACCGTTGTCTTATTACTAGTGGGTTGCTCCGATAATACGTCCAGTTCGCGAGGTGTCTATATGTTGATGGACACGTCGGGAACCTACACCAATGAACTCAAGCAGGCGCAACGGGTTATTAACTATATTCTCTCGACCTTGCAGCCCGGTGATTCATTTGCCGTGGCGCGCGTCGACACTGGCAGTTTCAGCGAAAAAGACATCGTTGCCAAGGTGACCTTTGATGACAGGCCCAGCAAGGCCAATCAGCAAAAACGGGTATTTCGGGAAAAAATTGACAGCTTTATCAAAACTGTCAAACCCAGTCCATACACGGATATTACTGGTGGAATGTTGCAGGCTTTAGAGTGGCTGAATGAATCCAATGCCGGCCAGAAAACCATCCTTATTTTCTCTGACTTGAAGGAAGAACTGAAAAAAGGCTATGTCCGCGACATCCCACTTCAGCTAAATGGGTTTTCAGTAGTAGCACTTAACGTTACCAAACTGCGGAGTGACAATATTGATCCACGGGAGTATCTGGATCGCTTGAGTGCCTGGCAGAATCGGGTTGAAGCCGGTGGCGGAAACTGGCAGGTCGTTAATGATCTCGAACGGCTTGATACTGCCCTGACATTGTAAAACAGACAGACTCTGATATTACTTGCCGCCCGCAGGGCGGCAATCCGTTTGTATGGCAGATTTGAATTGTATCGCCGAGGAACAACCGCTAGAATTTAAAGGAGAGGATGGTTCGTTTAACCCTCCAGAATGTGACCTGTCAATCAAGGGTACCGATTTGAGTCATACCATTTCAGATGTTCGGCGCCGTTGGCCGATGTGGGTCTACGAGAAGAATTACCAGCATCTTGTCCAGATGTTGACGTTTTTACGTGACGGGAGAGAGGTAAAGCAGGGAATTCCCATACGCAAGAATGGTCTCGAAGTTGTCGTACTTGAGAAGAGTAAATACACGCATCTGATACAATTGCAGCAGATCCCCGTGGATCCAGATTCACTGCCTACGGCACTGGCGCTTCAGGTACGCCTGTACCATGACGCACAACTTGCCGAAGTCAGTTCCTACCAGGAGTTTTATCGTCTCCGGGCGAGATACGAATATCCTAACAGCAACATGTTCTATCGTGACGAGAAAGAACAATCCAATTATTTGTTGTATGACTGGCTCTGTGCATTAATGACAACTCAATTTAATATTGATGATGAACAGGCACTTACCAAGACATAAGATTTTTGCAACATTCGTATAAAACCATGCAGTTCAGGTCTCGTCTTCCAATGTATAGGTGCTTGCTTTTCCTGGCAATGATATTCGGGTTTCCGCAAGGCATTGTTCTGGCCGCTGATTACGAAAGGGCCTTGCTGGCAATGGATGTTAATGACTATAAGGCGGCAACGGAGATTCTGTTACCACTCGCGAAACAGGGCGATTCGGTTGCCGCCTACGATTTATCGCTGGCATTCGTGAAATTGAATGTTGCGCCGGAACAGGCAGCAGACTGGTTAAAGCGAGCATCCCGCGCAGGTCTTGTGAATGCCTACAATCGGTTGCGGTCAGATTCCATCCGCCCGGCAGTTGATTCGCACGCCATCATTATTGTTTCACCCGAAGACTGGATTCGGGAACAGGAACCATCGTATTACACCCTGCAACTTGCAAGTAGCAAGAGTCGCAACCGGATTGAAAAGTATTACAGTCAAAACAAGTTGCAAGGCAAAGCAGGATATTACCGTAACCGACGCAAGGACCAAGACTGGTATGCATTGGTGTATGGTACTTATGTTACGCAGCAGGCAGCCCGTAGCGCGGCTGACAACCTGCCAGAGAATCTGCGTCAATGGTCACCCTGGATCCGACGCATGAAAGACATCCAGCGTATTATGCAACCGCTGGACATGCCCTGAGATACACATCTCACTTCAGTTTCGGCCTGGTAATTTACTGGTCGTAATAATTTCTGCCTCAATCTCACGACTAAAATTTTCCCGGTTATTGGTGGCGTCCGGCATGTGACGTCCGGTCTATATCCAAAGTGATAATTCTGCGCAGGTTTCTGAAATCAGTTGCTTACATTCGTATTATTCGAAGTGAAATATTTTTGTGTAACTAAAGTCACTTTAAGGTATGCCGACAAGATATCAGAGTAGAAAACCATTTTATTGAATAATTAATAATATTTAACATTGACCAATATGCCGTATATGAAATGGCTATGTGAGGTAAGAAATTATGCAGACAGCAAAACAGGAACACATCATGTCATGCAGTCATGCGTCATCGTGTGAGTTATATTCGTTAATGGCTATGGAGCCAGCGCTGAATCTCTGGAAGAACCATTTTTGTGATGGCGGTCATGAAAAATGTGCGCGTTTTCAATTGTCACTGTCAGGCAAAATGGTGCCCCTTACCCTGTTGCCTAATGGCAAGCAACTGGCGCCACGTAGTAAAGCGGAAATCAATGCTTCAGCATTGTTTAATGCCATTCAAAAACAGCGCGTACCCATGATTCGCTCCATGTTGAAAACCAACATAAATCCGAAGAGTGCAGTAACCAGTGATGGTACAACTCCTACCATGGCTGCAGCAGCCATCGGGAATGTTGAAATACTCAAATTACTGCTAGATAAGGGATGTAACCCGTTCAGTAAAAACAAGTCGGGTGAAACTGCGCTGGATATTGCAGTTAGAGGCAGCCATGCAGAGTGTGAAACGATATTACGAAACGCGATGTCATCGTCGAGTCCGGATGAGTACGGCCAACAGGATGTCAGTCTGCCTGCTGTGGGAAATGATGAAGAAGAAGACCAACTTACCCGTGAAAACGTCATAGGTTTTCTAAGAAAACTGAATCCATTCAAGAACTAAAATACAGGGGCAAGGCAATGACTGAATATTGGCCATGGTGGATGGGAGCCCTGGGGCTCGGTGGGATAAGTATCCTCTACCTGTTACTCGTTGGACGATTGTTGGGTGTCTCTGGTAGTTGGGCAAAGGTGGTGAACTGGAAAGAAAACCAGGCGATCGACAAATCCAAACAGGAGTTGGTTCAGGATAAGGATGCTATGGGCAGTGCCTTCATGGCAGAAACCCTGGCTGAGTTCGGTGAGGGTGCTATTGATGAATTCAAAGGGGAAGTGGATGATGCGAACATAAATCAAACGGTATCAGCCTCGCTCGATGCACCCACCCCCTGGACGGTGCATCTGGTTTTTTTGCTATCCATACTGGTCGGTTCATTACTGACAGCGATATACACTGGCCAGTTTGAATTCAGGCTGGACTTGAGTAATGTTCATAGCCAGATCTTCGGTACCACCTGGGAGGTCTGGGTAGCGCTTCTGACCGGGGGCATGATGGTGGGCTTCGGAACCCAGATGGCAGGCGGCTGCACGTCAGGGCACGGCCTGAGCGGCTGCGCCCGGCTTATACCGGTCAGTATCCTCGCCACTGTGGTATTTATGGTCAGTGCCATTTTCCAATCAATGTTGATGGAGGTAATGCGATAATGAAAAAAATCAGAATAAATCAATACCTCGCTTATGGCGTAATCGGAATCCTGTTCGGCATCGTACTGACCCGGATTGGTTTTGCAAATTATGATGAACTGCACAAGATGTTTATCCTGACAGACTTGCGCATGCTCTATACTTTTGCCGGTGGAGTTGTATTGTCGATGTTGATGTTTTTCGTACTGACCAAGAAGATTCCGGCGCAGCACAAGATTTTTCAGCCGGGCACCATTCCCGGCAGTATGCTGTTTGGATTTGGTTGGGCAATCTGCGGTGCCTGCCCCAGTCTGGTATTTGTCCAGTTGGGTCAAGGCGCATTCGGGGCCGTGTTAACCATGATCGGGATGTTTTTCGGCGTCTGGACGTATCGTAAGACGCATGGCCGTTATTTTGGCTGGGATACTGGAACCTGTGGCGTTTAAATAATCCTTATGGGACAATCACTCTCAGTATAAATTGCGAGAGTGAAGCACCGTTCACCACCGATGCACACTATACCTGACAGCCAGAAAATCATGGCCGGCTTGCTGTTATTCTTCCTTCTGGGTGGGATGATGGAGGCAGGACAGGCGGCAATCGTTATCCGTAGAGTTGCTGATCCCACACCACAAAACTGGTTGGGTACAGGACCCATCCAGTTTACCGAGCCAGTCTGCATTCGCTGGAACACCCAGGGTACAACGGCATCTACCACGCAATATACCGTAACTGCTACAGGCACCGGGGGTGGGGGGGCTTTTTATTTACAAGGGCCATCACCGCTATCAAATGACGTAATTCAATATGCAGTTCAATGGGGTGATTCTGCGACATCGATAACCGGTGTAGCATTAACAGCAGGAGTAACTTCCTCGGCCTTTACTCCAAACCCTTATTTAACTCCAAACCCGTCACCCCAGATACCCTGTAATAGCGACAATGCTACCGCTATTGTGATTATCCCGGAATCAGAGTTACAAAATGCACCTGCGGGCGATTATAGCGGGACATTGTTTATGACAGTTGCACCGCTCTAAGGGAAATGCCAATACGGGGGACTATTCCGGCATGTTATATCTGGAAGTATCGCCAGGTTAGGGTGCCGGCCTGCAGTACCTCATTTTGAATCTTGTAACTTTGTGAATCTATTGAAATCGCTCTATGCCATTGTTTATATGGTAAATTATACTAAAGATAATACTTGGTTTACCGATAATTACAGTCAGTACAGTGATGGAACTGATAGTCTCGCCACTTATTTAGGATAAACCTAGTTTAACTGAGGAAACTAAAATGAGAAATTTAAAACAACTTTCCCGGCTTGGTCTAATGGCCGCCATGATTGGCGTGACAATCTCTACACAGGCCGCAGATGGTACACCAGGCGCCACGTCTACCGGCACGATGGCACTGAGTGTCACTGTACCGAATATTGTAGTGATCCGTGACGTAACTGATCCAGCACCCGCGATTTTTGATGGGAGTACCGACGTGGACTTCACTGACAGTGTCTGTGTGGGTACCAACGGGGCGGCCGGATACACTATCACCGCTACCTCAACCAATACTGTGTCTACCAACTTTGAATTGACTGATGGGACCGACGTCGTTCAGTACAATGTAGCGTGGGCGAATTCATCGGGTGCAGTTGCAGGGACGGCTTTTGGCAACAGCGGGTTAACGCAGAATTTTGCTGCCGGCCCGGTTTCCAACATTGGCTGCGCGGCAACCAATGCAACTGTGGTGATTACGGTACCGGCTGCGAATCTGCAGGCTGTGCCTGCCAGTACCTACCTTGATTCATTGGAGTTATTGGTTGCGCCGCTTTGATACTTTACTGGTTCGACGAGGTAGGGGAGGGGCGGTAACGCCCCTTTCTGGTATTGAAGAGCATAAAAAAAGATAGGTGGATATCGAGAATGGATTTATATCGCAAAATTCTGTTCTTGCTGATCGGGTTGCTGATTACGAACAACGCCATTGCCGGTATTGGGCTGAGCCAGGCAATTGTTGAGTTTTCAGATCCCCGGACACAGCGTCACGATATCTGGATCGTCAATGACGGTCCGGAGAGAGCCTATGTTGCAATCGAGCCCGCGGAAATTATTAACCCTGGTTTGTCCGACGAAACGCGCGTAACCGAGCCTGATCCGGAGAAACGTGGCCTGCTGGTTTCACCAACCCGGGTCATTCTGGAACCTAACCAGCGCCGCATGGTGCGCCTGGTTGTTATCGGGAATCGTGAAACAGAACGGATTTACCGGATCAAGATCCATCCGGTCGCGGCGCCGGCCGAGGTGGACACAAAACAGAAAACGCGTAAAAAATCTGGCATCGGGATCAAGGTGTTAACAGGTTATGACGCATTGGTGATTGTGCGTCCCATGAAACCAGTTGCAAAAGTCACCGCCCGGCGACAGGGCAGTGGTTTGGTATTCAAGAATACGGGAAATACCAATGCTTTGCTGTTTAATGGGACACAGTGTAATGCCAGTGGTCAGGATTGCAAAAATCTGCCGGCGATGCGCCTCTATGCAGGAGCAAGGAATACGATATCAACACCCTATCAGACTCCGGTCAGCTATGACGTGCTGGTTGGCGAAGATCGTAACAGGCAGAAATTTTAGGTTTTAAACAAAGTGTGTGACAGAAAGTCAAAGTGTTCTGGCCAAAAAATAATCAATACCAAAATCCCGGTTAATCACATTTCCTTCGATAGCAAAGAATGCATCCATGCCCCAACAAAATGCGCTCAATTCGTGTACCCAGTCCAGAATTGCGGCATTTTTTCCCTTTGTACGAGCACAGAATTTAAACTTTAATAGCTGGCATTTTCTTCTGCGAAGATGCGTTCAGTTTCTTTTCCTGATGGTTATCGTCATTATGCCTGTCTACCTGCAGGCAGCCACTTACAGTAAGGTGCCACCAGGATTTGAGTACTTGCTGGAAAAACAATCCACCCAGGTTGATGTTGTCTTTGGTGGCAAGGTTATTGGTTCATTTATGGCGGACTATCAGCCCGGCTATATTCAGTTCAGGAATCCTGCTGCCATAATAAATAAAATTCCCAACCTTGTGAAAGAAGACAGGGCGGAAATTGTCCGGGAACTGGTTAATGCATTAACAGGAGAGCTTGATGCACATACCGCTAAATCATGTTATCCGATAAAAAAACCGGATTGTGACACGCTTCAGGTTGACGTTGCCGGCGTGATCTTTAATCCGGATACTTTTCAGACAATCCTCTTCATAAATTCATCCTACCTTGAAGTCAGGCGAAACGGCGCCAGTGATGAATATTTCAAGTCACCACAAACCGGACTGACCAACGTGAACGCACTCGGCATGGCCGTATCGGGCGGAAGTGAAACTGATGCAAGCTACAGCTTTAATGCGAGGATGCTGTTTGGTCAGAACGAGACACACCTCGTCGCGAATGCATTGGTGACTTCAGAATACGATTTATCCACCAACGAATTGTTACTAGAACGTGACATGCCGGGTTATTACTACGGAGGCGGCCTGTTCCGCTCTTCCAGTCCGCCCCTGGTAAGCGGTCCGCTGCTTTACGGCGCGGAGTTCGCTACGTCATACCGCACCCAGGTTAATCGCCAGCAAAATCTGGGTAATGAATTGACGGTATTTTTACCACGCCCAGCACAGGTTGAAATCTGGCGCGATGGTCGAATCCTGTCTGTTTCCGCGTATGACTCCGGAAATCAGGTACTCGACACGAGTACGCTTCCGCTGGGCAATTACATGGTAACCCTTAAAATCCGGGAAGCTGGCGGCATTATTGCCGAAGAAACCCGGTTTTTTATAAAGAGTGACACGACACCACAGGCGGATCTTCCCTTGATTAATGCAGAAGTGGGCAAAATGGCGCAGGAACAAGAAGGGTTCCCGGACGCCAATGGTGATTTCTGGGTTCATGGAAGCCTGCTTGGCCGGATTAATGAAAACCTGGCGCTGGGTGGCGATGCCCTTGTCGTGGATGGTTCGGTATCGGGATCTGCCAAGGCGCAACTGTTCTTCGATCAGTGGATTGGAAATGCAGCATTTACCGTAACGAGCAACTCTAACGCAGGGATTGCGCTTGATTTCAGGAAGGACTTTCTGTCGGTAATGAACATTAGTGCCGGTGTTATCCAGACCTGGATAAGCGACAGGGAAGACCCGGTTCCGCTTTATAATGTTAGTGCCGGCGATACCACGCAATTCTCGGGGCAGTTTTCTGTTGCATTTCCAAAACGTTCACGCCTGAGTTTGAATGCAACCTTCAACAAGTCTGAAACTACGGAAGAAAGTTATAGCTATGGGGCGAAGTACACGATTCCTCTGTTGCGCTATGGCAGGTCCCAGTTATACATGACGGCCAGTGCCACGAAGACCAGTTTTGATTCTGTGGCCTTGCTGCAGTTTGAGATTGTCGGTAGTACAAGAAATTCAAACTGGTTACTGCGTGCAGGTTACGAGGATCATACTGAACTTGAATCCGGGCCTACAATGGCGGGTTCCTATGGTATGACTGATTCCGACTTCTTAACCGGCACCGGCAATCTGACGGTTGGCGCAGAGCAATTGTCGAACAAGGATAAGCGCGTATATACCAATGGCGCATTGACCAATACTTATGGTCGCCTTACTGCGGGCGCCCAGATGACGCAACGTGAGAACCTGCCTGGCAGCAACACCAATTACTATGCCACCTACAATACCGGTGTCGTGGCAACAGGAGATGGAGTCGGCCTGGGTGGCGAAACCCTGTACGACAGTGCCGCCCTGATCCATCTTGATGGTGTGCCAGGCATCGCCCGTTTCGATGTCTTCGTAGACGGGCAGGTACGAGCGAAAGGCGTGCCGGTGGGTTCCTCTGTGCCGTTATTCGTCGCACCTTATGAAATGCACGAGGTGTATATCCGTGGTGTTGATGCACCTTCTGTTGAATATGACGCAGCATCGCGGAATATAGTACTTTTTGAGGGTAATGTTGAAGATATGGTATGGAACATCACGTCCCTGCATGTCGTATTTGGTCGTTTACTTGACGAAACGGGGATGCCGCTGCGGAATTTGATTCTCAAGGGCATGGAACAGCCGGCGCAAACGAATGAACATGGCTATTTCCAGGGTGAAGTTACCGGGCAAACGACACTCCGTGCCTTAATGCCGGATGGCAGAACCTGTTATGCAAATATCGAACTTTCGCAACTCACCGGCGAACTGGTTAAATTGGGTAGTGTGACCTGTAAGGCAGAAGGTGGTTTGCTTATCCCGATCAAGCAACCCGGACAACAAAAACCGAGACCGATCATTACTTATAATGATGTTTCCGATTAAGTTGCCAGAATGCAAAACTTCATTCTGGCTAAAAAAACAATGCCCGTGGTTCGTTTTGCGCGTTTCCCTCAGTTCTTTTGCTTCGTTTGATTGAAGCCCAAAACAATCGTCCTCAAACAGACCGAGATAATCTCGCGGATCCTTTGGCACCCGAATTCTGAAGTTATACCCGGAAGAGTGAGATAGTAAGTATAAATGCGCGGTCTTTCTTGCTATGCAGGTCTCTCGATGTGCTAAGCTGGATACCAGAACATGGCGACTTGAGTGGATTAACTTTTATCTCACTAAAATAAACGATGATGCAGGGGTTGACTGACGTTGACTTGAGAGAATTCATGTCAGGTAACCCACGTATCCTATATAAATAGTTATACAGTTTGGGAGTGTGTTAATGCCGTTTTTGCGAGTTTTTACCATGTTGGCTTTTGGGATTTCGATTTTGTTTGTTGCATCCTGCAGCCAAAATGATGACCCAGGCCCGCCTTCAACAATCCCGATTTCAAACTGTATCGTTAACGCTGATAAGGACATCATTATCGGTGACGTAGACGATGGTGCAAATCCCGGTTGTGACTGGATCAATATCGAAGAAACAGATACGGGCGGAAGCTACGGCGAAATTATCGTGGAAGACGGTGGATTGTTAACGATAGGTGCCTTGCGTCAACCATTGGCTTCTACCCCGACGGCTAAAAACATCATACTAGCCGGCAATTCGGAACCACTTGAGTTTGAGAGTATCTGCATTACGGATGGCGGCACGATGCGCGTTGGTACGCCTGACAGACCAATCACCGCTGAGAATCCGGAGGTCATCCGATTCAAGGGGGACAAATCCACGCCTGGCTCCGAAGAACCGGACTGTCAGAATGAGGGACCTGATAAAAATCAATCTTTCAGAAAGGG
>JAJDNN010000182.1 GCA_022340685.1 Pseudomonadota bacterium
TGCTGACGATTCAAGTTGTATTTAAGGGCTTGCACCAGACCAGGCCAGAGGTTGGTGCGCATCACCGCCATATCCGCCGAGATGGGATTGGCCAGTTCAATGGCTGGCTGGGCGGGGTCGAGGACCTGCTGCAGTTTCGGATCGACAAAACTGTAGGTGATGGCCTCGGCATAACCCAAATCCACCAGGGCCTGCTTGATCCGCGCCAGACTCACCTGTCCCTCCGGCTCGGCCGGCATCTGCAGTCGGACGCTTGGTATGCTGTCGGGCAGGTTATCGTAACCGTGAATGCGGCCCACTTCCTCGATAAGGTCTTCCTCGATACCGATATCGAAGCGGAAAGAGGGTGGCGTGACGTCCCAGCCTGTTTCGGTCTGGCTTATCGTCATGCCAAGCCGGGTGAGGATATCTGCGATGCTGTTCGGCTCGATGGCAGCACCCAGCACCCGTGCGATACGCTTCTCACGCAGGGTGACCGGCGTCCTGACCGGGATTTCTCCGGTTTCGCTGACTTCGATCAGCGGTCCGGCTTTGCCGCCGACGATATCCAGCAACAGGGCCGTCGCCCGCTCCATCGCCGGCACCTGCAGTACCGGATCCACACCTCGCTCGAAGCGGTGGGAGGAATCGGTATGCAGGCCGTAAGCGCGCGCGCGACCGGCAATCGCGAGGGGACTGAACCAGGCGGATTCGAGAAAAATATCAGTGGTTTCAGCCGACACCGCTGTCGCAGCACCCCCCATAATGCCCGCCAGCGCCACCGGCCGGGCGGCATCAGTAATCACCAGGCTCCCGGCTTCCAGTTCGACGGTGTGGTCGTCCAGCAAGGTCAACGACTCCCCGGCCACGGCATGACGCACGTAAATACCACCCTGCAATGTCGCCAGATCGAACGCATGCATGGGCTGGCCCAGTTCCAGCAAGACATAGTTGGTCACATCCACCACCGGGCCCAGGCTGCGCAGGCCGCTGCGACGCAGCTTCTCTTGCATCCAGAGGGGCGTTTCGGCGCGGGGGTCGATGCCACGAATGACCCGTCCGACGTAATGGGGGCAATCGGTAGTCGCATCCAGGGACACGGCGAGCGTATCGTCGATTTCGGCCTTCACAACGGGGATATCCGGCATCGCGACCGCCATGCGATTGAGCACACCTACTTCCCGGGCGATACCGGTAATGCTCAGGCAGTCGCCACGATTGGGTGTCAGGCCCAGTTCGATGCTGATGTCGTCCAGAGCCAGATACTCGCGGAGATCCTGCCCCACCGGTGCGTCGGTGGGTAGCTCCATCAGCCCTTCGGCCTGCTCGGCCAGGCCAAGTTCCTTCTCTGAGCACAGCATGCCGTGCGAGGGCACACCGCGCAGTTTGGATTTCTTGATTTTGAAGTCGCCCGGCAGGATTGCACCAACCTGCGCAACCGGCACCCTCAAACCCGGTCGCACATTGGCTGCGCCGCAAACGATATTGAGCGGTTCGCCCTGGCCGGCATCCACCTGACAGACGCGAAGCTTGTCGGCATCGGGATGGGGTTCGACCGAAACGACCTCACCCACCACAACCTTGCTGAACTCGCCCGCGACCGGTTCGATGGCATCCACTTCCAGGCCAGCCATGGTCAGCTGGTGGGCCAATTCCCCGGTGGAGATGGCGGGGTTAACCCATTCTCTTAGCCATTTTTCGCTAAAACGCATTTATATTGTCCGTTGTCATTATATTTAGCGGATCAGGCTGACCTTCAGGCCCAACTGGCAATTCAAAGCGCCACGTCTGCCCATAGCCAGTCTGTATTTTTCGCCGACCTTTATCCAAACTGCTTCAGGAATCGCAGGTCGTTCTCAAAGAACAGGCGCAGGTCATTCACACCGTAGCGCATCATGGCCAGCCGCTCGACGCCCATGCCGAAGGCAAAACCGGTGTAGATTTCCGAATCGATACCCACATGCCTGAACACGTTGGGATGTACCATGCCGCAGCCCAGCACCTCCAGCCAGCCCGTCTGGCTGCAGACCCGACAGCCTTCGCCTCCGCACATCACGCATTCGATATCCGCCTCGGCCGATGGCTCGGTGAATGGAAAGTAGGAGGGTCGGAAGCGCACCGCCAGGTCGTCCTGCTCGAAAAAGCGATGCAGAAAATCGACCAGGATAGCTTTCAGGTCGGTGAAGGTAACCTGCTCATCCACCATAAAGCCTTCCACCTGGTGGAACATGGGGGTATGCGTCAAATCTGAATCACAACGATACACCCGGCCCGGCGCGATGATCCGCAGTGGCGGTTTTTCTTTCTGCATAACACGGATCTGCACGGGTGAGGTATGGGTGCGCAACAGCCGGCCGTCCGGGAAATAAAACGTGTCGTGCATGGCGCGAGCCGGATGGGACGCGGGGATATTAAGCGCCTCGAAGTTGTGGAAGTCATCTTCGATCTCGGGGCCTTCGGCCACGCTGAAACCCATATGGGCAAACAAGTGTTCAATACGCTGCAAGGTGCGGGTTACCGGATGCAGGCTGCCGGCTGGCACGCTCCGTCCTGGCAGGGTTACATCAACCCGTTCCGCCGCCAGCCTGGCGTCCAGCGCCACCTGTCTGAGTATCTCGCGGCGAACTTCAATCGCCTGCTGCACCTCTTGCTTGGCCTGGTTAATGATCTGGCCTGCCTGGGGACGTTCGGCAGGCGACAACTTGCCAAGCGATTTCATGTGCTCGGTGATGTGCCCTTTCTTGCCGAGGTACTCGACACGTAGCTGTTCCAGACCCGGCAGATCATCACAGTCGGCGATAGCCTGCCCTGCCTCGCTGACCAGTTGATTGAGTTTGTCTTGCATAATTATCGTTATTTATTCTGAAAGTGGATGCGTCGTTTCCATATTGTTGTGGATGCGGCCTCCGCGCCCCGATCATTCCGGCAACGTTGCATCACTTTGTTTAGCAACAAATATTGCTATAGCGTCTTCTATCAAACTGGGACTACACTAATTTTCGCTTCTTTCGTACTTAATCAATATTCAGTGGATATAATGCAAACAAAAAAGGGAAGGCCCATGACCTTCCCTTTTCCATTACTGCGTACGTCAGCAAACTGACGCCGTGACCGATTCGACTGCAATCAGCTGGACAGGTTGGCCTTGGCCTGCTCTGCCAGTGCGGCAAAGGCTGTCTTGTCAAATACGGCCAGATCCGCCAGCACCTTGCGATCCACCTCGATCGATGCCTTTTTCAAACCGTTGATCATGCGGCTATAGGACAGGCCACATTCCCGGGCACCGGCATTGATGCGGGCAATCCACAGCGCACGGAACTGACGCTTGCGTTGCTTACGATCGCGATAGGCGTACTGGCCGGCCTTGGTGACAGCCTGGGTGGCAACCCGGTAGACGTTCTTGCGTCGTCCGGAATAACCCTTGGCCTGGGCAATAACTTTTTTATGTTTGGCGTTTGCGGTAACACCGCGCTTTACTCTTGGCATGGTCGTTTACCTCATCCGTTAACTGTAGGGCATCATGCGGCGAATCATCGCTACATCAGCTTCGGCCACCTGATCTATGGCACGCAAATGACGTTTGCGCTTGGTGGTCTTCTTGGTCAGGATGTGGTTCTTGTTCGACTGGGCGCGCTTGAAGCCGCCCGAGGCCGTGCGCTTGAAACGCTTGGCCGCACCACGATTGGTTTTCAGTTTTGGCATTTTTGCATACTCCGCATTCGTTAAAATAAACAGTAACTCAGGTAACCAAAAACCCGACGTTACTTCTTGGGGGCCATGACCATCACCATTTGACGGCCTTCCATCCGGGGAAACTGTTCGACGACCGCGAGGTCCGTCAGATCCGCCTCAACACGCTTGAGGAGTTTCATGCCCAGTTCCTGATGCGCCATTTCACGTCCGCGAAACCGCAGTGTGACTTTGGTCTTGTCCCCGTTAGTCAGGAAACGTGTCAGGTTGCGTAGTTTTACCTGATAGTCCCCTTCTTCCGTCCCTGGTCGGAACTTCACTTCCTTGATGTGAATCTGCTTCTGCTTCTTCTTGGCCGCATGGCGTTTCTTGTTTTCCTCGAACAGGAATTTGCCATAGTCCATGATTCTGCAGACGGGTGGGCTGGCTGTCGGGGAAACCTCCACCAGGTCAATCCCGGCTTCTTCGGCCAATTTCTGCGCTTCTTCCAGCGTAACAACCCCGACCTGCTCACCTTCGGCATCAATGAGTCGCACTTCTTGTGCGGTTATTTCGTCATTGATGCGTGTCTTCTTCGTTGCGATACTCTATTCCTCCAAATGACTACGGCCGCGGCACGCGACTTCATCGGTGAGTCTGGTTACCAGGTCCTCAAGACCCAGGGTACCGAGATCCTCACCCCTGCGCGTACGCACGGCCACAGTGGAATTTTCAACTTCCCTATCACCGACTACCAGCAGATAGGGTACTTTCTGTAGCGTATGTTCGCGGATTTTAAAGCCGATCTTCTCATTTCTCAAGTCGGGAATGACCCGTAAGCCCCGATCCCGCAAGGTTTTTTCCACTTTTTTTACATATTCGGCCTGTTTGTCGGTGATATCCATCACGACGGCCTGTACCGGGGCCAGCCAGAGGGGGAAGGCACCGGCATAGTGTTCGATGAGAATGCCAATAAAACGCTCCATCGAACCCAGAATCGCGCGGTGCAGCATCACCGGTACCTGCTTGCTGCCGTCCTCGGCGATGTAATGGGCGTCCAGCCGGCCCGGCATGGAAAAATCGACCTGGATGGTGCCGCACTGCCAAATACGGCCCAGGCAATCACGCAGGGAAAACTCGATTTTAGGCCCGTAAAAGGCGCCTTCGCCCGGCTGCAGATCCCAGTCCAGACCCTTGTTATTCAGAGCCTTCTCCAGCGCGTGCTCGGCCTTGTCCCATACCGCATCATCCCCGACCCGCTGCTCCGGCCGGGTGGAAAGCTTGACGATAACATCGTCGAAGCCGAAATCGGCGTAGACACTGTAGAGCAGGTCAATAAAGGCCGACACCTCGTCCTGGATCTGGTCCTCGGTGCAAAAGATATGGGCATCATCCTGGGTAAAGCCGCGCACCCGCATCAGGCCGTGCAGTGTGCCTGACGGCTCGTTGCGGTGGCAGGAGCCGAACTCGGCCATGCGCAGTGGCAGGTCACGGTAGCTCTTCAGTCCCTGGTTGAAAATCTGCACATGGCAGGGGCAGTTCATGGGCTTGATGGCATAGGTGCGCTTTTCCGACTCGGTGACGAACATATCATCGCGGAACTTGTCCCAGTGACCGGATTTCTCCCACAGGACGCGGTCAACCACCAGTGGGGTCTTCACTTCCTGGTAATCGTGCTGACGCAGGCGCTGGCGGATGTACTGTTCGACTTCCTGCCAGACAATCCAGCCGTGGTCATGCCAGAACACCATCCCGGGCGCTTCTTCCTGGGTATGAAACAGGTTGAGTTGCCGGCCCAGCTTGCGGTGGTCGCGCTTTTCGGCCTCTTCCAGCCGGTGCAGGTAGGCTTTCAGTGCCTTTTTGTCAGTCCATGCAGTGCCGTAAATGCGTTGCAGCATTTCATTGCGGGAATCGCCCCGCCAGTA
>JAJDNN010000189.1 GCA_022340685.1 Pseudomonadota bacterium
TTTGTGACGTTCACTGACAGAAAGCAGTCGCCTACACTGCCTCTGGCTCAGGTGTTAACCCGACGCGGGATATAGCGCCAGGCGACCAGGAAAGCAACGCAACTGACGCCGGCCGCAACAATGAACATCTGCGATGCGCCGAAATACTCGAACACATAACCACTGTAAAAACTGCCCACCGCACCACCTGCACCGAAACTGAGGCTACTGTACAAAGCCTGTCCCTTGCCCTGATGCCGACCCTTGAAATAGGTGTAAATCAACTGGATGGCGGCGGCATGGTAGATACCAAACGTGGCAGCGTGCAGACACTGGGCAAGCAGCATTACCCCAGGCTGTTCCGGAAACAAACCAATTAAACTCCAGCGCAACACTGCCAGTAACAGACTCGCCAACAGCAGTTTTCGTAATCCGAATCTCGGCACCAACCGGTGCATTAGCAAAAACACTGCAACCTCTGCCAGCACTCCCAGCGCCCACAGCCCGCCGATCATACCCAGCGAATAGCCATAGTCCTTCATATATATGGAATAAAACGTGTAATATGGTCCATGACTGGCCTGCATCAGGAAACACACTAGCAGCAACCCCGCCACCCGGGGCTGCGTCAGGATCTGGCGCAGTGGCTCATGGTCCAGTGGCAAATAGCCTGCCACCTCCTCCGGGACCAGCAGACTGTTGATCCAAATCGCCCCGAAAAGCACCACCAGAATCCAGGGCAGCAGCTCAATGCCCTGCCCCTCCATAACCCCACCCAGGCCCCAAACTGCGGCAATAAAGCCAATCGATCCCCACAGGCGAATGGTACTGTAGCGGTGCACATGATCACCGAGGAAGTGAAAGGTGGTCGCCTCGAACTGTGGCAGTGCCGCATTCCAGAAAAAACTGAACAACAACATCACGAGCAGCAGCCAGACGTAGCTGTCCTGATAAAATACTCCCATGAAGGCAAGCACGGCGCACAAGCTGCCGAGTCGTACAATCGCCATGCGTTTGCCGGTATGGTCGGCAATCCAGCCCCATATGTTGGGGGAGACAATCTTGGTCGCCATTATGATGGCCATCATATTTCCGATAGCGGTTGCATCATAACCGAGTGATTCGAGGTAAAGGCCCCAGTACGGCAGCAGCGCACCCAGACTGGCGAAGTAAAAAAAATAAAAACCGGAGAGACGCCAATAAGGCATGCGATCAAATTTAACAGGTGAACAACACGCGACACATACACATAGGGGTTATGACTTGCCGTTCTTCCCTTGCTTTGTTATTCATTCGTCGCCGGTATGACCGGGGTCATCGAACTTGCATCAATATTCTGCGCCCTGTGACGCAAGGCATGGTCCATCAACACTATTGCCATCATCGCCTCGGCAATTGGTGTGGCACGGATCCCGACACAAGGATCGTGGCGACCCTTGGTAACCACCTCGACGGGGTTGCCATGGATGTCGATGCTTTTCCCCGGCAGGCGCAGACTGGAGGTGGGTTTGAGCGCGATACTGGCAAGGATATCCTGTCCGGATGAAATGCCGCCCAGCACGCCACCGGCGTGGTTACTGAGAAAGCCATTTGGCGCCATCTCGTCTCGGTGTTCGGTACCCTTTTGTTCCACGCAGGCAAATCCTGCCCCGATTTCGACACCCTTGACGGCGTTGATACTCATCAGAGCGTGGGCCAGATCCGCATCAAGGCGATCGAAGATGGGTTCGCCCAGGCCGGGCGGCACCCCGGTTGCCACGACATTGATGCGTGCCCCGATTGAATTGCCTTCCTTGCGCAGGCGATCCATATAGGCCTCCAGCTCGCGCACCTTGGGCGCATCGGGAAAGAAGAAGGCATTCTGCTCAACTGCCGCCCAGTCAAATTGCTCGAATTTTATCGGACCAAGCTGGGCCATATATCCCCTGATGCTGATGCCCAGCTTCTGTGCCAGGTACTTCTTGGCAATACCTCCTGCCGCCACCCGCATCGCGGTCTCACGCGCCGAAGAACGACCGCCACCCCGATAGTCACGCAGGCCAAATTTCTGTTGATAGGTGTAGTCGGCATGGCCGGGACGAAAGGTATCCTTGATGTCCGAATAGTCCTTGGAGCGTTGGTCGGTATTTTCGATGATAAGACCAATCGGCGCACCAGTGGTTATCCCTTCGAAAACACCAGACAGGATGCGCACCTGGTCCGCTTCCCGGCGCTGGGTGGTGTGCCGACTCTGACCCGGTTTACGCCGGTCCAGATCCCGCTGCAGGTCGGCCTCGCTCAATGCCATTCCTGGGGGACAACCGTCGACAATACAGCCAATGGCGGGACCGTGACTCTCGCCAAATCCCGTGACCGTAAACAACTTACCAATAGAATTACCTGACATAAGTAATATTGTACCGTTTCGGTGCCTAAAGGTCTCCCTTTCGGATCATTTTGTTCTTCAAATTCACAGGCTTAGTCCGGTTGCCGGCCAAGCGCGATCGGCGCAATAAAACTTCAGTTCCGTCCACCCATGCCGATATATACGCAAGTCAATAGCCAGTATGCCCTCCCCCGCGCCGGCCAAATTGCATTCACTATCGACATGACAACAGGGATATCACTGGTTTGCTAGATTCTACCCGGCAAAAACAGAATCTCCACCAGGTGCAAAACCGTTTGATACTGCTGGCAAGTTTTGCCAGTGTTTTTCTGCTATTCAGCCTGGCCACCGCTGTCAGTACCTACCATGCCTGGCGTAGTAATGAGCATACCCAGGCCATCGCTAACGAGTTGAATGCCAAAACCCTGCTCATCAATCGCATGCGTAACGCCGCGCGCGAGCGCAGCCTCGAACTGTATGCCATGACCAGCCTACCGGATCCATTCCAACGGGATGATGCCTATATGCAATTCAAGGAGTTTGCCGCGGATTTCATTGTGTTACGCCGGGCGCTGCTTGAAAAAGATCTGAGCCAGAAAGAACGGGCCATCCTGCAACGCCAGGCTGATTTAACAAATCGCGTTTACCCCATCCAGGAGCGCATCGTTGAACTGGTCCAGAATGATCAGCTTGATGAAGCCCGCGACATCATTACCCGCCAGGCCGTGCCCTTGCAGACCAACGTATTGAATGTCCTCAACGAGCTAATGAACATCCAGCTCGACACAATCGG
>JAJDNN010000197.1 GCA_022340685.1 Pseudomonadota bacterium
GGCGCCTATGCGCTCCTTGCAAATTTACTGAGCCGGCCCCCAACAGCAAATGTGCTTACGCAGATTGGCCTCTTTACCTCTGGCCAGGACACCTCCGATGATTTTGGTCTGGCACTGGCCAGTCTGGGATTGGCGGTGCAGGCGGCCCGGGCGGAAGATATTGAGGACGAGTTTCATGTCCTGTTCATCGGCATGGGACGGGGTGAACTGATGCCTTACGGTTCCTGGTACCAGACTGGCTTCCTTATGGAAAAACCGCTGAGCTTGTTGCGGGATGATTTACAACGACTGGGTTATGCACGCGACGAGTCAGACTGTGAGCCCGAGGACAATGCCGCCACCTTGTGTGAAGTCATGGCTGTCTTGATAACAGAACAACACGCTTTCAGTACACAGGTCGATTTTTTCAATGCGCACCTCGCTCCCTGGCTGGGGCGATTCTTTGAAGACCTGCAGGCTTCGGAGACAGCTGTGTTCTATAAAACCGTGGGTCGGCTTGGGGCGGCGTTTCTGAATTTGGAGCAACAGTACCTTTCTCTTCCAGCATGAGAAAAGGTAGCAGAATGAAATCAGATCAATCAGCAAGAGGATCGCACTGATGAAAAAACCGAAACAGAAATGGTCGCGGACGCGGCGTGACTTTTTACGTGATGCCGCCGCCACCGGTGGTATGGCGGCAATAGCGGCGATAGCGCCGGGAAGTGTTGCGGCGCAAAGTGATGAACCGCAGGCACCTGACGACAAAGGAAAAGGCTACCGGCTGACACCCCACATTCTCGAGTATTACAAGACAACGACCAGCTAGGGCGCACGCTGAATATCTACCGAGGTCCGGAGGAACACCCATGAAATTACACAAGAAATCCGATCAAGTTATAACAACGGCAACTGATAAAGCCCCGGCCCGAAAGAGCAGCGGCGTTATGATGAATCGCCGGACCTTTATCCGGAACACCGGCCTGGCGGCCGGGGGGATGTCACTGGCGACGTCGTTGATGCCCGGTATGATCAAAAAGGCGCGGGCCAATACGGTACCGGCTGGTGGTGATGTCAAGCAGGTCAAAACTGTTTGCACCCATTGTTCGGTTGGCTGTGGGATCTATGCCGAGGTACAGAACGGCGTCTGGGTTGGGCAGGAACCGGCCTTTAATCATCCCTTCAATCTTGGCGGTCATTGTGCCAAGGGCGCTGCTGTGCGGGAGCACGGTCACGGCGAACGGCGCCTCAAATACCCGATGAAACTGGTGGACGGTAAATGGAAGAAAATATCCTGGCAACAGGCGATCGACGAAGTGGGCGACAAGTTTCTGGAAATCCGTAAGCAATCCGGACCCGATTCGGTTTACTGGCTGGGGTCGGCAAAATTCAACAACGAACAGTCTTATTTATTCCGCAAAATGGCTGCCTTGTGGGGGACCAACAATGTGGATCACCAGGCCCGCATCTGTCATTCCACCACTGTCGCCGGTGTTGCTAACACCTGGGGCTATGGCGCAATGACGAATTCGTTCAACGATATTCATAATGCAAAAGCCATTCTGTTTATCGGCAGTAATCCGGCCGAAGCCCACCCGGTCGCATTGCAACATATCTTCAAAGCCAAGGAAGAAAATAATGCCAAGATAATCGTCATCGATCCCCGCTTTACCCGTACCGCCGCTCACGCAGATCAGTTTATCCGCCTGCGGCCAGGAACGGACATACCGGTGATCTGGGGCATGTTGTGGCACATTTTCAAGAATAATTGGCAGGACGCCGGTTTTATCAACCAGCGTGTGTATGGCATGGATGAAGTCATGCAGGAAGTGTCTAAATGGACGCCGGAAGAAGTCGAAAAAGTGAGCGGTGTTCCCGAGAACCAGGTTTTTGCGGCGGCCAAGATCATGGCAGACAACCGGCCCGGTACGTTTGTCTGGTGTATGGGTGGTACCCAGCACACCATTGGTAATAACAATACCCGGGCCTACTGTGCATTTCAGCTGGCCCTGGGCAACATGGGTGTGGCCGGCGGTGGGACCAATATTTTCCGTGGCCATGACAACGTCCAGGGTGCCACCGATTTCTGTGTCCTGTCTCACTCGCTGCCCGGCTATTATGGCCTGTCAGCTGGTGCCTGGAAGCACTGGAGTAGTGTCTGGGACCTTGACTATGACTGGGTGTCCAGCCGCTTCGATCAGGGCAGTTACGAAGAAAAAGCGGGCAAGCCCCTCAAGCCCATGAACACCAAGGGCATCACCGTTTCACGCTGGTATGACGGAGTACTTGATCCAAAGAACGAGATCGCCCAGAAGGATAATCTGCGGGCGATGATCTTCTGGGGCCATGCACCCAACAGTCAGGTACGTGGTCCTGACATGGTAAAAGCCATGGACAAACTGGACGTGATGGTAATCATCGATCCTTATCCCACCATGTCGGCAGTGATGAGTGAACGCAAAGATGGCGTGTATTTATTACCGGCTGCTACCCAGTTTGAAACCTATGGTTCTGTCACCGCCTCGAACCGCTCCCTGCAATGGAGGGATAAGGTGATCGAACCGCTGTTCGAGTCTCTACCAGACCATACCATCATGTACAAGCTGAGCAAAAAACTGGGCTTTGATAAACAGCTCTGCAAGCACATCAAGGTGAATAACGATGAACCGCTGATCGAGGACATCACCCGTGAGTTCAACAAGGGAATGTGGACCATTGGATATACCGGCCAGAGCCCGGAACGACTGAAGTTACAACAGCAGCACTGGGAAACCTTCAACTACACAACCCTCAAAGCGGAAGGTGGTCCGTGTGACGGCGAATACTACGGCTTGCCCTGGCCCTGCTGGGGAAACCCGGAGATGAAACATCCGGGCACGCCGATCCTGTATGACACCAGCAAGACTGTGGCCAAGGGTGGATTGACTTTCCGGGCCCGATTCGGGGTGGAGCGTAACGGTGTCAGCCTGCTGGCGAATGGATCTTATTCTAAAGGGTCCGCCATCAAGGATGGCTATCCCGAATTTACCGACAAGATGCTAAAGAAACTCGGTTGGTGGGATGAACTTTCTACTGACGAGAAAAAGCTGGCGGAAGGGAAAAACTGGAAGACGGATCGCTCTGGTGGGATCCAACGGGTTGCTATCAAACATGGTTGTGCGCCATTTGGTAATGCCAAGGCACGAACCATTGTCTGGACATTCCCGGACCCGATACCCGTACACCGTGAACCACTCTATACCCCACGACGTGATTTACTGGAGAAATACCACACCTATGCGGACCGGAAATCATTTTATCGGCTGCCAACCCGGTACATTTCGATCCAGGACAAGGATTTCGCAACCAAGTACCCGATCATTCTCACCTCGGGTCGGCTGGTGGAATATGAAGGCGGGGGAGCCGAATCACGATCCAATCCCTGGCTAGCGGAATTGCAGCAACACATGTTTGTGGAAATGAATCCCTATGATGCCAACAACATTGGCGTTGTGGACAAGCAGGATGTGTGGGTGGAGAGCCCGGATGGGGGGCGTGTCAAGGTTCGCGCGATGGTGACCCATCGGGTTGCAGCTGGTGTTGCGTTCATGCCCTTCCATTTCGGTGGCTGGATGGAAGGAAAGAACCTGATCGACAAATACCCGCCCGGCGCCGAACCCTATGTAGTAGGCGAGTCGGCAAATACCGCCATGACTTATGGCTATGACTCCGTGACGCAGATGCAGGAAACCAAAGCCACTCTGTGCCGAATCATCAAGGCCTAACCAGGGGAGTACTTCAAAATGGCACGAATGAAATTTTTCTGTGATGTCGAACGTTGCATCGAATGCAATGGCTGTGTAACAGCCTGCAAAAATGCCAATGAACGTCCCTGGGGTGTCAACCGGCGACGGGTAGTGACTATCAAGGATGGTGAACCGGGGGAACGATCCCTGTCCGTGGCTTGTATGCACTGTAACGACGCGCCTTGTAAGGCGGTGTGTCCGGTTGATGTGTTTTATATAACGGATGATGGCGTGGTATTGCACGATAAGGAACGTTGTATCGGATGCGGATACTGTTTATTCGCCTGTCCGTTCGGAGCACCACAATTCCCGAAACAGGGTGCCTTTGGCACGCGCGGCAAGATGGATAAGTGCACCTTCTGCGGCGGCGGCCCGGTGGCTGACAACAGCGAGGAAGAGTTCAAGCTCTACGGAGCCAATCGACTGGCCCAGGGAAAATTGCCCCTATGTGCGGAGATGTGTTCTACCAAGGCCCTCCTCGCAGGTGATGCCGCGGTGATTTCGGATATTTTCCGCCAACGCGTCTTCAATCGTGGTGCCAGTGTATTCCTGACCGGCGTGGCTCAGCAGAAAGCCGCATTAGGTGCAGCGCGCGGTCTGGAAGGCAAATCGAGCAGCAAAGACTGAGGTGGTTCTGTGTAGCCAAGATCGTAATTGGTTGTGTATGCATTTGTGGAAGTGAGGCGCCATTATGAAACACACAACAGCAGCTGTAATCCAGGATACTGGTGAGGCACGCCAGCGCCGCAAACGCTATATGCTGTGGTCATTCCTGCTGTTGATAGCCATGACCCTGGTACTGCCATTGATTCCCTATGCGGTGGCTTATGTGCAGGATGGTTCGGCTGTGCGCAATCCGGGTTCCGAGTTATGGCGAGAGGTCCGGCAACGGGATCAAGCAGTAATCGGCCAGACCCAGGCAGACAACGTAGATGCTGGCATCTTGATTAACAAACGGGGTGAGGAGTGGCGTCTATTCCGGATGAAAAAACTGATACCTTTTGGAGCTATCCTGATTGGTGGCATCCTCGGGCTGATAATCCTGTTCTACCTGATCAGGGGCACCTTGCGTCTGCCGGGCGGCCGATCCGGAAAACGCATCCTGCGTTTCACCCTTAATGAACGCATCGTGCACTGGTTTACTGTTGTTATCTTCTGGATTCTGGCGCTGAGCGGATTGATAACGTTGTACGGCCGTTATGTTCTCGTTCCATTGCTGGGGCCGGAAGGATTTTCAGTGACCGCCTCGGCCAGCCTGATGGCCCACAATACCCTGGGGCCGATCTTTCTGGTAGCGATCCTTGCCCTGTTTTTCACTTTCGTGAAGAACAACTTTTTTGCCCGTGGTGATTTGAAATGGCTGAGCAAGGCGGGGGGATTGTTGGGTGGGCATGCCAGTGCCGGGCGGTTCAATGCCGGTGAAAAAATCTGGTTCTGGCTGGCGGTTATTCTCGGTCTGGCCCTTTGTGTTAGCGGCCTGATTCTGGATTTTCCCAATTGGGGGCA
>JAJDNN010000160.1 GCA_022340685.1 Pseudomonadota bacterium
CGACCTGTTGATGGGGATCCCGAACTTGCCGCATGCCAGCACCCCCGATGGCAAAAGTGAAGAGGACAACCGGGAAATCCGGCGTTGGGGCGAACCGCGCCAGTTCAGTTTCAAGATTCGGGACCACGTTGACGTCGGCGAGGGGCTTGGCCTGCTCGATTTTGAAACCGCCGCAAAAATTACCGGGTCACGTTTTGCCGTCATGAGCGGCGGGATTGCGCGCCTGCACCGGGCCCTGATCCAGTTCATGCTGGATCTGCACACACGCGAACATGGCTACACCGAAACGTATGTGCCCTATATCGTCAATGCCGACAGCCTGCGCGGTACCGGCCAGTTACCCAAGTTCGAGGAAGACCTGTTCAGGCTGGATCATAATCATGAGAACAGCTATTACCTGATCCCCACCGCCGAGGTGCCCGTTACCAATATCGTCAGGGATGTGATCATCGAGGCGGACTACATGCCCCGTAAATTCGTCTGTCACACGCCCTGTTTTCGCAGCGAGGCCGGCTCTTATGGCAAGGATACACGCGGCATGATTCGGCAACACCAGTTTGAGAAAGTCGAATTGGTGCAGGTCGTGAAGCCGGAAGAGTCCGATGCGGCACTCGAATCTCTGACCGGCCACGCCGAGACAGTGTTGCAGCGCCTGGATCTGCCCTACCGCGTCATGGCCTTGTGCGCCGGCGATATCGGCTTTTCCTCGGCCAGGACCTACGATCTGGAGGTCTGGCTGCCGGCCCAGAACACCTACCGTGAGATCTCTTCCTGCAGCAACTTCGAGGATTTCCAGGCGCGCCGCATGAAGGCCCGGTATCGCAACCCGGATACCGGCAAGCCGGAGCTGGTCCACACCCTGAACGGCTCCGGCCTGGCAGTGGGCCGTACGCTGGTGGCGATTCTGGAAAATTATCAGGAGGAGAACGGCACTGTGACGGTGCCCGAGGCACTGCAGGGGTATATGGGCGGGCTCAGCGTGATCGAATGAATGCTGCAGGATCGGGAAAGAATTTGCCCGTTCCAATGCAAGCATCGCGGTGGGAGCGTTATCAGTGATGCATCCGGTGGTCGCTTATTCGAGAGGCGGTTAACGCACCATGCTGATGAGCAACAATACGAACAGCACCACCATAGCGATCGGCAACAGAACCGACCCCCAGTCGCCTTTGCCTGCCTTGGGGCTTTCTTTCAGCATATATTTGGCGCGCGGCCAGATATAGATGAGCATTGCACCGAGCAACACGGCGCTGCCAATTTTAATCCACATGCTATCCATTGGTTTCTCGCTTGATGTTGAATGTCATTTCTGGAAGAAAAAAGCCCCGCGAACGGGGCTTTTTTTACACTCGGATGACCGTGTCGTCATCTATTATTACCACCCAGCGCGCCGAGAATATTCAGCAGGTGGATGAAAATATTGAAGATGTTCAGATACAGTGAAACGGTCGCCATGATGTAGTTGGTTTGTCCGCCATTAATGATCCGGCTGGTGTCATACAGGATAAACCCGCTGAACAATAGAATCACAACAGCGCTGATTGCCAGTGACATGGCCGGTATGGCCAGAAATATATTGGCAATTGCGGCAATCAGAATGACCACCAGCCCCACGAACAGCATACCGCCAAGGAAGCTGAAATCGCGTCGCGTGGTCAGGGCATACCCCGACAGGCCGAGGAAAATCACGCCGGTTCCACCCAGTGCGGTCATGATGATTTCGGATCCGTTTGACAGGGCCAGATACTGATTAAGAATTGGCCCCAGACTGAATCCCAGCAAGCCCGTAATCGCAAACACCACCCCGATGCCTGCACTGGTATTCGCGGTGCGGGGCAGCACCAGCCAGATCAGCAGGAAAGCGCCACCCACCGACAGCAGGTAGGTTCCGGGACCCAGCATCAAACTCATGGAAGCCGCTGCCGTTATTGCGCTAAACAGCAGTGTCATCGACAACAGTGCGTAGGTGTTACGCAACACCTTGTTGGTCGCCAGGGCCGATTCCGCTGAACGTCTTGCAACAGTTTGATTTTCGTACATATTTATTCCTCTGGTTTGATCGTAACTGACTGATCCATATGACCACAGCATACCGTATCAGTTCCCAATATCAAGCGCTATTATCCTCACGTGGCACTGGAAAGGCGCATGTGCATGAGGTATGCTTCGCGGCCTCTAAATTCAAGGGCCGAAGCACGCGACCCACGGAAGAGAAAGCCGAATCATTCGATCCGGGCCGGAAAACCCCTGGAGATACTGGGACTTGTGATACTGGCGCGCACTACTCTGCGCACACGGGCTCTGGAAGGAAGGGAAACCGGTTTTCCGCGTGACTCGCGAACCTCACCCCGGATTTCAGGGAGGGATGGCTGAGCGGTTGAAAGCACTGGTCTTGAAAACCAGCATGGGTTTATAGCCCATCCAGGGTTCGAATCCCTGTCCCTCCGCCACAATAGGCCGGAACCGTATGATTAATGTATGTATTGGTCATACGGTTATCCGTCCAACATTAATTTCCACATGCCAACGACTGTTAAGTGCTCTTAGCCGACTTGAGCTAGACATATCAAATGTCGGACCGGACAATGATGTTGTGTGGGACAGCACCTACGCAACGGAGCCTTATCTAATCTAGAAATCATCCAAATTTATTAGCATGAATGGAATATTGAGAAAGATTTTCCTAAAGATAATACTTATACTTAATGCTATTGATTCTTTATAGAGAAATTCATGGATAAGAATTTTAAAATGTGGGCGTTGGAATCATCGGACTGGGTTTTGTCCATAGGTGTAATACAGCTTAGGAATGGCAAACATGTCTCGACGCGCCGGTAAGCCAGCCCGCATTAGTGCAAACCGCTACTTTTATGTCATGGGAGAAGGCTGGTATGTGCTCACACGTGAAGGCGAGAGTGGACCCTATCCCGAAAAGGATAAGGCTGAAGAATTTGTTAACATTGTGCTGACCGGGAGCCAATCTATCAACTTCGATACAATCCCTGCGTCGCAATAAATTTCAATACGATTAGCCAGCCACAGACTGTCCCTCCGCCATTTTCAAATGGCCTCGATCGGGGGACCGTATTGTTTACTGAACCAGACTTTTTCATCATTATGTCAGGCTCTTGGTATCTCTGGAGAGTGCAGGCCGGATCACGCATCCTGCGCCCGCCAGTAGCCCCATAATAGCACCGTAGAGGTGAGCGTCCGTGATAACACTGGCTCCGATAATGTCATAACC
>JAJDNN010000205.1 GCA_022340685.1 Pseudomonadota bacterium
CGGTAAGGCATTGAAAACATAGCTGTTGTCAGTCTGGCCTCGATCTTGCTCTAGTCAATCCGGTTCATAAAAAACGGTTTGGCTGAAATGCAAAAAACAAGACTGACAACATTGATCGGTTCCGTCATGGCATCCGCCGTGGTGCTGGCCGCGGAACCGACCATTGTGGTCGAAGATGCCAGGATGACAAATCCGGCTATAGAAACAGGACCGCCTGAAGAAATCGAAGAGGGGATTGCATCAGACGGCGGGGAGTGGCTTCGTAATGTCAATGGGGTGGACGGCAGCCGGATGGGCGGCCATGGTATCGACCCCATTATTCGCGGCCAGAAGAACAACCAGCTGAATATCCTGCTAGACGGGGCATATTTATATGGTGCCTGCCCTAACCGGATGGATCCGCCGACTTCCTATGCCGCGGTGGAAACGTACGAGACGGTATCTGTCATTCGGGGTTCCCAGACCGTATTGTATGGCGGTGGCGGCAGCGGCGGCACGGTCTTGTTCGAACGCACCACTCCCCGCTTTCTGGGTGATGAGCATTTTCGTGGCAGCGCCTCGCTCGGTTACGTGTCGAATTCCGATACCGTACAGGCCGGACTTGATCTGGCAGGTGGAGGCACGCAGGGGTTCATCCGCGGCATCGCCAATTACACGGATGCCGGCAATTACACCGATGGCAGCGGTGATGAAGTGCGTTCTGCCTACACAGCCGAGGATGCCAGCCTGATCCTCGGTTATACGCCCAGTGACGGGACCCGGTTGGAGTTATCTTATGAGGCGGTGCGTAATGATGACGTTCTGTACGCCGGGGCAGGCATGGACGGCATCTATGCCGATAGTGACACCGTGCGGTTACGTTACAAGCAGGCGGCCGAACTGGGCGTGTTCAGTAATATCCGGGCCGATCTCTACTCGACCGATATTGATCACCTGATGAACAACTATTCACTACGACCGCTGACTGCACCGGTCAAGGCCGAGACGACATCAACCTCCAATACCGCGGGTGGCCGGTTGCTCGGGGATATCAGAACCCGGGGTGGAACCACCTGGACATTCGGGGTTGATTATCAGAACAATGATCGCGATGCCAATCGCTACTTCGGCATGCCGCCCGGCAGTGGCAATGATCCGAACACTCTGCAGTCCCTGATGTGGCCGGGGGTTACCATCAGTCAGTCCGGCTTGCTCGCAGAAGTTGCGGTACCGGTCAATCCGCGAGACAGGTTCAAGGCCGGATTGCGCTACGACTATGTGGACAACGCTGCGGCCAGCACCAAACAGGCGGCGATGGGTGTCACACCACAGAATCTCTACGATACCTACTATGCCGGGGCTAATCCCGATCACAGTGATGACAATAACCTGGGCGGTTTTCTGACCTATGAATACGGTATGAACGACAACGCCGTGTTGTACTCAACCCTGAGCCGCGCCGTCCGCGCGGCCGATGCCACCGAGCTCTATCTTGCTGCTAACAGCCCCCAGCCGATGATGCAATGGATCGGCAATCCCAACCTGGCACCCGAGGCGCACTATCAGCTTGATGTCGGTGTTAACTGGGAACAGAGAAAATGGAATGCCTCTGCCTCGGTGTACTACGATTATGTTGATGACTTTATTCTGCAGGATCGTGCGCATGGTCAGGAGGGGATTTTGCAGACCAACAGCGCAACCATCTATCGCAATGTCACCGCCCGTCTATACGGTTTCGAAGCGCAAGGAAATTATCGTATTAGTCAACATTGGTCGAGCCAGGTCACCATGTCTTATGTCAACGCGACCAACCTGACCGATGACCGCGCGATTGGCCAGACGCCGCCGTTTGATGCCACCCTTAGTCTGGATTACACAGTTGCCAGGTTGATGCTGGGCGGCATGGTCCACGGTCAGGCCACCCAGACCCGGGTGGAAGACGATCCAACCCAGAATAGCGGTGTGGATCCGGGCGTCACACCAGGCTGGGTGATCCTTAACCTGTATGGCAGTTATGAACTCGGTAAAGACGTGACCCTCAAGGCGGGCGTTAATAATGTGTTCGATTTGAACTACGCCTACAGCGTCAACCGGGCCAATGTGGATCCCTTCAATCCGACTGCCATCCAGGTGAATGAGCCCGGCCGGGAATTCTGGCTACGCCTGTTTGCCCGTTTTTAACTCGCCCGATAATGCGAAATAACCCGGCCTCAGTTGGTCGGGTTATTTCGAAAGATCCTGGACGATGATCGCGCCGCGGACAATCTACTACTTCTTCACATTATCAGTTGCATTGCACCTGAGTGCTGCTGTGGTATTCATGGACCGGGCGGCGCCGCGCCCCTCAGCCAGGCAGTTGCCATTCAAACCAATGCAGGTGCACCTGGTGGTCACCCCAGCCACGCCACCTCAGTCCCGGGAGGTCAAACAGAATAAAACGGCCCCCCGTTTGATCAGTAAACCGGACAGGAAGTCGGATCAGGTAAACAAACCGAAGCCACGGCAACAAAGCTCCGTTCTGCAAGAAAAATCCAGCCCCGGGTCGGACACGCCACATCGGGCATCGGCGCAGGCCGCGATAAACAAACGGATCACGCAGAAGGATACGGCACCGGTGGTAGACGAAGCACAACTGCGAAATCAGTATCTGGCGCAGTTGCTGGCCCACATCGACACGCATAAATACTATCCACGCATGGCCCGGCGGCGGGGTCTGGAAGGCGTCATCCAGGTATCCTTTACCTTGCTCCCCGGGGGCGAAATCAGCCAGTTACAGATAGCCGGTGACAACCGGATCCTGTGTCAGGCAGCCAATGCGACTGTCCGAGCCGCCTTGCCAATGCCCCTGCCACCCGAGGGTGTGCCATTGCCCATGTCCGTCAGTTTTGGAATGCAATATCGTTTGAACTGAAGCCAGGATGAACGTCGCAGCCAATCCATTCATGTAGCCGCACCGGCGGCTGGCATTCAGTCAGTAATTCCCATACAGTTCCCGCTGGACACTTGCATGAAGTGATAACGCGTTTCGGAAGCGTGATGACCTACCTGCACGTACACAAAAGCGCCGAAGGGATCCGGGTCGAGGTGACGGGTGACTGGACGATCGCCAATGCGGCCGGGCTGGAGGCAGAACTGGACACGTTGCCGCTCCAACTCGATATTCCGGTATGTTTCCAGCCCGGGCAACTGACGCAACTTGATCTGACCGGTGCCTGGTTGTTGTGGCGCAAGGTGAAGGAATTGCAGGATCAAGGTCAACAGGCCGAGTTGGCGAACTTTGACAGCAAGCATTTCAAGTTTCTCGACGATCTGCCCGAACCACAGGAAGAGCTAGAGGGACACCACTTACCCGGCCTGCGTGCCGGTCTGGCCGGCATCGGCCGATTTGCGATCCGGGAAAAGGAACAAAATGCCGCAGCGCTGGCTTTTCTCGGGCGAATTTTCAGCAGCCTGGTCCGTGTCGCCCCGCATCCGCATCGCTGGCGATTTAAGGATATCGCCCATCACACCTATGCCACCGGGATTCAGGCCATTCCGATCGTTGCGCTCATCGCGTTTTTAATCAGCATTGTGCTTGCCTATCAGGGTGCTGATCAACTGGCTCGGTTCGGCGCCAAGATATATACCGTAAATCTGGTAGCGATCTCCGTGTTGCGCGAAATGGGGGTGCTGTTGACCGCTATCATGGTCGCAGGCCGATCAGGGAGTGCCTTCGCTGCGCAAATCGGATTCATGAAGATCAATGAAGAAGTGAATGCACTCTCGACAATGGGCTTTGATCCTTACGAAATCCTGGTTATCCCGCGTATTGTGGCACTGGTTATAGTCTTGCCTTTGTTGACATTGCTGGCGGACTTGATGGGCATGGTAGGGGCGGGTTTTTTGTCGGTCTATATGCTGGATCTTTCCATGACACAATTTTTTCATCGAGCGATAGATTCCATCGGCCTGAATACGTTTCTGGTAGGTATTGTCAAGGCGCCGGTGTTTGCCTTTCTGATCGGATTTATCGGCACCATGCGCGGTATGCAGGTCAGTGGATCTGCCGAGAGTGTCGGGCAGCAAACCACCAACGCAGTGGTGCAGTCCATTTTTCTGGTGATCATGGCGGATGCACTATTCTCTGTTGTGTTTTCCTGGATAGGCTTCTGATGGCTGTACAGCCAATTATTCAAATCCGCGGCCTGGTTAACCGGTTCGGTACCCAGGTGGTGCACGACGGCCTGGATCTGGATATGAATCCGGGAGAAATTCTGGGTGTGGTGGGGGGGTCCGGTTCGGGCAAGTCGGTACTGTTACATACTATTCTCGGTTTACGCCAGGCCACCGCAGGCAGCGTCCGGATCCACGGAAAGGACATCACCAGCATGGATCGCGCCCAGATGCTCGATATCCAGCAACGCTGGGGAGTGTTGTTTCAGAGCGGCGCTCTGTTTTCTTCACTGTCGGTGCTGGATAATATCCAGCTGTCTATGAAGGAGTACACCAGAATGGCGGCCGCTACCCGCGAAGGGCTGGCCAATCTCAAATTGCAGATGGTGGGATTGCCATTGAGCGCGGGTAGCAAATTTCCCGCCGAGCTGTCCGGCGGGATGGTCAAACGAGCGGCTTTAGCCCGCGCCCTGGCGCTGGACCCGCCACTGTTGTTTCTGGACGAACCGACTTCCGGTTTGGATCCCATCTCAGCCTCTGAATTTGATGAACTGATTGCCTACCTGCGGAACAATCTGAAGTTTTCAGTATTTATGATCACCCATGATCTGGACAGCCTATTCAATATCTGTGATCGTATTGCGGTACTGGTGGACAAGCGTATGGTGGTCGGAACGTTGGATGAAATTCTTGCCAATACCCATCCGTGGATCCAGCGTTATTTCCATGGGGCGCGATCACGGGCTGCCCTGGGTGTGAAAGAGTAAAGTTATGGAAAAAGAAGGCCACTATATCGCCGTTGGTGCATTCGTGATTTTGACCACGGTTCTGTTGGTAATGTCCATCATGATCATCGTTGCCAACAAAAATGAGGAAAAAACCCAGCGTTATGAAATCCTGTTCAAGGGTTCGGTGGCGGGTCTGGGTGAAGGCGGTGAAGTTCGCTATCTGGGTGTCAGGGTGGGCAAGGTGTATACCATTGACCTGGTACCCGACAGGCCCAAGCTGGTAAGCGTGTTGATTGATATCAAGGAAACCGTACCGATCTATAAGAATAGTGTTGCCCAGCTAAAGTTGCAGGGGATCACCGGGGTGGCCTTTATCGAACTGTATCAGGAGGGGGTGGATCAGACACCCGTCAAGATCCCTGGCGATAAAAAGAAATATCCGCAAATCAAGGCCAAGGACTCGGATCTGGCGCAGGTGTTGCAGAGTTTGCCGCTGTTGATTGAGGATGTGAACATGCTGGTTAGTCGTGCCAGCGCGGCCTTGAGTTCGAATAATCTGCAACATCTGAGCAGTACACTGGAACAACTGGACAAGGTGGCTCAGCAGTTGCCGGCAGCCGTAGACCAGTTTGATCGGACCCTGGCTGAACTTGAGCTCAGTATCACTGAAATCAGGCCGGGCGTGTTGGCGACGCTCAAGGAGATGCAGGATACAGCCCACAACACGGCGCGAATTACCAAACTGACCGAGAAGTTATATCAGCGCAATACCGCCCAGTTGAACTTTGCCGCATCAAACGGTCTGCAGGACCTGGGTGCGTTGATAGAGGAAAGTCGAACCATGGTGATTGAACTACGTCGGTTGACGGAAAAACTGGAGCGCGATCCATCGCAAATTATCTACCAGACCCAACCAGGTGGCATGAAGGTGGCGCAATGAAGCAACTGCTTGTTATTCTGTTTGTGGTGCTGGTGAGTGCAGCATGTTCGCTACCCAAATCGGATTTGCCACCAGTCAGTATTTATACTATTCAGGTTCCGGCGTCGTCGGTAGAGCCAGTCACTATCCCGGTGCACATGGTGGTGGGGATAAGCTACATTTCACCTGCACTGGATAGCAACAGAATCATCGTTATGCCAGATGCCAACCGCTACGATTATGTGGCAAATGCAGGTTGGCCGGCGACAACCTCCGTCTATGTCAGGGATCTTATGATCCGGACATTTCTTGATAGTCATGCTTTTCGCAGTGTCAGCAACACGCCGTTGTCCGGTGCGACTAACTACAGTCTGAATCTGCAGATCCAGGATTTTGAGGCGATCTACGATCTCGATAAAGAAGCCCCGCGCATCCGTGTCAGGCTGGTCGGCATAATGACTGGACTGGATGGTCGGCAGCCCATCCCGGAGTCCGTGGTCAATGCCGAGGCGGTAAGGGAGGCCGCTGACAATACTATGGCGGCTATTATCAAGGCGTTTGAGTCAGCGTTTCAGCAGGTCGCCCTGGAAATACAAACCGCTGTACTGGATGATATCAGCCGTCAGCTCAAGGCAAGCAAGAACCCGTAGCGCGAGTCTGTTAGCGTTTCATAAATTTTCTGACTTCCGGCAAGTGTCGTCGACTGACTTCGATGACCTTGTCGCATCCATTCAGCCTGACCTGACAATGACCTGATGCGTTTTTTTCCAGCGCAGTAATATATTGCCTGGCAACCAGGGCGTTGCGATGTACCCGCATGAAAAGCCGGGCAAATTTCTTTTCCAGCGTTACCAGCGAGTCCTCGATCAATACCTCGCCACCGCGATAGCCTACCGTGACGTATTTGTGTTCCGCCTGTAAATAGAAAATGTCCCCCACCTCGATCAGGACCAGATCACCTTTGACACGTGCGCTGATGTGAGTGGGGCTGGTGGTTTGCGTTTCGGTTTCCACGATGGCCTGCAATTGCGGTCGGTTAAGCCGGCGTGCGGCATTAAGTGCCAATTGCAGGTGCTCGCGGCGCACCGGTTTCAGCAGGTAATCCACCGCATGGGTCTTGAAGGCGGACAAGGCATAGTCGTCATAGGCGGTGGTAAATATAACCGCCGGCGGGACTTCGAGCTTGCCCAGGTGTTCAGCCGCTTCCAGGCCGTCCATGCCCGGCATGCGAATATCAAGCAGTACCACATCTGGCTGGTATTGTTGAGATGCCTCCAGGGCATGACGGCCGTTAGCCGCCTCGGCAACAACCTCACAGTTTTCCATCTGCTGCAGCATACCGCGCAGGCGGGTGCGGGCCGGCTGTTCATCATCAACGATCAGAATCTTCATGGGCGGTCGTCTGGAATGGAAAGCGAATAGTGGTGGTGTAATGGTGCTCATCGCTGTCGACGTGCAGGTTGCCTTGTTTGCCATACAGTGCAGCAAGGCGCTGCCGAATGTTGTCCAGGGCGATGCGGTTTCCCTGGGAACGGGTCGACTGGCTATTGAGCGGATTGCGAATCCGGATTTCGATGACGCCATCTTGTAAGTTGCCGTCTATTTCTATCGTACCGCCGTCGGTGAGTGGCTCGATACCATGATAGACCGCATTTTCCAGCAATGGCTGAAGCAGTAGCGGAGGAACCAGTGCATCAGCGGGTAAGACCTCAACCCGCCACTGCTGTTGCAAACGATCACCAAGGCGCAGGGCCTCGATTTCAAGATAGTGCCGGCATAGCGCCAGCTCCTCCTCCAGTGGAATTCGCGCCCGTGCATCACTGAGCGAAGCGCGAAACAGATCCGCTAGGTTCTCGACGGCTGCTTCGGCCTGCTCGGGCTCGGCATGTACCAGACTGGCGATGGTGTTCATGCTGTTAAACAGAAAATGGGGACGAATGCGTGACTGCAAGGCCTGCAGACGCGCCTCACTTTCGGCTTGTACCTTGCGCCGCCACTGGTTCTGTACGTAGAAGTAACGCAGGATCGGGCCGCTGATCAGGGCGCCAATTGCCACGTTGCGTGCCAGAAACTGCCAGTGCCAGTTGAGACTGTATTCATAGCCAACCCGATATACCAGCCAGTAGGCTAGCTCGGTAACGCCTATGATAACCAGCAGGATCAGGACATAGCTGATGATCCCGGCGCGGATATTACTCATGCCACACAACCAGGGACGCACGATGCATAGCACCGTGCAACTGCCCAGGGCGCACCACTGGACATAGAGTGAAATCATCCCCAGGCTTTCCCAGCGCTGTGTGATGGGCGTGTCCAGCGGTGCCAGGGCGATTACGAAGGCGGCCAGTTCGGCAATTATCACCACCACGAAGACCATATGCAGGGCACACAGATCCGGCAGGAACAGATCGTCACAATTCTTGGGCTGAGGTATCAGGCGCATAGGATTCAATCATTATTACGCAAAGCGTGTTACTTAGTATATACAAGGTGCCGGCGCAGATGAGACAGGCCGGTGAAGTAAGTTGATTACAAAACCGTTATACTTGCCGCATTGAAAAACCTGACTTCTAGCTATCAGCATGAGTGACACAGACAACATTGACAAACCCTGGGCGGGGCGTTTTACCGCACCGACGGATGCCTTTGTGGAGGCCTTTACCGCCTCGGTAGGGTTCGACCAACGGCTTTACAAACATGACATCGCCGGTTCCATTGCCCATGCCAGGATGCTGGCCCATGTGGGCGTTCTGAGCGAAGCGGAATGCCAGGCTATTATTGATGGCCTGCGCGACATCGAGATCGAGATCGAGCGGGGTGAGTTCGCCTGGTCCACTGCGTTGGAAGATGTGCACATGAATATAGAGGCAAGGTTGACCGATCGCATCGGTGTAACCGGCAAGAAACTACACACCGGGCGGTCCCGCAATGATCAGGTTGCGACCGATATTCGGCTCTACCTGCGCGATCAAATCCGTCTTATCGCGGCTGAACTGCTCCGCCTGCAGCAAGGCTTGCTAACACTCGCCGAACAGGAGGCAGAGACGGTTATGCCCGGATTCACCCATCTGCAGACTGCCCAGCCGGTCACTTTCGGCCACCACCTGATGGCGTGGCAGGAAATGCTGATGCGAGACCAGGCGCGGCTGGCGGACTGCTATACCCGGGTCAACGTCATGCCACTGGGGGCAGCGGCCCTGGCCGGTACAACCTATCCTATCGATCGGGACTTTACCGCGCGAGAACTCGGTTTCGCCGCCATAGCGGAGAATTCACTGGATGCGGTGAGCGACCGTGACTTTGCCATCGAATTTGTGTCGGACATGGCAATCCTCATGATGCATCTATCACGCTTTTCCGAAGAGCTGGTGCTGTGGTCGTCGGCCCAGTTCGACTTCGTGGACCTGGGCGACAGTTTTTGTACCGGCTCGTCGATTATGCCGCAGAAGAAAAATCCCGACGTGCCGGAACTGGTAAGGGGAAAAACTGGCCGGGTGTATGGCCATCTAATGAGTCTGCTGACTCTCATGAAGGGCCAGCCGTTGGCGTACAACAAAGATAACCAGGAAGACAAGGAACCGCTGTTCGATACCCTCGACAACGTCAAGGGCTGTCTGCGGTTGTTCGCCGACATGATGCCGCAAATCAGCGTCAAGCGGGACAATATGCGCGAGGCGGCGCTGCGCGGATTTTCTACCGCCACTGACCTGGCGGACTACCTGGTGCGCAATGGCGTACCGTTTCGGGATGCACACGAAATTGTGGGCCAGGTGGTGCGTTACGGGGTAGATAACGGTAAGGACCTGTCCGAGATGAGTCTGCCGGAACTGCACCAGTTCAGCGAGGTTATCGAGGCGGATGTGTTCGATGTCCTGACACTGGATGGCTCGGTGGCGGCGCGCGACCATATTGGTGGTACGGCGCCGCAACAGGTCCGGGCGGCTATCGGTCGGGCGCGGCAACGTCTGTCACAACTGGAGTTAGCTTCCGGCGGGGAGGTATAAAAAAAGGCGGTCCATAAATGGACCGCCTTTTCGCGTCTTTGGCGCGGCTACCTAGCCGGCCTGTTCAGCGGAGCGCGCCTCGCCTTCCAGATCCTCGCGGGCACGCATCAGTAGCAGCCCCACATCGTCACCCTTGCGCCATTCGGCAATGCCATACCGGCTGATGATGGAAAAATCGCCCGGGTCCAAGCCTTCGATTGCAATGTCATCAAAATTTGCGCTGATCTTTTCGGTCAACTGGCGAGTGGCCGATAGATCCGTCTCCGGCAGAATAAACAGGAAGTCTGTTTCATCGAGCCGGCCGATCATGTCAGCCCAGCGCATCTGGTCATTGAGGATGGTACGGATCGCACTCATCAAGGGTTCACTATCCCGATTGGCAGTTCGGTTGATGGCGTCTTCCATGTTTTGGATACGCATTAGAATAATCGACAGCGGATTCTGATAGCGACGGCTGCGGGATACCTGTGATTCCAGGTTCTGGAACAGGGCGCGCCGGTTGGGCAGGCCCGATTCGGCATCGGTCACCGTCAGTTCCTTCAGCTCGGCCAGCAGATCGTCGCGTTGCTGCATGAGTTGTTTGAGGGGGCTGGCATTGGTAAAAAATTGGACCCGGCCACCATCCGGGAGTGGCTGGGTGGTACCGATCAGCCAGTGCTCATCGGTTGCCTTGTCAGCAGACAGGTGGACAGTAGGATTGTCCCCATACAGCCCCTGCAGTTCCGCAGGGATGCCATCTGCCGGTTGGTCAGCAATCAGTTTGGCCCGTTTCCCCAGCCAGGTTTCCAGTGCTGGATTGATCCAGCGTACGACGCCTTTCTTGTCCAGCAGCATCATGCCGATGGGACAGGCTTGCAGGAGTTGTCGGCATTGAGCCGCATCGATTGAATTCAACATGGTCTCATCAGATTGGTTTTCATTCGTAAATATAAGCTACTCCCGCACCGCCCGGAGCGCAAGGGGATCTTTTAAATCTGTGCTACCCGATCCGGTATGCAGTCCGGTGGCGGGTGTATTTTCTTCTCTTCTCTGATGGGCTATTCCTGGCGCATGTCATGGAATATCTTTTCCAGATCCGCGTGCCAGCGTTTGACGATGGCCTGCTTTTTCGGATTATCGCTTTTGAACAGATGTTCCGGATTGGCGGCCACCAGCACGGTTTCGTCCTGTTCGGCAAATACAGCGATTTTATGAGGCAGATATGGGATAAATTCTGGATACTGGTTGATCAGATCCTGGACCTCATCGGCCCGGCCGAAGAATACCACCCGGTACTTGTCAGTCTTGTAACCTTTCGAGGTCAGGCCGATATCCACGCGTTGCACCCGGCTTAGTGTCTGCTTGTGCTTCTTCAGGGTTTCCTGCAGCTTGGACATGGCTTCGGGAAAGGTCATCGGTACACGCGCCATGAGCAGGTCTTGTGCCAGCGCATTGCGCACCAGGAGCAGGCCCAGCACAGCCAGTATCAGCGGCCAGACGGATTTGCGGATCATAGCGTGGCGTCCTCAATGATGGAGATATAGGTGTCATTCATTTCATGGCACATCTGGTTGAGTTCCGAGTTGTTGAACAGGCGTGACAGGCGGTTGGGGTTGATGGCATACACCAGGACCTTGCCGTCTTTCTCGACCACCGTGACCCGGCAGGGTAGGAACAGGCCGACCCGGGGGTCCACTGCCAGTGCCTTGTTCAGGAATCCGAAATTACAGAAAAAGACAATACGCTGCTTGGTGTTTTCCTTGTCGGCCGGCACCAGCCCTTGATCCAGCGTCTGTTCACGGATAATGATGAAGTTGTTGCCGACTGCCGCATCTTTGATATTGTTAATGGTCGTTTTAAGATCGTAGGCCGATTCGAATACAATGGTTGCTTCATCAGTGTCCAACGGTGTCTTGCGGGCGGGCGGGCGATTCTTTTCGAACGCGCGGACATACACCACGATATCGTTGATGTCCTTTTCAGTGAGCCCCTGCTTGAGGAACGAGACCATCGGGGTTCCCTCGCGACCATTCATCAGGGTGGCCTTGATGAACTGATCCGACGCCGCATTGAGGAAACCGGAATTATTCAGGGCCGGTGCGATGATGGGTAAATCCCGCGGCCGCGAAAAGGTGACGCCTGTACCCTTACCACCCTCGCCATTGGTGCCATGACAGGCGGCGCAATGGCGATTGAACAGCAACTGGCCGCGGGCGAGATTGCCTTTGACCGGGGTCACCGGATAGCGGTACGGTTTACCTGGCGCCCAGCGGCGAATGTATTTGACCAGGGCATTCAGCTCCTTGTTGCTGAGGTTGCTGAAGGCGGGCATGATCCGGCCTGGTCGACCTTCGCGAATCGTGACCTTGAGATACTTGTTGGTGACGCTGTACTGAAAGTCGGGCAGGGCCAGGGGAATACCAACACCGCCCATGCCATCGTAACCGTGACATGCCGCGCAATGCTGTCGATACAGCGCCTCACCATCGGGTTCGCCGGCATGGCCGGTAAGGGCGGCGAGCAGCAGACCCAGCAATATAATAAGCCGAACGGCCATTGGCCTCTCCTGAAAAGGGAAATACATAATTAATTTTAATCCTTTTGCTGCCCGATCACATTGAGCTATATCAAAAAACACTAATATACCATTATCTAATTTAGTATGAAGCCATTTTCTGAATCCTGTGAGCAGAACAAGCAGCCGATCCTCGAAGTCTTGCAACAACATCTGGCTAGCGCGCGACGGGTGCTGGAAATTGGTAGCGGCACGGGTCAGCATGCTGTGTTTTTCGCCGCCCAGTTACCCCACCTGCACTGGTTGGCGAGTGACGTCCCCGCTAACCATCCGGGCATCGATGCCTGGATGGGGGAGGCGGGACTGGCAAATTTGTCAGGGCCGCTGGCGCTGGATGTCAATCAGCCTGACTGGCCGGTGGTGGACTGCGACGCGGTGTTTAGCGCCAACAGCGCGCATATCATGGACTGGCCTTCGGTGCAGAATATGTTTGCCGGTATCGGACGGGTGCTCGAGGCCGGGGGTGTATTCTGCCTGTATGGACCTTTCAACTATGAGGGCCGCTATACCAGCGACAGCAATGCCCGCTTCGACGCCTGGCTCAAGGCACGGGATCCGGCCAGCGGGATCCGGGATTTTGAGACCCTGGCGGCGTTGGCCGAGGACGCCGGACTGACATTCATCGCCGATCATGCCATGCCAGCCAACAACCGTATCCTGGTGTGGCGCAAGCCCGGCTGATGTGGCGATCAGGGACACGCGTCAGTCCCCGGCTGTTTCCAGTTGAAACACAGTCCTTAGCCAGCGACTGATATCCCAAATCTCTTCGATGCAAACACTGTGTTGCATTTCGTAACAATGCCATTCCGGTTGATATCCGAGCGCCTCAAGTTGCTGCCATGATTCCCCCGCGAGCGCGAGCGGAACAATGGGATCGTGCTCGCCGTGGGCCATGAAAATGGGAATTGCACGATTCGCGGCGCTGAGTTCATTGGCTACACACGTTGCCAGCGGCAGGTAGCCGGACAGTACCATGATTCCTGCCAGTGCACGGGGATAGCGCAGGCCGGTGTGCAGGGCCAGGGCGCCGCCCTGGGAAAATCCGGCCAGCACAATGTGATCCGCGGGAACACCCGACTCGATTTCGTGATCGATGAGGGCCTCGATTTGTTGCTGTGAATGGCGGATACCCGCTGCATCCTCACGCACATCGAATTCAGACGCGACGATGTCATACCAGGCCGACATCACCATACCGCCGTTAATGGTTACCGGGCGTTGCGGCGCGTGGGGAAACACAAACCGGATTGCTGCGCTGTCCGGCAGTTGTAGTTCCGGCACCATGGGCACAAAGTCATGGCCACTGGCACCGAGGCCATGCAACCAGATAACACTGTATTCGGCCTGGCGGTCGCCGAGTTCGACCCCGAGTTCGACACAGGGCAGACGTGACCCGGCCATGCTGCCTAGCCGGCCTGCAGGTGGACGGGTTCCCCTGCCTGGTCCGTGCAAT
>JAJDNN010000006.1 GCA_022340685.1 Pseudomonadota bacterium
AAAAGAAGAAAGGACGCAGACGCTAGGTCGGTAACTGAATTATGACTGCTGAACAACAAACCAAGTTTTTCCCTCAACGGCGGCTGAAATCCGGTGGTCTCTACTGGAACCTGCTGTTTCTGCTTGCAGTTTCACTGGTAATCGGTGGCTGCGGTACTGAACAACACGGCGACCTAGTGTCCTACGTTAATAAAGTCAAGGCACGTAAAGGCAGCAAAATCGAGCCCCTGCCGGAAATTAAGCCCTACGAAACCTTTATCTATTTGGATACAGATCGCCGCGATCCCTTCTCGCCCTACTTTGAAAATGTGCGTGAAGAAGCGCCTATCGACTCTGGCATTTCACCAGACATTAATCGCAAGCGAGAAGCGCTGGAAGAGTTCCCCCTCGACAGCCTCAGTTATGTCGGTACCCTGCAGAAAAAAGGCACCCTCTGGGCTCTGATTTCGGCACCCGACAAAACGGTCTACCGGGTCCAGGTCGGAAACCACATGGGTAGCAATTACGGCGAGATAATCGCCATCACCGAAAACGAAATCAAGTTAACAGAAATCATCCCTAACGGTGCAACCGGTGGCTGGATTGATCGAGAGGCTTCTATGAGCCTGTCCGAGTAGTACCAGATGGAGAATCGAAAAATGATATATGCACACACCCGAACCTGGATCACCTCAACCCGGCGACTGCTTGGCAGTCTGCTATTCCTCAGCATGGTTCCAGCCACCACGCTGCTGGCCAATACCATCGAGGATGTCACTTTCACCACTTTGCCTGGCGAAAAGGTACAGATACGCCTGAAAATGGCGCAGCCGGCAAGCGAACCGACCAGCTTTACCATCGATAATCCCGCCCGGATTGCGCTGGATTTCCCGGGCACCAACATCGGCACCCCAAAGAAGTCCCAGAATATTAACGTAGGTGTTGTGCGCAGCATATCCGGCGTTGAGGCAGGCGGCCGCTCACGTGTCGTCATCAATCTGGCGAAACCGGTCGGCTATACCACCACTGTCAAGGGCGATGAGGTTTTCATCGATATCGGCGATACCGCTACGAGTCAGTACGTTTCTACCCCACCGCTCGTTGCACCCAGCGGCCCCGTCCAGGCCGACACGGCCATCAACATTCTGGATGTTGATTTTCAGCGCGGCATGAAAGGTGAAGGCCGGATACTGGTTACCCTGGCCGATCCCAACACCCCCGTGGAAGTAAAAAAACGCGGCAAGCAGGTGGTGGTTACTCTCAAGAACAGCAGCCTTTCGGAAAAACTGGAACGCCGCCTCGACGTCATCGATTTTGCTACTCCGGTCACGACCATCGATTCCTTCAATCATGGTAATGACGTACGCCTGATCATTACCGCCGCCACGGATTTCGATTACATCAGTTACCAGGCCAATGAAAAACTGGCCATCGACATCAAGCCGCCCGTCAAGCAGGACGAAGATGCCGCGAAGAAACGCAACAAGTTCCCCTATTCGGGTGAACGTCTGTCTCTCAACTTCCAGAACATCGAAGTACGCGCCGTACTGCAACTCCTGGCCGACTTCACCGGTTTGAACATGGTGGTCAGCGATACGGTTAGTGGCAACCTGACACTACGCCTGAAAAATGTTCCCTGGGACCAGGCGCTGGACATTGTGCTGAAAACCAAAGGCCTGGCCAAACGGGTTAGCGGAAACGTCATGCTGATTGCGCCTGCCGAAGAAATTGCCGCGCGGGAAAAACTGGAACTGGAAGCGGCCAAGCAAGTGGATGAACTGGCGCCACTGATTAATGAAACCATCCAGGTCAACTACGCCAAGGCCAGTGATCTGGCGACCCTGATCAAATCCAAGGACGAGTCAGTGCTTTCCCCTCGCGGTAGCGTGAGTGTCGATCAACGCACCAACAAGCTGCTGGTGCGGGACACGTCAGAAAATATCGACGCTATCATCGCGCTGGTAGAAGAACTGGACATCGCGGTACGGCAGGTATTGATTGAGTCACGCGTGGTACTGGCCAGTGACAAGTTCACCCAGGAATTGGGGGTCCGGTTCGGTGTCTCAACTACCTCCAGTACTGGCTCAGGACAGGCGACCACATCCGGTAGCCTGACTTCCGCTGACGGCTTCAACCAGTTCGGCACCACACCGCAATTGCCCCAGCGCCTGAACGTCGACCTGCCCGCTGTCACCGCGGGGGCCGGCAGTATTGGCCTGGCCATCGCCAAGCTCCCGTTTGGCACCCTGCTGGACCTGGAACTGTCTGCGGCCCAGGCGGAGGGTAAGTCAGAGACCATCTCCAGCCCGAAAGTCATCACCGCCAACCAGCAGGAAGCCCTGATTGAAACGGGTACCGAAATCCCTTATCAGGAGGCGACTTCCAGCGGGGCCACGTCCGTTGCCTTCAAAAAGGCAGTATTGAGCCTGAAGGTAACGCCCCAGATTACGCCGGATGATCGGGTTATCATGGATCTGGTAGTCACCAAGGACAAGCCCAACTTCGCCAACCAGGTGCTGGGTGTGCCACCCATCGATACGAACAATGTGGAAACCCAGGTCCTGGTTGATAATGGTGAGACGGTGGTCCTCGGCGGGGTCTATGAAACCACCAAGACCCACAACACCGAACGCGTCCCGTTCTTTGGTGATCTGCCGCTGGTGGGTGTACTGTTCCGCCACAAGCTGGAACAGAACGAAAAGACCGAGCTGCTGATATTCGTGACGCCCAAGCTGATCAAGGAAAATATCGCGCTGTAAGGCGAACCAACCTGCTCCCTAAAAGGCCATGCAAATGCATGGCCTTTTACATTTCACCTCGCCTTTGTTTATGCTTGCCAGATGAAAAACCAGTCCAATGTTTTCCTGGTCGGCCCGATGGGCGCGGGCAAGACTACCATTGGCCGTCAGCTGGCCGACGCGCTTGGCATGGAGTTCGTCGATTCCGATCATGAAATCGAGGCCCGGACCGGCGCCAGCATACCCTGGATATTTGATGTGGAAGGCGAGGCCGGCTTTCGAAAACGGGAGTCAGCCGTCATCGACGACCTGACACAACGCCACAACATCGTCCTGGCAACCGGCGGTGGCGCCGTGCTGGATAAGGCCAATCGCGATTATTTGCGTAATCGGGGGAAAGTAATCTACCTGGCCGCCGATGTCGAACAGCTACTCCAGCGTACCCGCCACGACCGCAATCGCCCCTTGCTGCAAACCGACAATCCCCGCACCCGGCTGGAAGAGTTGATGCAAATTCGCGACCCCCTTTATCGGGAAGTGGCAGATATCGTACTACAAACGGGTCAGAGCAGCGTGCGCCATGCAGTCGACCGCATTATCAGGGCACTCAAAAATAACCCGGCCTGATAGCTTTGCCTTATAATGCCGGCTCCATATCGCCAACCCGGTATATGCTTGCACATGAAGACCCTCACCGTTGAACTGGGCGAACGCAGCTACCCGATATTAATCGGCAGCGGCTTGCTCGGCGAACCGGAACTGGTCAGCCCCCATATCAGGGGTAATCAGATCCTGATTGTCAGCAATGAAACTGTCGCCCCGCTCTATCTGGAGCAGGCGCTCAGCGCCTTCCGCAACTACGACGTCCAGACAGTCATCCTGCCTGATGGCGAGCAATACAAAACCCTGCAGACCCTGGACCTTATCTTTGATGCGCTGCTGAGTCATCACTTTGACCGCCACTGTACCCTGGTGGCACTGGGTGGCGGTGTAGTTGGCGACATGACCGGCTTTGCTGCGGCTACCTATCAGCGCGGTGTTGATTTTATCCAGCTTCCCACCACGTTGCTGGCGCAGGTTGATTCCTCCGTGGGTGGTAAAACCGGGGTCAACCACCCGTTGGGCAAGAACATGATTGGTGCTTTTCACCAGCCAAATTGTGTCGTGATCGATACCGCCACGCTGGAAACCCTTGAAGACCGGCAATTCTCCGCCGGCCTAGCTGAAATCATTAAATACGGATTGATCAGGGACCAGAAATTTACCCGCTGGCTGGAAGACAACATGAATAACCTGCTGGCCCGCGACACAGCCGCCATCGTGCAGGCGATTGAAACCTCCTGCCGCAGCAAGGCCGAAATCGTGGCGGCCGATGAAAAGGAAGGCGGCGTGCGTGCCCTGCTTAATCTGGGCCATACCTTTGGCCACGCCATCGAAACCGGTGCAGGCTACGGCAACTGGCTGCACGGCGAGGCAGTCGGCACCGGTATGCTCATGGCTGCTGATCTCTCCCGGCGTCAGGGCTGGCTTGGCGAGTCTGACGTTCAGCGAGTAGAAAACCTCATCGACAAGGCTCTGTTACCGACCCGTGCCCCGGCCCACATGAACTACACACATTTCATGGAAATTATGGCCGTTGACAAAAAGGTCCGGGCCGGCAAAATCAACCTGGTCTTGCTGCGTGCTATTGGTGATGCCTTTATCACCAATGAATTCGACCTCGATAAACTACGAGAAACCATCGAGGCCCACCGCGCACTGGATGAAGGCTAGCGACGGGACGCAACATGATGAATCTTGCTCCGTATGCCGCCACCGATACCCGCTCACGCGGACGTCGCTACCCCGAACCTTCACCCGTCTATCGCAGTGAATACCAACGTGATCGGGACCGTATTATCCACTCCGCCGCCTTCCGTCGCCTGGAATACAAGACTCAGGTGTTCGTTAATCATGAAGGTGACATGTTCCGCACTCGTTTGACCCATTCAATCGAAGTCGCCCAGATCAGCCGCTCCATCGCCCGGATTCTCAATCTCAACGAAGATCTCAGCGAAACCATCGCCCTGGCACATGACCTGGGCCACACGCCCTTCGGCCATGCCGGCCAGGATGCACTCAACGCCTGCATGCAGAACTATGGGGGCTTCGAGCATAACCTGCAGTCCTTGCGCACCGTCGATATCCTGGAAGAGCGCTATGCCGATTTTCCCGGCCTGAATCTCACTTTCGAATCACGCGAGGGCATCCTCAAACACTGTTCGCTGCGTAACGCAGAACAACTCGGCGAGGTCGGCCAACGCTTCATCAACAAAACTCAACCCTCACTGGAGGCGCAACTCGTCAACCTGGCCGATCAGATTGCCTATAACAATCACGACATTGATGATGGTCTGCGGTCCGGCCTGATCCGCCTCGCCCAGCTGACTGAATGTGACTTGTTCGAACAACAATACAATGAGGTAAAGGCACGGTACCCGAATCTGGCGGGCCGTCGCCTGGTACATGAAATCATCCGCCGCATGATCAATCTTCAGATTGTTGACCTGATAGAAACCAGCCAGACCCGCCTGGCTGAACTCGAACCACAATCTATCGATGATATTCGTCAGCAAAACGCCGAGGTGATTCACTTCAGCGACAAGATGCAAGGTGCAAATCAGCGGCTGAAACAGTTTTTACGTACCAACCTGTATAGCCATTACCGGGTCCACCGCATGACCAACAAGGCGCGCAAAATCCTCCAGTCCCTGTTCGATGCCTTCATGCACGACCCACGCCTGCTAAAACCGGAACATCAGACACATGTCAAACAACTTGATGAAGCCGAGGGTGAATCCGGCAGGGCCCGGGCCGTTGCCGATTACATTGCCGGCATGACCGATCGCTACGCCATTACCGAATATCGGCGGATTTTTGATCCAGAGGAATTAACCTGACTAATGAGACAAAAAATCGGGGACGAATAAGAGAAACCGCATCCGGGTAACTGCATTGATAAATCGATGTTTGGGTTGAAGTTTCACGGGTTACGCTAATGATACTCAGTGTCCGTAATATGCGATATGCATTAACACCGTATTTTGGTTATTCCGGAAATTCGCTCCGCTTCTTCTCGCGCCCCGTCACTCTTCCCTGACCCTGTCCTATGAGAATCTACATGCAAATTCCCGCGCTCGACGGCAAGCCACCACGTTTTTATCAGCTGGCTTTGCAACAAGACCTGCTGTCGGGCTGGAACCTGATCAGGGAGTGGGGGCAGCTCGGCCTGGCCGGCCGCATCAAGCGCGACCACTTTCCCGACTGGGATTCGGCCCTCGATGCCCTGCTGCGGGTACGCGACACCCAACTCAAGCGCGGTTACAAAGTTGTATTCATGCGGGGTATGGAAAGCACCGGTTAGTGTCAGTACCACCGACTACCCCACCCGCTACAGAGCCCACCCGGCACACCCCCGCCATCGTCGATCGGTGCGATAAACCCGGGCTATCAACAGGGAAATTCCTCAAAATCAATCGCTTGCCAGATTGATGCCCTCATGGCTGACCTGTATACTGCCTGACCATTTTGTACCGGGCCTTGAGCGGCTGTGTCGCTTAAAAATCAATAACTTAACGGAACAACAACGGTCTAATAAAGCGTGACTAATCCAAACATTCCATTAACTGGCCTGTATCGTCCTGATTTTGAAAGGGACAACTGTGGTTTTGGTCTTATCGCCCAGATGGACGGCAAGCCCAGTCACTGGCTGCTAGAGACCGCGATTGGCGCCCTCGCTCGCCTGACTCACCGTGGCGCGGTGGCGGCTGACGGCAAGACTGGCGACGGCTGCGGCCTGCTGCTGAAAAAACCCGACGGCTTCCTGCGCACGGTGGCCACTGAGCTGGGTTTTGCACTTGCGAACAACTACGCCGTGGGGATGGTGTTCCTGAATCCGGACGAAAAGCGGGCCAGCTCCGCCCGCCAGACACTGACAGCCGAACTGGAACAGGAGGGACTGGAGGTCGCCGGTTGGCGCAGGACACCAACCGACAGCACGGCCTGCGGCGAAGAAGCCCTGCGTACCTTACCCATCATTGAGCAAGTCTTTGTCAACGCTCCTGCGGGCATGGACGGAGCCGACTTTGAGCGGCACCTGTATATTGCCCGGCGTCGGACAGAAAAGGTCATTGAGCCGGCCGATGATTATTTCTATATTCCCAGCCTGTCATCGAAAGTGATTGCCTACAAGGGACTGGTGATGCCGGAAAACCTGCCCGTCTTCTATAAGGACCTGCATAACCCGGCTATGGAATCCGCTCTGGCCGTGTTCCACCAGCGTTTTTCCACCAACACCTGGCCACAATGGCGACTGGCCCAGCCGTTTCGCTACCTCGCCCACAACGGCGAGATCAACACCATTCAGGGCAACCGCAACTGGTCGGTGGCCCGTGGCCACAAGTTCGAGACGCCCCGGTTACCGATGGCAGACGTGCGGCCACTGGTCTCCATGACCGGTTCTGACTCCAACAGCCTCGACAACATGCTCGAAGCCCTGTTGGCCGGTGGCATGGATATCTTCCGCGCCATGCGCCTGTTGATCCCGCCTGCCTGGCAGAACGTTAACGCCATGGACCCCGACCTGCGCGCCTTCTACGAATACAATTCCATGCACATGGAACCCTGGGATGGTCCGGCCGGCATCGTGCTTACCGACGGCCGCTATGCGGCCTGTTCCATGGATCGCAATGGCCTGCGGCCGGCCCGTTGGGTCATCACCCGCGACCGACACATTACGTTGGCCTCCGAAATCGGCGTGTACGACTACGAACCGGCCGACGTGGTTAGCAAAGGCCGACTCAAACCCGGCGAGATGGTCGCCGTTGATACCGACAACGGCGAACTGCTGTTGCCGATGGACATTGACAACCACCTGAAGAATGCCAACCCCTATAAGAAGTGGATGAGCAAGTACGCCCTGAGGCTGGAATCGAAACTCAAGGAAGAGCGCTGTGAAGCCTCACTCAGTCCAAACCAGACGGAAATCTACCAGAAACTGTTCCAGGTGAGTTTCGAGGAACGTGACCAGATAATCCGCCCCCTGGCCGAGGCCGGCCAGGAGGCTATCGGTTCCATGGGCGACGACACACCCTTCCCGGTCCTGTCACATAAGCTGCGCTCCCCGTATGACTATTTTCGTCAACAGTTCGCCCAGGTTACCAACCCGCCTATCGACCCGATTCGCGAACAGGTGGTAATGTCCCTGGAGACCTGTTTTGGCCGTGAATACAATATGTTCAAGCAGACGCCTGAACACGCCGCCCGCCTGCTGCTTGACTCGCCAGTACTTTCCAGTTCAAAGTTCAGGCAGCTTCGGTCGCTGGGTGACAGCAACCCCGACTACACCAGCCACGTTATCAGTCTGAACCGTCCCGTTGACACCAGCCTGCGCAGCGCCATCGAGATTATCTGTGACGAAGCGGTTGCCGCGGTAAAAAGCGGAAAGGTCATCATTGTGTTGAGCGACTTCGGCATCGCACCCGACACGTTGCCGGTGCATGCCCTGCTTGCCACCGGCGCGGTGCACCACCGCCTGATTCAGGAAGGGTTACGCTGTGATGCCAATATCCTGGTGGAAACCGGCACCGCCCGCGATCCGCACCATTTCGCAACACTGATTGGCTACGGTGCCACCGCCATCTACCCCTACCTGGCCTACGAAGTCATTCGCGCCATGATTCGCAGTGGCGAAATTCACGAGGCCGACGCCTGCCAGCTTGACAGCCAGTACCGCAAAGGCATCAGCAAGGGTCTGTACAAGGTCATCTCCAAAATGGGGATCTCTACCATCTCCAGTTATCGCGGTGCGCAATTGTTCGAATCGGTCGGCCTCGCCCAGGAGGTGGTGGACCTCTGTTTCAGCGGCACCACTAACCGGATTGAAGGCAGCCGCTTCGCCGATCTGGACGCGGATCTTCGCGCCTTGAACCAGCTGGCCTGGAACAACCGCAAAACCATTGAACAGGGTGGCCTGTTGAAATTCGTCTATGGCGGCGAGGAACATGCTTACAACCCGGATGTAGTACGCACCCTCCAGGACGCCGTTAAATCCGGCGAGTATGCCAAGTACCGGGAATACGCCGCACTGGTTAACAACCGATCGGTGTTAACGCTACGCGACCTGCTCAGGCTGCGTGACGATGTTACCCCGCTACCGCTCGACGAAGTAGAACCGGCGGAAGATATCCTCAAACGCTTCGACTCCGCCGCCATGAGTCTCGGAGCCTTGTCACCGGAGGCGCATGAAACACTGGCCGAAGCCATGAATACCCTTGGCGGGCGCTCCAACTCCGGGGAAGGTGGCGAGGATCCGAAACGCTACGGCACCAGCAAGCGTTCCAAAATCAAGCAAGTGGCCTCAGGCCGTTTTGGTGTCACGCCCGCTTATCTGCGCTCCGCCGAAGTGTTGCAGATCAAGATCGCCCAGGGCGCGAAGCCCGGTGAAGGCGGGCAGCTGCCCGGCCACAAGGTCAACGAGCTCATAGCTGAGCTGCGCTACTGCAAGCCAGGGGTACCGCTCATCTCGCCGCCACCACACCACGACATCT
>JAJDNN010000016.1 GCA_022340685.1 Pseudomonadota bacterium
ACAAACCCGGACAACAGGCCTAAAAGTAACGAAAGATTACCAAAACGTAACGCCAGAAAAGTTATGAGATAACTGAGCAGTAGCATCACCATGCCATAGCTGAGACTTTGGCGAGGCGCTTGCTTGAAATCGCGCCAACCCTGGCCCAGCCAGTGTAGCGGTGCCCGGGTGTCCAGCCTGCGACAGGGCGCGACAAAAGGTAGTTCTGCCACTGCTGGCGTTTTATCGTTGGTTGGCTTTGCTGTCCCCATACTTACCCCTTTCAGACCCTGTCATATTGTATTCTTTGAATAGCGGGTTTTCGATGGCGCGCTATCCCGTATCAACGACATCAATATCAGTATAGATATCAACACCCCGCTCCGGACAGATAAATCGTGCCGGGATGTCACGATCATGGCGCCACATTTCCAGAGCCTGAGCCTTGTCGGCACCGGCAACAATAAACCAGAGCCGGTCTGAAGTACTTAGCCTTCGCGCACTGAGGCTGATCCGCTCCGGCGGCGGCTTGGGGGCATCCCTCACCGTTAATACCGCCGGGGCAGCCTGATCTGTTCCTAATTCATAACCTGGAAACAGACTCGCCGTATGCCCGTCCTCACCCAGTCCCAGCAAGACCAGATCGAAGCGGTCAATTCCAGCGATGACTTTTTCGTAGGCGCGCGCACCGACTTCGCTTCCAAGTTCGGCGGGAATCGGATGGATCTGTTTTTCCGGCACTGGAACATGATCCAGCCAGCAGGAACGTGCCATACAGTCATTACGCTCCGGGTCACCAACCGGCAGGCAACGCTCATCTCCAAAATATATATGCCAGCCAGACCAGTCGGTAGCCGCGTGGCGCAAGGCCTGGTAAATGGATGCTGGCGTACGCCCTCCCGCCAGTACGATACAAAACCGACCTCTTTGCTTAATACTGTGGTTGGCCACCACGATCAGGGCATCGACCACATCCTGTCGCAGTGAGGCAGTGTCAGAATAAACATGCCAACGACGAATCTGTACCGGTGGCATGCTAGATGGTGTTCCGCCAGTCCTGGTCTTCACTGTCAAACAACCGCGCTGCTTCTCCTGGCCCCCAGCTGCCCGCCGGATAGGAGTGAATGAACTCCGTTTCTTTTGCCCAGTGACGCAGGATTGGATCGACCACGCGCCAGGCCCACTCGACTTCATCAAAGCGGAGAAACAGGCTGCGATCCCCCTCGATTACATCCAGTAACAATGTCTCGTAGGCATCCAGCAACTTGCCATCCTCTTCCCTGAAGGAGGCCATCAATTTAACCACCCGGGTGTTCATTTCCAGCCCGGGCTGCTTGGCATGCAGTTCCATGTGCATGCTCTCATGTGGTTGGAGCGATAGTACAATCCAGTTAGGTTCGATATTTTCCAACGGTGTTTCGCGAAACAACTGTTGAGGTGGATGCCGGAATCGGATACTGATGGCAGACATGGACTGCGCCATGCGTTTGCCAGTTCGCAGGTAAAATGGTACCCCGCGCCAGCGCCAGTTATCGATATAGAACTTGGCTGCCACGTAGGTTTCCGTGGTGGACTGTTCGCTGACGCCGGGCTCATCCTGATAACCCGGCACGGACTTGCCAGCCACCGTCCCGGGTCCATATTGCGCACGCAGGGCATGGGTTCCTATGGCGCGCATGGGGATCGGCCGAATGGATCTCAGCACTTTGACTTTTTCATCCCGCAGCGCATCGGCATCCAGCATTGCGGGTGGCTCCATCGCAACGACGGTAAGAAGCTGCATCAAATGATTCTGCACCATGTCCCGCAAAGCCCCTGCCTGGTCAAAGTACGCAGCCCGATTACCGATACCCTTATCTTCGGCCACGGTAATCTGCACATGGTCGATATAATTTCTGTTCCAAACAGGTTCGATCAGGGTATTGGCAAATCGGAACACGAGTAAATTCTGAACTGTTTCCTTACCCAGGTAATGGTCGATGCGGAAAATCTGCTCTTCGGTGAAATGCTTGTGCAGGCGGATGTTCAGAGCCTTTGCGCTGTCGATATCCTCACCAAACGGCTTTTCCACCACAATGCGATGGCGCGCAAAGGAACCGCTGAAACCTGTCTTGTGTAATTGTGTCACGACTTCGAGAAAGTCAGGAGGTCGTATCGCGAGATAAAATATGATGTTTTCACAGGTCCCGGCGCGCGGTCGGGACAGAGCTTCCATCAGATTCGCATAGGCAGTGGGATCGTTATAGTCACCGCTCACATATTCAAATCGCGATCCAAGCCGCGCACAGGGGTCAACATCGAAACTCTCTCCCAGACGATCCCGCAGTACTCTCTCCAGGTGCATTCGCCAGTCGTCCTGACTCCAGTCCCGCCGCGCCAGGGCAATAAAGCGTAATTCTTCATGGATCCGCCCTGCCGCTTCCAGGTGATACAACGCCGGCAGCAACTTGTCTGTCGCCAGGTTGCCAGTAGCACCGAAAATTACAAAGTAACAGGGTCCCGGGCTCTTTTGCTTCATCAGTTGCTCCTGTCCTTGATCGCATGTCCGCCAAATCCCTTGCGCATCATGGCCAGTAATTTATCCGCATACTCATTCTTGCCCTGGCTGGCAAACCGCATCATCAATGCAAGACTCATCACCGGTGCAGGCACGCCCTGTTCAATCGCCTCCAGCGCAGTCCAGCGGCCCTCGCCGGAATCGGCCACAAAGGCCTCTATGTCCGCCAGATCCTGATCCTTGGACAGAAATTCCGCGCTCAGGTCCAGCAACCAGCTACGCACCACACTGCCATGCCGCCACGCTTCAGCAATCGCAGCGAGATCCAAATCAAAATCCGCGCGCGCCTTCATCAAGGCGAAACCTTCCGCATACGCCTGCATCATGCCGTATTCGATACCGTTATGAATCATCTTCACAAAGTGACCGCTACCCGCGGGACCACACCGCAACCAACCTTTGTCCGGCGCAGGCGCCAGCGCTTTTAACAATGGCTCGATATGGCGAACTGTTTCCGCTTCACCCCCGACCATCAGGGCATAACCGTTCTCCAGACCCCACACGCCGCCAGACACACCCGCATCGACAAACTGGATACCGTGTTCCGCCAGTTGGGCAGCATGGCGAACCGAATCCTTGTACCAGGAATTCGCACCATCGATCAGAATATCGTCCGGACTCATCAACCCGGCAAGTTGATCGACATATTCCTGGGTTACCTCACCGGCGGGCAACATGAGCCAGATGACCCGGGGCAATGGTAACAGCGTGACCAGCTCTGCCAGCGACGTGGTTGCATGCAGCCCAGTTTCCTCAGCCAGGGATAGGGTTACCTCGGAATTCCGGTTGTAGGCCGCCAGGGAGAAACCGGCCCGGCGCAATCGCCGCGCCATATTGCCGCCCATGCGACCCAGACCAATCATGCCAAGTTCCATATCAGCCACCTGTATTTGTTACAAAAAGAATGCTGCCACCAGAGTAAAGCAATCAGCCAATGCATGTACAGGTGACCGCTCAATTACGGCAATGTTCAAGCAGCAGCAGGATGCGTTTCTGGATATTGAAAATGCGCGTTTTCCAGCGGCGCTTCTCGCTGCGTGGCGCATGCCGGTAGGTGGTTTTCAGATTCTTGATCTTGTCGTAAATATTCTCGACCAGAGCCCGGGTCGGCTTGCCCGCCCATGACGCGAGATCAGAGTCTTGCAGTCCGGCCTGCAGACTGATCTTTTTACGCTTTAATGCATCGAAATCAAAACCCGTCTTGTTGAGCCGGTCGTATTCCACTGACGAAAGATCAGGAATGATCTGCTCTACCGGCACGTCTTCCTCGATAACCAGCCAGCACAACCGGGAGTTTTCTTTCAACTCCTCGACGAGGGCCCGCGCCTCGCCGCGGGTTCTGGCGCGCATATCTGCAAAAGCCTTCAGGGCCGAGCCGGCTGTAGCCAGTGATTTCAGGACAGCGGGAATATTCTCAAGCATGGCGATTTAGTTATTTAATTAGGTAACAGGTTCGTAATTGGGCTCAGGCGGCGCTGCCTGCCGTACCGAACGCGCTTCCGCCCCGACGAACACCCGCTTGACCAGCGGAAATTGGTGTTTGATGGCAGTGTCGATATCCGCGATCACAGTTTCAACTTTACCGGCCGGGATCTCATTCCTGAAATCTACGCTGATATTCACCAGAATATAATCCGGGCCCATGTGCATGGTCAGTACTTCATTCACGTGTCCGATCTCCGGGTAATTCTGCAAGATCAAATGTATACCGCGCACTACGCTGACGTTGGCACTTTCTCCGATCAGCAACCCCTTGGTTTCGTACGCCAGCCACACCGCTGTGCCGAGGAGAATCAGGCCAATGATAATCGAGGCCAAACCGTCGAAATACAGAATGCCGGTAATATGGCTCAGCCCAACACCGAGCAACGCGACCAGCAATCCCAGAATGGCGGCCGAATCCTCGAACAACACCACAAACAGGGACGGGTCCTTGCCCCGCTGAATCGCTTCGATATAGCCCCATTTACCCTTGGCGCGGGTAAATTCCCGCCAGGCAAATAGCCAGGCACCGCCTTCGAACAGAATCGCCAGGCTCAGCACGATATAATTGACGTACACCTGCGACATAGGTTCGGGGTGCTGCAAATGCCGGATCCCTTCATAGATGGAAATTCCCCCACCCAGCGCGAAAATCAGGATCGCAACAATAAAACTCCAGAAATAGATTTCCTTGCCATGCCCGAAGGGGAAGCGCTCGTCCGGTGGTTTTTTGGCCTGCTTCAGGCCATGCAGCAATAAACCCTGGTTTCCGGTATCCACCAGTGAGTGGATCCCTTCCGACAGCATGGCAGAGCTGCCCGTCACGATAGCGGCGCTGAATTTTGTAAGCGCGATCAGGGTATTGCCGGCCAGAGCCGCGTAGATAACTTTTTTTGATCCGGATGACATTTATTGCGTGTTAGTTTTTGTTACTGCGCCAGGTGCGTTTTTCAAATTGTCTGGTTCCTGACAACAATGCGCGACCTCGGCCGCGATGGCACCCGCCAGTTGCCGGAGGTTTGTTTCGGCCGGAATAAAATCGATCCCTGCGCTGCCGATCTCCATCCCGTGCAACACCAGCCGCGACGGCAGCAGCTGCAGGGAATCGCCCAGCGCCAAGGCTTCGGCCACACCGGCAGCATGGCTACTCAACCTGGCTGGATCGACCACCAGCTGTTCCCTGGTCAGTCGCACGTGCCTGCCCGCCGTGCCACCTTCGACGGCATCGACCAGAATCGCGCATTCCACGCCCTTGAGATATTCCAGCAGGCTAAGACCGGGCCGATCACAGCGGTGCAGACTGAGGCGCGTCGAGCCCAGGTCCTGGATGGCGGGATTCTGCCGGAGCATATCGATGACCTGCCAACCCAGTTGATCCGCCGCGTGGGGTGAACCAATCCCGATCACACTCAGCGCTGTCATTCACGCCCAACTTTGATCTTCAGAAAATGTGTGGAGCAGGAAATACAGGGATCATAGTTGCGGATCACGGTCTCGCCATGTTTGCGCAATTCATCATCAGACCGATGCAGCCCATACGCAGTCAACGAGTTGCGCAGATCGTCTTCAATGCGTGCCTGATTCTGGCTGGTGGGCGGGACAATCGTCGCGGCCTGCACCTGCCCGTCCGCATCCAGCTCATAGGTATGCCAGAGGATGCCGCGCGGCGCCTCGGTGCAACCAAACCCGATCCCGGCGCGTGGCGTAACGTCAACCCGGGATGAATCGGGTAATTGATAGGCCGCCATGATCCGGATCGCTTCCCCCATGGCGTAAACCACTTCAATCGCCCGCGCGGTCAGGCTATGAAACATGTTCCGGCTCGGAAATGTGATTCCGCACGCCGCAACCTGTTGTTGCAAATCTTGCGGCAGGCGGTCCAGGTTGAGATTAATGCGCGCTAACGGTCCTACCAGGTAGGGCTGGCCATCCAGACTGGATTGCAGGGCCGTTGAATGCGGCACCTGATACTCACGGAAGTGGTCCTGGTAAGCCTGGATCGGGATGTCCAGGCCGGCGGAGGACACCAGCCGGCCCTCGTTCATCGGGTATTCATCGGCATGGCGCAGTGCCACACTGGTGAAGTCCTGTTGCTCGTCCGGCAAGTCAAGCGAGGCGGTCCAGGCCAGCAGTGCCTCGGCCATGGGCAAGGCCTGTCTGAATTCATCCAGCAAGGCAGCGATCTCCGCTGGTGTGGGGGCATGACTCAGACCGCCGATACAGGTGCTGACCGGATGCACCGATCGTCCACCCACCAGGCGTAACAGACGGTTCCCCAGGCCCTGCAGGTGCAAACCACGGCGCACTTCGTCCGGATAGCGCTCCGCCAGCTCAATCACATTGTCCGCACCGAGGAAATCGGGTAATGCCAACAGGTGCACATGCAGGGCGTGGCTCTCGATCCATTCCCCGCAGTACATCAGTCGCCGCATTTCCCGCACCCACGGACCGGGGTTCAGCTGGAATACCTGCTCGATGGCGTGCACTGCACTCATCTGGTAAGCCACCGGGCAGATGCCGCAAATCCGGGCCACGATATCCGGCACATCCGTGTAGGGACGCCCTTCCAGCAGCTTTTCGAACAGGCGTGGCGGTTCGAAGATGCGCAGCTGGAGCTGTTCGATTCGATCGCCGCGGATGATCAGGTCCAGCGCACCTTCCCCTTCGACACGGGCCAGGACCGGGACACGGATCGTTCTGTCACCAGAATCAGTCATGACAATTCAGTCGGATCAGTTTTCCAGCGCTGACCGGCGGCAAGGAATTCCGGCGCCTGGCTGTTGATAAACAGGAAGCGTTGGGCAATCGCCGCCGGCAGCAGACCGAACCCTTCAAGACGCTGGGCCAGCGCCTCGGTATTGGCATTTTCCGCCGGGCCGAAACAGGCATAGCAGTCGCGGCCGACCCGCGGACAAATGGCGCCACAACCGGTACGGGTCACCGGACCCATGCAGGGCAACTGCCGGGTTACCATGACACAAACCTGTTGCTGGCGTTTGCACTCCAGGCACACCTTGTCGGCCTCTTGTTGCGGCACCACCCCGAATAACAGCTCGCGTACCGCCCGCAGTACCTGCTCACCACTCACCGG
>JAJDNN010000022.1 GCA_022340685.1 Pseudomonadota bacterium
GAGCTGAAGCCGGTACCAAAGTCATCCAGTGCAAATTCACAGCCCATGTCCTTGAGCTTGTAGATAAACTTGGTCGCGGCAGCAAGGTTGGAGATGGCCGCCGACTCGGTGATTTCAAAAGTCAGATGGGAAGGATTCAGGCCAGTGTCCTGCAGCACGCCATGAATCAGCCCCAGTAATTCCTGATCTTCAAAAGCCAGGCCCGAGAGGTTGATGGCAAAGCGGATCCCCGGATTCGTTTCGTGTAGATCGGCCAGCTTGTGCATGGCCCGATTGACCGTCCAGCGGTCCACATTATTCATCAACCCGAAGCGTTCCGCAGCCGGCATGAAACCACCAGGCAGGATAATGTCGCCATCGTCCATGGTCATGCGTAATAGCACTTCGTAGTCGTGCACCACGCCGTCAGCAACGGACACGATAGGCTGGAAGGCCAGTTTGAACTTGTCGTTTTCAAACGCATCCCGGACCCGCGAAGCCCAGCCCATGTCCTCGGCCATACCATCTTTTTGCCGGTCAGCAGGATTGAACAGGTGCAGGGTGTTACGGCCCTGGGACTTGGCGATATTACAGGCCAAATCGGCTTGCGACAGAGCCAGCTCTGCATTTTCTATCGTGCTATTGATTTCGCTGACCCCGATACTGGCCGTAACGTTGAAGGTCTTGCCACTATCGATGAAGCGATAGTTTTCAAACAGGACGCGTATGTATTCGGCCACATGCCGTGCTGCCTCCAGATCGACATCGAATAGCAGCACGGTAAATTCATCGCCGCCGAAACGGGCCAACAGGTCGCCTTCGCGCAAATGCTTGCGCAACATCTGGGCGCACTCCACCAACAGACGATCACCGGCGGCATGGCCGAGCGTGTCGTTCACATACTTGAACTGATCCAGATCGAGATACAGCAATGCACACTCGCTGCCGCTACGGGCAATGCGAGCGATTTCCCGTTCCAGTTCCTGCTGGAAATAATTTCGATTAAACAGCGCGGTCAGGCTGTCATGCTGGGCCTGGTAGGCAAGTTCTTCTTCATAGGCTTTTTGTTCGGTGATGTCTCGCGCGGTGCCGGTGATCTGGACAATTTGGCCGTCGCGGTTGGCCTGTGGACGGGCGTTGAAACTGATATAGCGCCGGTTACCATGCCGATCCAGGTGAACTGTTTCATAGTGCAGGATTTCCTCGCCGCGCAGCATAGCGGCATGAGCGGCCGCGTCACGCTCGATCGATTCGGGGGCCTGATATTCAGAAAAATGGTGGTGCAACATTTCATTCGGGGCATAGCCGTAGATTCGGCTGACCGCATCGTTGAGATAGGTCCAGCGTCCGTCCGGGTCCATACTCCAGACCAGGTCATGTGCAGTTTCCACCAGGTCGCGGTAGCGGGCCTCAGCCTCGAGTAACATTTGTTCGGTGGCCTTACGCTCGGAGATATCCGCCACCATCAGGGTATAGAAAGTTTTACCGTCCATCTGCATGCGACTGGCGCGCAGCGAGAGTGGCAGACTGTCCCTGGAACGGTGCAGCCCTTCCAGTTCCATTTCTTCGGCGTAGGTGGGCAGCTTCAACCGGCTCACGGACAGGCTGGGCAGCAACCAGGAAAGTGGCCGGCCACGGATTTCCTGGGCGCGGTAGCCGAACAGGTTTTCAGCCGCCGTATTGAAGGTTTCTATTTCGCTGTTTTCGTTGGCAACAATGATCCCTTCCGCCGCGTTGTCAACGATGGCGCGCATATGGGACTCCTGTTCCCCCAGGCGGGAAAACAGCCGGCCAAGGGTCTGGATCAGGTAGCCGATTTCGTCAATCGAACGGGGCCGCAGTCGTCGGCTCAAATCCGTATAATTGGAAGCGCCACTGCCGCTGATGACTTCCGTGACCGGCGCCAGTGAGTGGCTCAGGCTGCGAATAGCAATGGCGGTAATGACGAAGGCCACCAGTCCCATCAGGCACCAGACCAGCAGGATCTCGGTGGACAGGAAGCCGGTGCGCCACCAGTAGTATTCCAGCAGAATGGTGGTGGTTAACAACGGAATGAAGCCACCGATTAGCAAGATCCGGGATTTCATGCTGATATGAACATGATCCAGCCCGGTGTACTGGGCAGCGCGGCCCAGCAGTGACAGTGATTGCAAATAGCCGGGCATGCCGACAAGGATGGCGATTACCAGCTGTAGCAGGATTGACAGTAGCAGGCTGGTCCAGCCTGCATAGCCCGGTGCGGAGATCCCGAACCAGTGCTGAACGGTAGGCACCAGCAGTGCGTAGACGAGATAATAGGACCAGTAATTGTCAGTGAAGCCATACAGGCGGCGTTCGAAGACTTCCTGCAGCTTGCCGGCATCGGGGCGATTGGCCTGCTTGATGGTGGGCAACAGCAGGTGTCGGAAATGGTGTACCAGGCCGACCACCAGACCGGCGTAAACCAGCAATAGGACTGCAGCAACCGGCCAGTCGAGAAGCTGTGACAGCCTGACCATACCGAATTTAATCGCCACGGTGGTGCCGATAATTGGCGTCAGGGCGAAGCTGCCCAGAATGACAAATACTAATCGATAATGGATCCGTCGAAGTTCTTGATCCATGGCGCCCGTCAGGTTGTTATTTGCCGTTGCGGTAACCTGGTTATGTCGGCATTATGTTTTTAGTTACCACACTGGTCATAATGACAAATTCCGGTACCGGGTGCCAGCACTAAATTGAGTACTGGCTTCACATTATTGGACGGCCAGTTTTGAGGTGTTTTTTAAATAGAGACCAGAACAGATTGAATAACTGGAAAAATTCAGGCCAGATATATCAAAAGGAGTAATCATGAAAAGACGCGATTTTATTAAAACTGCCGGTGCCGGAACTCTCCTGACCGGCGCGCCGGCGCTTGCCACTGCCAAAACGGTCCATAAATGGAAAATGGTCACCACCTGGCCAAAGAATTTTCCCGGCCTGGGTACGGGCGCCAATAATCTGGCTCGTCTGATTACCGAAATGAGCGACGGTCGTATCAGGGTAAAAGTATATGGCGCCAAGGAACTGGTGCCGGCGTTCGAAGTGTTTGGCGCAGTCTCGCAGGGCACCGCAGAAATGGGACACGGTGCGGCCTATTACTGGAAAGGCAAGCTGGAGGCCGCGCAATTTTTCTCCGCCGTCCCGTTTGGTTTGACCGCGGATGAAATGAATGGCTGGCTTTATTACGGCGGTGGCATGGATTTATGGCGAGAGCTCTACGCCGACTTCAATCTGGTTCCGGCAGCCGCAGGCAATACCGGGGTACAAATGGGAGGCTGGTTTAATAAGGAGATCAATTCACTCAAGGATCTGCAGGGCCTGAAGATGCGTATGCCGGGACTGGGCGGCGAAGTCCTCAAGCGTGCCGGCGGTACCCCGGTAAACCTGCCCGGCGGCGAACTCTTTACGTCACTCCAGTCGGGCGCTATTGACGCGACTGAATGGGTCGGTCCGTATAATGACCTGGCATTCGGTTTATACAAGGCAGCCAAGTATTATTATTACCCAGGCTGGCATGAACCCGGCACGACCCTGGAAGCCATTGTCAACAAGAAGGCATTCGATGCATTGCCCAAGGATTTGCAATCCATCGTTCTGAATGCCTGCAAGGTTGTGAATCAGGATATGCTGGCCGAATATACTGCCCGCAACAACACGGCCCTGCATACCCTGATCACCAAACATCATGTCGATCTCAAGCAGTTTCCCGATGAGGTGCTCAAAAAACTGCGACAGATATCTGATGAAGTGGTATTGGAACTGGCCCAAAAGAACAACACAAGCAAAAAAATATACGATTCATTCAACCGATTCCGCACCCAGGTGGTGGAATGGCACAAAGTGTCGCAGCAAGCCTTTATGCGTGCCAGGGAATTGTAAACCCGGGGCTGTAAACAAGACTGGCGGGTAGGACGGAGACTCCGCGGTACTGTAAAAGAAGCTTCCGATGCATCAGCGATGCCATTAAGGCCAGTACTGTCGGATCACGCCCGCTTGACTCTGTGGTCATCCGTACGAATCCTTCGACTGGCCAACATTTTTGCCACATCACGTTTGTATGACAGCTGAAACGACAATTTGCCAGCCAGACATGACTACTAAAACCGCAATGCCTGGTGCGTCCGCGTCAGCCGCAGCCTTACAGGAGTATTTGTTGCAAGGCGTGTCACGGACGTTCGCTCTCACGATTCCGCAATTACCAAACGGACTGAATGAAGCGGTTGCCAACGGTTATCTGTTATGCCGTATCGTTGACACCATTGAAGACGATCCCGCACTCAGTGCGGAGCAGAAACGCCAGATTGCACAACAATATGTCCAGGTGGTTGCCGGCGAGTCGGATGCACAAGCCTTTGCCCAGACACTTGCACCCCTGCTGTCCGGCGCCACCTTGCCGGCGGAACATGAACTTGTCCTGTTGACACCGGAAGTGATCAGGATCACTCACAGCTTGACGGATCCGCAGCGGGAAGCACTCACCCACTGTGTGCGGGTGATGGCAGAAGGCATGATTTATTATCAGGAACAGGATACCAGCAAGGGGCTGGCGACCCTGGCGGAGATGGAAACGTATTGCTACTACGTGGCCGGCGTGGTTGGCGAAATGCTATGCAAGCTGTTTTGTGCTTATTCGCCGCAAATCGAGCTGCAGCGTGATGAGCTGTTGGCATTGTCTGTGACTTTTGGTCAGGGCCTGCAAATGACCAACATTCTCAAGGATATCTGGGATGACCATGCGCGTGGTGCCTGCTGGTTACCGCAGGATGTGTTCAGCAGATACGACTTCGATCTGTCAGCGCTTGAAGCGGGTCAGAATGACAAAGGGTTTGAACAGGGCCTGGAAGAGTTGATTGGGATCGCTTTTCATTGTTTGCAGCAGGGGCTGGAATATACGTTGCTGATTCCTCGCCATGAAACCGGGATTCGCAAATTTTGTTACTGGTCCATTGGCATGGCGGTATCGACCCTGGCCAGGGTTAACCGAAAGCGGGATTTCAGTCAGGGTAAACAGGTTCGGATTACGCGAAACAATGTCAGATTGACCATCGCCACAGGTAAACTGGCGACCCGCAGTGACTTTTTATTACGCCTGCTGTTCAGGATTGCCGGACGAGGATTGCCCGTCAACGGGCGCTGAAAAATCCGGATGGGCTGGTTTGCCTGTACATCAATCGCGAACTGGCACTACTGGAATGTTTGGCAAGCATCAATGGCTGCGGTTCACAATATAGTTTGCAATCCGGCGTAGCGCATCCGCTGACGCTCCGAAGGGAGCCAGGCTTTCAATGGCGTCTTCGTAAAGTTCTTTAGCCATGAGTCGGGCCTGTTCCAGCCCCACCAGGGCAGGATAGGTGGGCTTGTTTTTGGCCTCATCAGCACCCGGCGTCTTGCCCAGTGTGGCGGTTTCCCCTTCAACATCGAGGATATCGTCCTGTATCTGGAAGGCCAGGCCGATGCACTTGGCGTAATGGTCGAGTTTTTTCAGACTGTTGGTGTCGATTCCCGGTTTGCACAGTGCGGCCATTTTGATACTGGCACGGATCGGCGCACCAGTTTTGTGGATGTGCATGTTTTCAAGTTCGGCGATATTGAATTTTTTGCCCACTCCGTACAAATCAATAGCCTGGCCACCACACATGCCACGCGAACCGCTGGCGACGCCTAGCGCGGCGATGATTTGCAGACGCTGCTCGGCAGGTATGTCGGCATCGAGCTCCCTGGCGAGTACGTCAAAGGCCAGTGCCTGCAGGGCATCACCTGCCAGAATCGCAGTAGCTTCATCGAAGGCCTTGTGACAGGTTGGCTTGCCACGTCGCAGATCATCATCATCCATGGCGGGCAGATCATCGTGCACCAGCGAGTAGGCGTGAATCAGTTCAATCGCGACGGCCGGGGCATCACAGTGCCGCGCGTCGATGCCCACCGTGTGTCCGGTCGCATAGCTCAGGATGGGGCGCACCCGTTTGCCGCCATTGAATACGGAATAGCGCATGGCCTCGTGTAGGCGGGCTGGCGGTGTCGTACTGTCCGGTAACCATTTTTCTAGCATTTGGTCGACACGTTCACGCCACGACTCAATTTGAGACTCAAGATTATTGTTATCGGTCATGATTAAACAGGATCCGGAATTGTATTTGTGTGAATGGTCCATCACGTTCCGTACCGATTTAGCGGCAACGGTTGGTGACAGGGCATGACGCAAGGTATCGGATTGACGGTCTGTTGCCTCTGGTGCAGACTGGCCCGCGAGCCAATGAACTAACAATTAATTATTGTCTTGTAACATCATCCGAATTGACCACACAATCTTATAATATCAAAGCTGGCCTTTCATAAATAGCAGGAAGACCAACCAGAATTCAAAATCAGGGATAAACAATGAACGAACAAGAATATATTCGGAATGAATTAAAGAAAAACTGGGGCTGGATGCTGGTAGCCGGGATCGTGCTGGTTGTCCTGGGGACCATCGGTCTGGGCATGTCATTCTGGTTGACGCTGGCGAGCATGTTTTATATCGGGACGCTACTGCTCATCGGCAGTGGTGTCCAACTGGTTAATACCTTGAAATGCAAGGGTGGGGTTAATGTCCTGTGGCATAGCCTGATTACACTGTTGTATCTGGCAGCCGGGATTATTGTGATTACCGAGCCTGTCATTGCCGGCATGGCCATGACGGCGCTGCTTGCTGTGGCGCTGCTTGGGATCGGGATGTTCCGGTCCTGGATCGCAATACGGTCACGGCCGATGAAAGGCTGGGGCTTTATACTTGCTACCGGTTTGGCTGCGATAGGCCTTGGCCTCATGATTTACTCCGGCTGGCCGGCAACGGGACAGTGGATAATCGGTATGCTGGTGGCAATTGAGATAATCATGCAAGGCTGGACCCTTGTGATGTTCGCCATTGCCGCCCGTAGCGCATGACAGATAACGGCGTTGTTCCGGCTGGCGTGCGAAGGTGGACTCACCAATCAAGTTATGGCCGCCAAACAGCCGTTCTGGAAAGGAAAAAATTGCCGGACTCGCCAGGTCTAGTCCGCAGACCCTGATTCATCCTGTGGCTTGAAATCCAATGACACCGAATTGATGCAGTAACGCTGTCCAGTCGGCGCGGGGCCATCCGCAAAGACATGGCCCAGGTGGGCGCCGCACCGGCGACAGTGAACCTCAGTGCGAGTCATGCCAAGACTGACGTCTTCTGTGGTGCCCACGGCAGTGTCGTCGAGGGGCTGCGTATAACTGGGCCAGCCGGTGCCGGAGTCAAATTTGTCACCGGCGGCGAACAGGGGTTCCCCGCAACCGGCGCAGACATAGGTGCCGGCTGCCTTGGTGTCATGGTATTTGCCGCTGAACGGCCGTTCTGTGCCATGCTTGCGCATCACCTGGTATTGCTCCGGCGTCAGGCATACCTGCCATTCTGCGTTGGTCTTGTCGAATTTGTCTGTCATCGTTATGGGGCAGTGGTTGTCGGGCAAACTCAATCCTGCAGGAACCGTCGCCGGATTTCAAACTATTGCATCACGGGTGCCGGTTAACTTTTATTTTTTGATATCTGCGCAACAGCCAGCCATAGATCAGTGCGTTCACCACCAGCAGAATCCAGGCAACGATGAATTGATCAGCAGATGTGAGGCCAGGCGGGTAGATTATGGGAATCAGGTAATGGCCGATAAATCCGCCCTGATAGGGGTCGACTCCGGCCTCACGGCGCAACCCGATTTCCAGTGGCGTCAGTGGACAAATGGTGTGGCTGAATTCAATGTAGGCGCCCCACACCAGCACGGGTAGATGCAACCAGGCCAGGCGATGCCATTTTAGTACCAGGAAGCCGCCAGCAAAAACAAATAACACAAACAGAAAATGGATGAGTACCACCAGGTCGGCCAGTAATAGAAAGAAGGTGGTCATGATGTTTTTCCGTTTACCCGCCCGTTGCGTTCCTCACAATCCGGTAATCCACACCTGCCGTCATACCGCGCCGGGTCAGAGGATTGCTGGTGCAATCGGTGGCATACGGGTAGTCGATGAAGCGGTACATCAAGTGCTCATCCCGGCCGGGGGGGATGCCCAGCCGTGGTGCCTGAATGATTTTCGGCACGGTGTTGCCGACATCCTCGATATAGAGTGAGTCGGGATCGAACGCCTGTTGGTCCCAGTCCGGGACTTTCAGGTTGAGGGCGCGACACAGTAAGGTCTGGCCGGCACAGAGTTGGTTCGTGGGCCGCTGCCGACCGCTCCCCTTAACCGGGTTGAGGCGCCGCATGATCCGGAGGGTGGTGGTCGGTGACTGATCATCGACCCAGGGCAGTCCGGACTTGATCAGTACTGCGTTACCCTTGCCACGCACGCTGATGTTCAGTGAGTCGCCGCCCCGTGCGTAATACATATAGATGGTCCCTGGCGGCATAAACATGGCGGTGCGTTTTTCGGTCAGGCCCTGCGACGAGTGGCTGCCCTTTTCGTGCAGGTAATAGGCTTCGGTTTCAATAATGCGGCACGCAAGCCAGGCCGATCGGTAGCGATGGCGAATGACCTTGCCCAGCAACGCGCGGGCCACGACCCGGGCGTCACGATTGAAGAAGTCGGTTGTGAGCATGGCTGTCTCGTAGCAACGCCGCTTCTCCACCTGGCACGAACTTAGCCGGACGCTTTGTACCGGTCTTTCAGACGCACATAGTGTTTGGCGGAATAGTCAATCGTGTCGATTTCTTCCCCGGTCAGGGCGCGCTGGCGGCGGGCCGGCGCCCCGAGCCACAGAAAACCACTTTCCAGTTCGCGACCTTCGGTCACCAGTGCACCGGCACCGACGATCGTCAGGGGCTGTACCACGGCCCCATCCATAATGGTGGCGCCCATGCCAATCAGGCAATTGTTCATCACTGTGCAGCCATGCAGGATTGCACGATGGCCGACGGTGACATTGTTGCCGATTTGCAGGGCCTGTCCGCCGGGGTGGACAGGTCCGTCATGGGACACATGCAGTACTGAATTGTCCTGGATGTTGCTGTGGTTGCCGATGCGGATCCGGTTCACGTCGCCACGCACCACCGTGCCGGGCCAAATGGAACTGTGCTGGCCGATGACCACATCACCGATTATCAAGGCGGTGTCGTCGATGTAGGCCGAGGGGTGAATGTCCGGCAGGATGTTTTCAAAATCACGTATAGCCATGGCTGAATTTAGATAACGTGTGTATCGTGAACCTACTTGCTCTTCTTGTCGTCGGCCTTGGTGGCATCCGCAGGCAGAACAATATCCAGGTAGTCGCCCCAGGCCTTGCGCATCTGCGGGATGGAAGGATAGTCGAAGTCGGTTGGACCATCATACTGGGCGCAAGTCAGGTATAACACATTCGGCGATTTCTCGGAGTGCAGGTAGAATTTGGTATAGAAATTAACTACGGAACGGCCTGACTCTGCATAACTGCTACTTTCGATTTTTTTGATGGAAAAGGTATCCGGCTTGACTGTCTGGTATGTGCTACCCAGGGTGTTCACTTCAAAGCGGCAATTCGTATACCAGAAATCTACCGCATTCATTTCGTTGTCATTGACAATCTTGCCGTACTGGAAGGTGACATGGGCAGTATTGGGCGGGATTTTGAACTGTTTCAAAACTTTTATCTTGGAACTGACAGGGATGTTGTAATAAGGCGAGTCGGGGCCATACTGACTGGCGCAACTGCTGATTACGACCACTGCGCCCAACAGGGTTGCTTGTTTCCACATGGTATTGGTCCTCCGTTTGTCAGGAAAGTTAATGTTTATCGACTGGCTGATTTGCCAGCTCGATAGTGAAGTATTCTCCCCAGGTTCGTTTCATGTCTGCAATAGTGACCCAGTCAGGGAATACACCACTATTGTACTGGGAGCAGATCATGTACAGAACCTGGGGCGATTTGTCCGAATGGATCCAGAATTTGGTGCGGTAATCGACAACATCGGGCCAGGACGCTACGTATTCAAGATTTTCAACATGCGTTATCCTGAACGTATCCGGTTTAATCTCCCTCGCTATGTTGCTCAGATCGCTGATTGTGAAACGGCAGTGCGGATAATAGAGAGCAAGTTCATTGTCCCTTACAAATTTGCCATATTGAAGGTTTATATGTGCGGTGTTGGGGGGAATAGCCACGCGTTTCAGCAGCTTGATTGTGGAGCCAACCGGGATCAGATAGTACTGTGAGGCCGGATCATCTTTCAGGGCGGAATTGCAGCCAACCAGACCGAGGATTAGCAGGAAAATCAGAAAACGAGTCATGCTTTCTCTCCGTAAAAATATTCCGGAGCGCCGGGCCTAACGCATTGTTACCAGTTCTTCCGAACTGGTCGGATGAATCGCTACCGTATCATCCAGTTGCTTCTTGGTTGCGCCCATCTTAATGGCTACCGCAAATCCCTGCAGCATTTCATCGGCGCCCATGCCGATGATATGAACGCCAACGATTTTTTCTTCCGGGCCGACACAAACCAGTTTCATAGCGGTACGTTGCGGGTTGGGCGCCAGGGCATGATACATGGCGGTGAATCCGGTCTGGTAAGTTTTTACCGAATCGCCATATTGCTCGCGGGCCTCGTCCTCGGTTAGCCCAACCGTACCGATGGGTGGATGGCTGAAGACCACGGTAGGGATATTGTGATAATCCAGCCGGCGCTCCGGCATGTTGTTGAACAGGCGATCGGATAATCGGCGCGCGGCGGCTATCGCCACCGGGGTGAGCTGGGCACGGCCGGTAACATCACCGACAGCATAGATTCCCTCGACGTTGGTGTTCTGGAAGAAATCGGTGGGAATGTAACCGCTCTCATCGGTCTTGACACCGGCCAGTTCCAGATTCAACGGTGTTGTATTGGGCTGGCGGCCGATGGCGTAGACAACGGCATCGTAGTCGGCCAGGGTCATACCGCTGGCGCAGTGCAGGGTCAGGCGGCCGTTGCTCTGCTTCTCAATACGTTCAACATTGATACGGGGCATGATGTTGACACCGGCCTCGATCATTTCTTCCATCAGGGCCTCGCGCAGCATGGCGTCGAAACTGCCGAGGAAGTGATCCTTGCGCAACAGCAGGGACACCTCGCTGCCCAGGCCATTGAGCATACCGGCCAGTTCGACGGCGATATAGCCAGCACCGATGACGACAACCCGTTCGGGTTTTTCAGTCAAGGCGAAAAAACCGTCGGAAGTGATTGCATGTTCCTTGCCGGAAATGTCCGGCAAGATCGGTACACCGCCCGGTGCAATCACGATGTGATCGGCCGTGTAGCGAGTGCCATCGACGTCCACGGTTCGGGCATCTACAAATCGGGCCGTGCCCTGAATGTGTTCAATATTGGATTCGGCCAGATAACTTGTATACCAGGTATTTATGCCGTTGATATATTTTTCACGTGCAGTCACCAGCCTGTCCCAGTGAAAGTCCTTCAGGCTGACGTCGAATCCATAGCCGGTGGCGCTATGCAGGGTCTCGGCGATACCGGAGGCGAACCACATGATCTTTTTGGGTACGCAACCCACATTCACGCAGGTGCCGCCCAGCTTGTGGTTCTCGATAATCGCGGTTTTTCTACCATACTCGGCAGCACGTTCTGCGGCGGAAAGGCCGCCACTGCCCCCGCCTATGGCGAGCAGGTCAAAGTGTTTGCTCATGAACAGTTCCTGTACAACGGTTGTGCCGCGCCGGGCGGGGGTTGGTGTTCGAGTCGGCATTATAATGGAATGTGGCGGCCAGAGTGTTACGGCCAGAGGTAAAAAAACGAAGTCCCGCAGAGCGTTTCAAGCAAGGCAGGTGCGTCACACCACTGCACCAGGTCATTGTGGGAGCCGGTATTGAATACTGCCCGGTCATGTCCTGACTGAACCGGACGCGCGAAAGTAAGGGTGAAACAAAAAAGGGGATGCAGTGCATCCCCCTGAAGGCCTGGGTTACTCCGTGATGGAGTCAGGTGACGGTGATTCGGGTACGGGTTGTACCCAGAACTTCACCGGTGATCCAGTGAATAATGTCAGTCTCGATCAAATAGGTTCCGGTCCGGGTTGGCTCGAAAATAATATCGTAGCGTTCGGCCGAAACAGCATTGATTTCAGTGACTTGTACAGGCACGGGCAAGGGTCTGCCGTCCGAGGCATAAATGGTCCCGGTCAGCCCGCCGAGGCGCAGTCGCTGCGGGTGATAGCCAGCACAAATATAGCGCGCCAGTAATTTTTGACCGCGTTGCACAGTGGCAGAGATGGCCGGTGCATTCATGGCGCTGTTTCCACTGCCGTCCACGCCGGTAATTACGAAATAGTCGGGATTGAGATCATTCAGCCCGACGTCGCCACCGCAGGTACCCGCCGTCCAGGGCAGGGTGTGCCAGGACGAATCGATTTCATCGACGACCCAGAAGACTTCAACATCGTAGTTTGGACCTCCCGAAAAAAGGGTTCCGATACCTTCCGGTGGGTCGACGATCAGTGCCCCATACATGCCCATTTCCGCATGCAGTACAGTATTGGTATGGCAGTGGTAAAAGTAGGTTCCGGCCTGCGTGGGTCGCCACTGGTAGGTGTAGCTGCCATTTACGTCCCAGGAGAGGTGACCAACCCCATCACTGCGGTAGTCCGGCTCGATACCGTGATGGTGGATGGTGTGGTACATCATCATCCCAACCTGCAGGTTGGTGTGCGCAACCTGGCCCTCGGTGACGCGCATCGCGGCGGACGGGAATGTCGCACCTCCACCCATACCGTCCATGCCCCCACCGTTGGCGGTATCGGAAAACCCCCACATGGTGACGACATTGCCGTCATCCATGGTGAGGGGGATGTTCATGTCGACACCGCGGCTGAACACCACGTCCGGATTGGGATCCAGGGCGGGAACCTCGGCGGGCCGGATCGGGTAGACGTAACAGGCATTGCCCATATCGCCGCCGCCACCGCCGCCACCACCGCCGCCATCCATACCACCGCCACCCATACTGCTGCGACGTCTGCCCATCATTGGTTTGTTTTTTAATAGATTGAACATCGTGTCGTCCCCCTAGCGTGAGTGAAAGTAGATGTCGGTCATTGCGCCGAACATATACGACCCGCCACCCGCGGTCTGGGTCATTTCATCATGCAGGTGCATGGGATAGGCTGAATGTCGGCCTTCGTTTTCCGCCTGCCTAAGCGTCGTATTGGTCATTGGTGGCCAGGCATCGGGCACCGGATCGAACGGGTAGATTACATCGGCACCGCCACCATTGCCGTCCAGCGGCACGATGTCTTTTTCCCACACGGCCGGGCGTACCTGGCCATTACTGGTCAGCCACTCCATGTGGTTGCCATGGGTGTGGACCGAATGTTTCGCCAGGCCCGCGTTCAGGCAGCGGATCAGGGTGCGGTCACCCAGATGGCCGTCCAGCTTGGTGCGTGGATCGGCCATGCTGTCGATGGCAGGATCCATCGCGCCGGGGGCACCGGGTGGCCGTCCGCTCAGTCCGTTGATGGTAAAGTAGCGCGGTGTGTAGCGGCCCGAAGGTGTCTGGCGGTTGCGCACGGCGTTATTCCAGGCCGGGTCGCATTCGTTGAAAACCCAAAAGTATTGCTGCACGAAAGTCGGGCTGCCGGAATAGACCTGGTTGCTGCTGCCTTGCGGCATGACAGCAAATCCGCCATGCAGGCCGGTTAGCCGGTTATAAGGAGCATTACGCCCGTCGTAATAGAGATAGCTCCCCGGCGCACCGGCGGTAAACTGGATGGTGCGGGATTGGCCGCCACTGATGCGGCCCGAGTCGACCATGCCGTCAATGACGAAGCTGTGGCTGGTGCCCAGGGTGTTAATGACGGTGATCCGGACGGTGTCGCCCTCCTGCACAATCATGTGCTCTCCGGGTGCGTTCAGCCCGTTGCTACTGCTGCTGAAACCACGGAAATAGACGCTCACACCATCCGGCTGGGTAATGAAGCCATCGGTGATGTAAAAGGTTTTGCTGATTGTTGCGGCGTGGGCACGCGGTGTCCAGCTGATCAGGCCAGTGCCACCCAGGATGGTGCCCGCCAGACCGGCGGAGCCGGCCTTCAGAAAGTCTCTGCGTTTCATTGGAACCCCTCTTGTGTTTGTGGTGGAAAACACGGGTCACGAAAACACCCCGGCCCGTGCGAGCATCCCTGTTGTTATTGGATAAGACTTCCAAAAGAAGACAGGACCGGCCGATATTGTTGTTATTGTTGGCCGGCTGCCGGACCACAAGTAAACCATAAAGATTAAAGGGATATCTGTGACAAATATTACACAGCGATGACACCCGGCCAGGTGAATACGGGAAGCGGCGAAGTTGTAGCGAATCGCGCTGGGCGCCCTAGGCGGGCACCCTGGGGAATGCGGTCAGGAGGCGCCGGGTAAGACGCGGTTTTCACCCAGCCGGATCTGGCCGCGCGACAGTGTAATGCACTGCTTGTTTTCCAGTTTCTTCAATAACCGGCTGACTACCTCACGCGAGGTGCCAAGATCCTGCGCCAGTTCCTGGTGGGTGACATTGAGTATATCCGAACCGGTGCGCTCAAAAAGACGCCCGAGCAGACAGGCCAGTCGCATGTCGAGGGTTTCGAACGCGGTGTCATAAAAGGTCTGAATCATTTCACAGACTGAGTTCATCAGGTTGGACAGCACCAGGTTGCGGAACTGTTCGGAGACCCGCATCGCCTGGTGGAATTGCTCGGCAGAGAGCATCAGCGCCTTGATATCGGTTTCCGTTACCGCATTGGCCTTGAAGGGCCTGTTATGGATCAGACTGTTGATGCTCATCAGACAGATATGGCCGGGGTTGGTGCGATACAGGGTGACTTCCCGACCATCTTCAGCGATCTGGTACAGGCGCAGGGTGCCTTCGAGCATGAGCAAAAACACCTCGCAACTGGCGCCGGCCTTGAGCAGGGTACTTCTGGCCGGAAACTCCACCAGGCTGGCCTGTTCGAGAATTTCCAGCCACTGCGGTTGATCGGCATTGGCCAGCTCAGGGTAGACAGTAAGCAGCTGGGCCGTGGGTGAGGGGTCGCTGGTGTCAAGCGTAGAGTCGGGTAATGTCGGTGCCATAGTCGGTGTGCGCCTTTTTACTGCTTTAATCGGTAACTCATCTGTAAGTATGACACATGATTTTTATGTCGATAGGCCAATATTAAACATAAAAGATATGAATTTGGCGTTTATCGCGGCCCTCGCGCGCCCCGGAGGGCCAGGGAAGTGGGCGCAGCCACCTGCATGCTGGCGATAGGCTTACACCATCCACTGCGGCATGGTGGTGAGCAAATATCGCTCCGGAAGTCCCGGTCCGACACGGGGAATGTCAGCTCCCCCGCCCGGTCTGGCGCGGTCTAAAAGTGATACTGGAGGTAAGCGGTAACATAGTTACTGCCGCCCTTGATGCGGCCGAATGCCGAAGAGGTTTCGTAGATGCCCGAGCGGTGTTGCACTCCGGCGCCCAGCCACAGATCATCGATGGGTTTGGCGTGGAACAGATCGCCCAGGTTGAGATCGAGGGTGACATCCAGATAGGCCATGAAGCGGCTCGGTACGTACCCATTCAGGTCCATTTCCTGCTGTTCGATGTAGTTGATATGCGTCGAGTAGGACAGGCCACTGCCAAAGCCTAATCGCCAGCGTAACGGCCACTTGATGGTATAGAAACCCTTTACCGCGATGACGTATTCAGGGAACGAGGCCTGGACCTCGGAATTAAAATGGTAAATAAGCCCCGGGGTGAGATACAAGGGGATAGGCGCGCCCAGCAGGGTATCGGACAGAGGATAGCCATAGAACAGCGACAACGAGCGATTGTTGTAGGAATCAAACTCTGCATCCGTAGTGACAATTTCACCGAGACTGGACGTGCTGGCCCAACCATAGGCAAGACGCAAATACGGCTTGGCCTTAAGGCGACGCTGCTGTTGCTTGCGTTGATCGTTAAACAGGCCCAGGCCGAGAGTAACGACGCTTTGCGTCTGGCTGTTGATGGTACTGATGTCGGCAGTATTTTGATCCAGAATCAACATGTAGGCACTGCCAAACAAATAGAAGTTGCTGGTAACGTGGTAGCGCACATCCGCGCCGAAGGTGACATCGTAGCCACTTCCCGGGGTATCGATGCCGAGGCCATAGTAGTAATTGTTAAAGTCGGCGGTTTTCCAGCGCAGCTTGGCATAGGGCGCCACGGTCCATTTGTTGTTATGCCAGCGATAGCTGCCGATCAGGTTGGCATGATAACGACCGTCCTGATCATTTAGGATTTCGAAATCAAGATCCGAAACCGGGCTAAGGCGGTACTTCACCTGGGGGCCCAGATTCAGCGCGTTGCCGCGAAATTCATTTTGATTGTCTGCAGGGACATCAAAAAACTGGTAACTGGCAATGGCGCTGATTTGCCAGTCACCCTTGTTATAGAAACGAATCCCTGCCACCAGGCCTTCCAGGAACAGCCAGCCGTCGTTGTCGTAATACACCAACGGCAGCACATCCTCGACACTGTTCGTCGCCGTTGAATTGGGATAAATGACCTGGGCCGACCGCAGGCTGTAGGAAAGGCCCCACATTTTGGGTTCCAGGCTCTCCGTGCCATGCGCAACCGGCAGGTGGAGAGTGGCGAGCAGGGCCAGCAAAAACGACAGCTTGTTCAAGACAATGGGTTCGGTGGGTCAAGGACTGGATTTCGTGGGGCGCATTAAACCTGAATCTGGCCCGGATTTAAAGCCGGCGACGCCACCTCAGGGCAGTTCGAGGGCCGGCTCGATGAGGCGCTCGGCCTGTTCGCGCAGGGTATTGAGCTGGTCTTCCCAGTAGCGGGGCGTGTTGAACCAGGGAAAAGCCCGCGGAAACGCCGGGTCGTGCCAACGTGCCGCCAGCCAGGCGCTGTAATGCAGCAGACGCAGGGCGCGTAGCGCCTCGATGAGCAGCAGTTCCAGCGGGTCGAAATCAAAAAAGGTTTTATAGCCTTCCAGTAGCAGGCCGAGCTGGCGCTGCATGTCCTGGCGCTCGCCAGACAGCAGCATCCACAGGTCCTGGATTGCCGGGCCGGTCATGCAGTCGTCCAGATCCACGAAGTGGGGACCGCGGTCAGTCCACAGGATATTGCCCGGATGACAGTCGCCATGCAGGCGCAGTTGCCGGACCGGGCCAACGGCCGTCAGCCTGTCCTCGACCTGCTGGAGCAGGGACTCGGCAGCGAGGCGATAATTGTGTTCCAGCTCGGCCGGAATCATACCGCTGCTGAACAGGAAAGCGAGTGCCTCATGGCCGAACCGTTGCAGGGTCAGGGCGGGCCGGTGGGTAAAGGCGCGGATGGCGCCGACGGCGTGAATGCGACCGAGAAAGCGGCCGAGTTGGCGCAGGTGCTCGGGATCATCCAGTTCCGGCGGGCGTCCACCCTGCCGCGGGAACAGGGCGTAGGCAAAACCCGCGTGGTGGTGGAGCGTTTCGCCTGACGCACTGGCCAGGGGTGCGACGACCGGGATTTCCTCGGCCGCCAGTTCCAGACTAAA
>JAJDNN010000032.1 GCA_022340685.1 Pseudomonadota bacterium
GTGCAGCACGTGTATGTGGGTCACACCCCTGTCGCAAAACCGACCACGCTTGGCAATGTCACCAATCTTGACACCTGCGCACACCGTTCGCGCAATCTTTCCATAGTGGAAATCACTTCTTTTTGCTGAGCTGACCCATGGAGTGTAATTGGCTGGCTTTGTGCCACCAATAACTCAGCCCTTGATGCACACCACCGGTTCGAGTCGCGCCACCTTGTATGCCAGACCCGCCTGGTCGGCCACTTCCACAACCGCGCTCACATCCTTGTAGGCACCCGGTGCTTCTTCGGCCACGCCGCGCATGGATGGGCTACGGATCAGGATGCCGCGTTCGGCCAGTTCATCCACCAGACTGCGACCCTGCCACTGGCGTTTCGCCTGGTGTCGACTCATGGCGCGACCGGCCCCGTGACAGGCAGAACTCCAGGCACGCTGTTCACTCTGCTTGGTTCCGGCCAGGATATAGGAAGCAGTACCCATGGAGCCCCCGATAATCACCGGCTGGCCAACGGGTTGTAACTCGACCGGTAAGTCTGGATGGTCGGGCCCAAACGCCCGGGTCGCACCCTTGCGGTGTACGAACAGGCGACGATCTTTTCCTTCCACCCGATGATGTTCTTCCTTGCAGGTATTGTGTGATACGTCATACAACAATTGAAGCTCGGCCTGCGGCAGCACCTCAGCAAACACTTCTCGGGTCAGGTGCGTAATGATCTGTCGATTGGCTAGCGCACAGTTAATTCCCGCCCGCATCGCGCCCAGATAATCCTGGCCGGTGGGTGAATTGATGGGCGCACATGCCAGTTCCCGATCCGGCAGAGAAATACCTTGACCGGCTGCACCCAGCGCCATTTCACGCAGAAATTCGGTACCGATCTGGTGACCGAGGCCACGCGAACCACAATGAATGCTGACCACCACATCATCTTCCCGCAAACCGAACACCCGGGCGGCCGATGGGTGATAGATGTGGCTCACCCTCTGCACTTCGAGGTAATGGTTACCCGAACCCAGGGTACCCATTTCGTTCCGTTGTCGTTTTTTGGCAAATGCGGATACCTTGTCCGGATCGGCTCCTGGCATCCGGCCCTGTTCTTCAATCCGCGCCAGATCAGTCTGCCATCCAAAGCCCTGTTCGACGGCCCAGTCGGCACCACCAATCAGCATGGCGTCCATCCCCGCGTCATTCAGGTGAATCTGTCCGGTGCTGCCAAGCCCGGCAGGAATGCGATGAAACAGCGCATCGGCCAGACGCGTCTTGTTTGCTTCGATAGCCGGATATTGCAGTCCGGTCAGCAGGGTGCGCACGCCACAGGAAATATCAAACCCGACACCGCCACCCGAAACAACGCCGCCCTGCTCCGGATCAAAGGCGGCCACACCACCGATGGGAAAACCGTAACCCCAATGAGCGTCGGGCATGGCATAGGCGGCCTGCACAATACCTGGCAGCATCGCGACATTACATATCTGCTCGTAGACCTTGTCGTCCATGTCGCGCACCAGACTCTCATCGGCGAACAACACGGCCGGCACCCGCATCTGCCCGTGCGGTTCAATCTGCCAGACATACTCTTCCTTACGGGTTAGCCGTTGCAGATCCATGATTCACCTCAGACGTCCACCACACATTGTGCCAACCAGCTGCCATCATCCAGCTGGATCACTTTCAATTCGGTATAGGTCGCACCCTTGAGTTCCACGGCAGGATGATGCTTGTCAATCTGCAGTGCCTCACCCCATGCCTGACCGCACAATTCCTGGCCCGACATACTGACATCAAAACGGCTGAACAACATGTTACGAGTCGCTATTTCGTAAATCAGCGCATTCAGCCAGTCAACCAGCAGGATTTCATGATCCGGTGCACGACACCGAATCTCAATCCGCTCCCGGGGTTCGATCGTCGCCAGTTCGGTAACCACCGCCAGCATAGCCAGCGCCACCTGTTCAAAGGCCTGTGTCAGGGTTGCGCCATAGCCGCGCACCCCAATGTCTGCCATGTGATAAAAGTGTTCCCAGTGAGCGGGCATGCCGGCGCTTTTCCTTGTCACAGTTGGTCAGGCTATGTAGCACCGACCTGATCCGGTTGGCGGTAAACGGTCTGTCTCTACTATCCGGTGCCGGTGCCGATTGGTCAAGCCGGACAGGATGACAGGCATCATGCTCCGGTCCGTTGACCGCGGATTACTTGCGGGAGGTAAACTTGCGTAGACGACTACGTTTTTCCAGCTGACGGCGGGTCAGAATGTTTTTCTTTCCGGCGAAGGGATTTTTACCGCTCTTGAATTCCAGTCGTATCGGTGTGCCTTCCAGCTTGAGCTGTTTGTGAAAGCCGTTGATCAAATACCGCTTGTACACATCAGGGATCGATTCGGTCTGGTTGCCATGAATAATAACCCGCGGCGGGTTCCTGCCACCCTGATGGGCGTAGCGCAACTTGATGCGCCGGCCCTTTACCAGCGGCGGCTGGTGGGCCTGCACCAGATCTTCCAGAATCTGCGTCAGCCGATTGGTGGACAGGTTGCGCATGGCGGATTCATAGGCGCGTAGTACCGAGGCGAACAGGTTACCTACCCCTGAACCATGCAGGGCCGAAATGTAATGGATGCGGGCAAAGGTTAGGAACGGCAGCCTGCGATCCAGCTCCTGTTTAACCCGGTCTTTCTGCTCCGCATCCAGCCCGTCCCATTTGTTGACCGCGATGACCAGCGCCCGGCCGCTATCGAGAATAAAACCGAACAGGGTGGCGTCCTGCTCACTGATGCCTTCTTGACCGTCCAGCAACATGATCACCACATTAGCGCCCTCGATTGCCTGCATGGCCTTGATGACACTGAATTTTTCCACCGCATCCGAGACCTTGCTGCGGCGTCGGATGCCGGCAGTATCGATCAGGGTATAGGTCTGGCCGTCGCGCTCGAAAGGCAGGTAAATACTGTCGCGGGTGGTCCCGGGTTGATCGTACGCCACCACCCGCTCTTCGCCCAGGATGCGGTTGACCAGGGTGGACTTGCCGACATTGGGCCGGCCGACGATGGCAATGCGGATCCCCGGTTGTGATTCGACATCCTCCTCGGTCTCAGCCTCGGGCAGCTCGGCCAGAATCGTATCGATCAGGGTGTGTACCCCCCGGCCATGGGCGGCAGCGATGGCATGGGGTTCACCCAAACCCAGGGCATAGAATTCGGCAATGGCTGTTTCTTCCTGCATGCCATCGGTCTTGTTCACCACCAGATATACTTTCTTGCCGGACGCGCGCAAACGATTTGCGATAGGCTGATCATCCACTGCCAGGCCGTCGCGGGCGTCGACCAGAAACAGCACGATGTCACTTTCTTCCACTGCCTGCCAGGACTGATTCGCCATCAGACCATCCAGGCCGGTCTCGTCACCACTCAGACCACCCGTATCCACCACGATATAGGATTTGTCACCCAGCCGGCCTTCCCCGAATTTACGATCCCGGGTCAGGCCAGGCTGGTTTGCCACAAGCGCGTCGCGTGAACGGGTCAGACGATTGAACAGGGTGGATTTTCCCACATTGGGACGACCAACCAGGGCGATTACCGGTTTCATAACAGGAAGACGTGGAATATAGTCTGGTTGAAGAGCCTAAAACATTGGCTCATCGGGTAGCGGTGAGAGCTTGTAACCCCGGATATTCCCGAGGCGATCCACCGCAACAATGAGATTATCTTCGGCCAGCGGGGCGACGAGGATATTGTTGTCCTTGGGGAAAATCTTGTCCAGCTCCTTGGCCTCGGAGTTAAACAGGTAATAGCCCGCCTCAACACGCTTGCGCGCAACAAGTTTGCCGTCTTGCTTTTCAATCCAGTGCACATAGCCGTTGTAGTCGCCTACCACCAGGTAACCGTCCTTCAGGATAGGGGCGGTCACGGATCGCCGCAGGAGTTTGTCCTGGCGCCATAACGTGGCGCCATTAAAGCGATTCAGCGCCCAGATACGACTTTCCGAATCCGACAGGTAGACCAGACTTTTGTCCACTGTCATGCCCGTATATGATGAAATATCACGGGCCCACAGTATCCGGCCGGTTTCCATTTGTACCGTTACCAGCCGGCCCTGGTATGTCATCACGTAGATCACGCCATCAACCACCACCGGTGTGGCATCGATGTCGATCATGCGTTCCAGCTCGGAACGCCCCGTGGCTTCGGCAATCTGCACTTCCCACAACACGGTTCCGTCAATCAATGTCATGGCAAACAGTTTGCCGCTGTCTGACCCAACCAGCACAATCCCCTCACTAATCACCGGCGCACTGGTACCGCGTAAACTCAACAAGGGAACCGGTGTGTCAACCACCCAACGGCGTTTGCCGGTGGCGCCATCCAGTCCGGTAACCCGGCCATCCACGGAGCGCACTACGATAATGCCCTCTTCCCCGGCAGGAGGTGCCAGAATTTCGCTCGAGACCTGGGTCCGCCACAACTCGTGACCATCCTTCGGATCCAACGCCACCAGGTTACCCTGGCTGCTGCCAGTATAAAGTCGGCCATCGATAATGACCGGTCCGGTGGACAGCGGCAGATCGAGATTGGTTTGCCAGATCGTTTCACCCGTCATGGGATTAAATGCCATTACCAGGCCGTAATAGTCCACACCATAGCCCACTTGCTGGTGGAAATATGGCCTTAGTTTCAGGTAGTTATTGTAAACCCCGAAACCCAGCGATCGTTTCCAGAGGGTTAATACCCGGATGGGATCTTTGATTTCTGGTAACGGTACCGGTGGGAGCACATTGCTGGACGGTGTACTGCAAGCCGAAACAATGACCAGACAGGCGGCCAGCAAGGCACAGCGTCTCACGCTGCATCCCCCGCAGTGGTTTTCACCACCAGACTGTTCAGCTTCATCTCCAGCAATTTGCGCCGCTGTGCATCCATTTTCAGATCTGCCAACGCCTTACGATAGGCAGTGGCTGCCGCTTCCGCCTTGTTTTGCTGTGCCAGCACATCACCTCGCAGCTCGAAGTTCAATGAAGCAAAACCGGCCACCTCCGGTTTGTTCAACAACGCGAGTGCCTCGTCCAGTTTGCCCTCGGCCACCAGTACCCGCGCCAGACGCAGTCGCGCCACGTGTTGAAAACCTTCATCGCTGCTGTTGTCGAGCACCCACTGCAACCGGGCCACGGCAGCGGGGTAATCCTGCTGCTGGGTGGCCAGCCCGGCCAGCAACATGGCGCTCAGAGCCGCGTACGGTGTACCCGAATAGTTCTCGATCATCTGCTGGCCAACCGTGGCGGCTTGCTTCTGGTCGTTGCTGACGACGGCCGTCATCACCTGCACATAAAGCAGGGAGGCCTGCTCCGACTGGGTTTTCTGCCAATTGTTCCAGTAGCGGTAACCCCCGATAAGCGCCACGCCAATCACCAGGCCGGCGATCACGGCGCGCCCGTTTTCTTTCACCCAGTCCTTGAGAGCCTGGACCTGTTCTTCTTCATTCTGATATGTCACGTTGTCTCCTGTTCATCATTCAACCGTGGCGTTCCGTTCTCCGGACAGCGACGCCGCAAGGTAGCTCACCAGTTCTGTCTGTGGCAACAATACCTGTTCGCAATCCACGCGCAAATCCTTGATACTGACCCGGCCTTGCGCCATTTCATCTTCACCCAGAATCAGGGCCAGCCGGGCACCACTCTTGTCGGCCCGTTTCATCTGGCTTTTGAAACTGCCCCCGCCACTGTGTACCAGCAGACGCAGCGTGGGCAATTCATCGCGTAACTGTTCCGCCAGTACCTGGCTCATGAATTCTGCCGCTTCGCCGTTCGCCACCAGGTAAGCCTGTGGTAATTCTGAATCCACCACCTTGTCGTCCAGCAGGGCCACCAGCCGTTCCATACCCAGGGCAAATCCCAGTGCCGGCGTGGCACGACCACCCAGTTGTTCAACCAGTACGTCGAACCGCCCACCGGCGCAGACCGTCCCCTGCGCCCCGAGTTTGTCCGTGACCCATTCGTACACGGTTCGTGAATAATAATCCAGGCCGCGTACCAGACACGGGTTCACACGATACGCGATGCCCGCCTCATCCAGACGCCGGCACAAACCTTCAAAATGCTGACGGGATGCTTCGTCCAGTTGTTCCATCAATTTCGGTGCAGCCTCAATCAGGGTTTGCATATCCGGATTCTTGCTGTCCAGGATGCGTAGCGGGTTGGTGTCCAGACGCCGCAGGCTGTCCGCATCGAGTTGTTCCAGATGCTGGTTCAGATAGTTGACCAGGGTATCCCGATAGGCCCGGCGCACTTCACTGCTGCCGAGGGAATTGATCTCGAGGCGTACATCCGCCGCGATACCAAGTTCGCGCCACAGTCGTGCCGTCAACAGGATGGTCTCGGCGTCGATATCCGGTCCAGTGCAACCAAATACTTCCACTCCCAGCTGATGAAACTGCCGATATCGGCCCTTCTGGGGACGTTCGTGGCGGAACATGGGTCCCTTGTACCAGAGTCGCTGAATCTGGTTGTGAAGCAGACCGTGCTGGAGGCAGGCCCGTACGCAACCAGCAGTGCCCTCCGGGCGCAGCGTCAGGCTGTCACCATTGCGGTCCTCAAAGGTATACATTTCCTTTTCCACAATATCGGTTACTTCACCGATGGAACGCTTGAACAACTCGGTCTTTTCGACAATCGGCAGGCGTATTTCACGGTAGCCATAACCCGCCATCAGACGTTGAAACACGCTTTCGACAAACTGCCAGCGGGCCGTCTCGCCGGGCAAAATGTCGTTCATGCCACGGATGGCCTGGATGGACTTGGACACGGAAGTTTTCCTGAATAATACGAACCGGTGGTCTGTTACCGTACCCTCGCGGGATACACGAATGCCGGATTATACGCGATAGATCGCCTGATTTCTCGCTCCACGGAGTACGGTTGACAGCGGCTGAGGTGTCCCCGCGAGAGATGCCGGTAGCTCAGATCTTGCCGGCCGCCTCCATTTTCCTCAACTTTGCCGCTTCTTCGGAATTGGGGTATTTGCCCTTGAGGAGGATGGAGTAGCTGGCAATACGGTTATTATTGTTCGATTGCTTGGCCAGCAGGATCCCCAGCCACAGGCTGGCCGGGATCTGGGGTGCAACCTGCAGGTACTGATACATGTAATCGCGGGATTTCCGGAAGTTCTGCTGGTCAAAATTCAGTTGCGCCATGCCCAATAGAGACTTGGCGGAACGCGGCGCCATATTCAACGCCGACTGGAAATTTTGTTCGGCCAGACTGATATTACCCTGACTCAACGCACATAATCCGATGTTCTCATGGACCTGGTACTTGTTCTTATACAGGGGATCGGCAAGGACCTCCTTGAAGTAGACACGGGATTCATCGAATTTCTTTTCTTCACAGAGGAATACACCGTAGTTATTCTTCAGAAAAAGGTTATCCGGCATCAACTCCAGAGCGCGTTCAAAGTGTTCTCTTGCTTTCTTCCGTTCACCCAGGGTCTGGTACAGCACGGCAATATACTGTTGCGCATCACCGTTATTCGGATTCTGCTCGAGAGCGGTTTGCAGTTTTTTCAAGGCCGCATCGTAATTACCCTGCCGCATGTAACCCAGGCCCAGTTCGGAATTGAAGGATGAAGCCTTCCTCATATTTTCCGGAAATTCCGTGGACGGATCCGAGACACATGCGGCCAGCATGACAACAAGACCCAGCATGGTTACGATAAGACGTAATTTCATCTTTTTATGATCCGGTAGTGGCGTGACGGCGCGAGGTGCGTTTGGTGCGGTCCAGAACCTTGCCGGCCAACTGGCCGCAGGCTGCATCAATATCTTCACCCCGGGTCTTGCGGGTGACAGTGATAAGCCCTGCTTTCATCAGAATATCCCGAAACGCATCTATGCGTTCCCGACTGGAACTTCGATATTGTGTACCCGGAAAGGGATTGAACGGAATCAGGTTGACCTTGGCGGGCACGTCCTGCAGTAACTTCACCAGTTGCCGTGCCTGGCGGGGACTGTCATTGATCCCGTCCAGCATCACATATTCAAAGGTCACCTTGCGCCGCGCTTCACCGGTAATATAGCGCTGGCAGGCAGCCAACAACTCCCGAATCGGGTATTTCCTGTTGATCGGGACCAGCTCATTGCGCAGCGCATCATCCGGTGCATGCAATGACACCGCAAGACTTACGTCACTGACCTGTTTGAGTCGATCCAGCGCCGGAATAACGCCGGAGGTGCTCAGGGTGACCCTGCGCTTTGACAGACCATAGGCGAGATCATCCAACATCAGATTCATGGCGCTAACTACATTATCAAAGTTTAGCAGCGGTTCTCCCATCCCCATCAGAACTACGTTGCTGATCACGCGATTCGTGCGAGGCTGGCATTGCAATGATTTATTCGCCACCCACAACTGGCCAATGATTTCACCCACCGACAGATTCCGGTTGAACCCCTGTTGCGCCGTGGAGCAGAAGCTGCATTCCAGTGCACAACCAACCTGGGATGAAATACACAAGGTGCCGCGCTCTGCTTCCGGGATAAACACTGTTTCAATGCAGTTGCCATTATCTATCCGCAGCAACCACTTGATGGTCCCGTCTTCAGACTGTTGTTCGGACACGATCTCCGGAAAACGGATTTCCGCCTCGTTGTGGAGGGTGTCCCGCAGTGATTTACTGAGGTTGGACATGGCATCGAAGTCATCGACACCACACTGATAGATCCATTTCAGTACCTGGCTGGCACGAAAAGGTTTCTCTCCCAGTTTTGTGAAAAAGGCTATCAGTCCCTGCCGATCGAGATCCAGCAGGTTAACCCGGCTGGAAACCGGCGGGGTGTCGACATCAATGGTACGGGTAGGGATAGAGGCCATGGTGGTGATTTTAACTGAAATTCCCCCAGGTCCGTGAATTTTCGTAGTTTTTTTTGCGAACACCCCCGACTGGCGCAAGGCGTGGCAACAAGCCGGACTAGGGTATATTCAGTCTTTTTCCTCGATCCAGGCCATCTGGATCGCCTCGAGGATTTTCTCGCCCGAGTGTTTGGGATCATCATCAAAATCATCCAGTTCACAGACCCAGTCATGCAGGTCAGTAAAACGGATATATTTCGGATCCACATCCGGATGTGCTTCATCCAGTGCGATGGCAATTTCCAGCGTATCTACCCATTTCAGCGACATAGGATGCTCCTCAATGGCTTTCGGATACCATATTTATGGTGTATTTGGGAATTTCGATCACCATGTCCTCTTCTCCCACCATCGCCTGGCAACTCAGGCGCGAATCCGGCTCCAGACCCCAGGCCTTGTCGAGCAGATCATCTTCCTCTTCGGTGGCTTCCTGCAATGATTCCAGTCCTTCCCGGATATACACGTGGCAGGTCGTACAGGCACAGGACTTTTCACAGGCATGTTCGATCTCGATACCGTTGGCCAGTGCCGCATCACAAACGGTAGTACCCGGTTCGACTTCAATCATGGCGCCTTCCGGGCATATTTCTTCATGGGGCAAAAAAATCAGCTTGGTCATATAATCTATCGTCCTGCCTGTTCATCTTATTGGGAAAAAGAATAGCGCGAGTCCTTATTCGTCCACGGGTCAAATCAAGAGTGAACCCGCCTGCGAACCCCGAAATCAGTTCTCATCAGCGAAGTCTTCCACCTTGTGGCCGGCCAGAGCCTTGTGAATACTCGAGTCCATGCGCTTGGCGACGAAGCCGGCGGCGGCAACGTCCAGATTCTCAATTGCGGCCTTGATGGCCAGATGATCGTTACCTTCCCGACTGGCCTTAAGCCGGGTTGCGGCCTGATCTACCGCATCCCGCTCTGCGTCGTTGAGTAAATCGCCATCCTTCGCCAAGGCCCCCTGCAATGCCTCCAGTACACGATCAGCTTCCACTTGCTGCTCCAGTAGCTTGCGGGCTGCCACGTCGTCTTCAGCATGATCAATGGAATCGCGCAACATGGTTTCAATTTCCCTGTCGGTCATGCCGTAGGAAGGCTTGACCTCGATGCCAGCCTGTACACCGGTGGTCTCTTCAAGCGCAGTCACCGACAACAGTCCGTCGGCGTCTACCTGGAAGGTAACCCGGATACGGGCGGCACCTGCCACCATGGCTGAAAAGCCGCGCAGGGTGAAGCGGCCCAGTGAGCGACAATCGCTGACCAGTTCCCGCTCGCCTTGCACTACATGGATGCTCATGGCCGTCTGGCCGTCCTTGAAGGTGGTGAATTCCTGGGCTCGCGCCACCGGGATGGTGGTATTGCGTGGAATAACTTTTTCCACCAGGCCACCCATGGTTTCCAGCCCCAGCGACAGGGGAATCACGTCCAGCAGCAACATCTCGTCATCCGGCTTGTTGCCCGCCAGGATATCGGCCTGGATGGCGGCGCCAATGGCCACCACAGTATCCGGATCGATATCCACCAGCGGTTCCTGGCCGAAAAATTCGCCGATCCGCTCACGCACTCTCGGTACCCGGGTTGAGCCCCCGACCATGATCACCGCTTGCACCTCGTCCGTCTCGACGCCGGCATCGCGCAAAGCGCGACGGCATGGCAACAGCGTCTTCTGGATCAACGGATCGATAAGCGAATCAAGTTGTGTCCGACTCAGCCTCCCCTGCCAGACCGAATCATCCTCCAGTTCGATGTTGAGCTCGACGCTGTCCTGTTCGGTCAGTGCCTGCTTGGCCGCGCGTGCATCGCGCATCAGGCGGCGCAGCTGGTGATGGCCTGCATCATCATTGATCCCCGCCTGCTGCATGATCCACTCAGCGATGGCCCGATCAAAGTCGTCCCCGCCAAGTGCACTGTCTCCGGCGGTCGCCATGACTTCGAACACGCCCTGCTTGAGTCGTAAAATGGAAATATCGAATGTCCCGCCACCCAGATCATATACGGCGATCACGCCCTCCGCCGACTTGTCGAGGCCATAGGCTACGGCCGCCGCGGTGGGTTCGTTCAGCAATCGCAACACTTTGAGTCCGGCCAACCTGGCCGCATCCTTGGTAGCCTGGCGCTGGGCGTCATCAAAATAGGCTGGGACTGTAATGACTACACCGGTCAGGTCGCCACCCAGCGATGCTTCCGCACGCTGTTTAAGTACCCTGAGGATCTCGGCCGATACCTCGATAGGACTGACGTCACCACCCACCGTATGAAAACGCGGCACGACCGATTCGCTTTTCACAAACTCATAGGGCAGGCGGTTACCGAGGATCTTGATGTCGGCCAGACCTCGGCCCATGTAGCGCTTGACCGAGGCGATGGTATTCAGTGGATCGTCAACCGCAGCGTCCAGCGCAACGTGACCCACTAGAGGTGGCTGTTTATCCTGATAGCGTACGACGGATGGCAATAGCTGACGGCCCTGCTCGTCAAGGAGAGTTTGCGCCTGACCACTGCGTACCGTTGCTACCAGTGAATTTGTGGTGCCCAGATCGATGCCTGCCGCGAGGCGATGTTCGTGCGGACTACTGGATTGTCCGGGTTCGCTGATTTGAAGCAATGCCATTCTGGATTAGTCCGTCAGAGTATTTATTTCAACAGCGTTTCAATTCGGTCAGGCAATAACAGACTGTCTGACATTACAGGTCACCCACCAGAATTTCTTCCGTTTCATCAGCTTCCTGTTGCAGGCGCGCCAAAAACTGCATTTCCTGGATTGTCTGTTTGGCTTCGCCCAGGCTATCCGGATCATCCTTCACCAGTAAGGCCTGCAGGCGGGCTTCCATAGTCTGTTTGCGAGAACGGATATCATTTACAAAGTCGTTCAGGGCAGTCAGGGCATCATCCTGCTGAGGAATTGCCGCCAACGTCTCGCGTAATTCAATTTGCTCCATCAGGAATGCCGGCTTGAGATGCGTATCCCTTTCATCATCAAAACTGACGCCCTTTAATTGCAACAAATAACGGGCGCGTTGTAGTGGAGATTTGAGGGTCTGGAATGCTTCATTGACCTGGGCGGTACGTTGTATCGAAAGTCGCCGCTCCCGATCACCGACATTGGCGAACCGGTCTGGATGCAAGGTACGTTGCAAATCCCGATAGCGCTCGGTGAGCTGCTGGGTATCTATATCAAAGGTGACGGGAAACCCGAACAACTCGAAATGGTTCTGCGTTAAGTCCATATCTGAGACGGCACTTAAACAGTGAAACTTTCACCGCAACCACACTGATCCTTAACATTCGGGTTGTTGAATTTGAAACCTTCGTTCAGGCCTTCTTTACCGTAATCCACTTCGGTGCCATCGAGATAGAGCAGGCTTTTGGGATCGATCACGACCTTGACGCCGTTGGATTCAAATACCTTGTCATCATCTTCAAGTTTGTCAACGAATTCGAGCACATATGCCATTCCTGAACAGCCCGTAGTTTTCACCCCGAGCCGTAGGCCAATCCCTTTCTTCCGATTGGCAAGAAAATTCTTTACCCGCTCGGCGGCGGATTCGGTCAGGCTAATCGACATGGCACATATCCGTTTCTATCAGGCGCGCTTGGCAACATCAGCGCCGTTCTGTTTTTCCTTGTAATCATTGATGGCCGCCTTGATGGCATCTTCCGCCAGAACCGAACAATGAATCTTGACCGGTGGAAGTTCCAGCTCTTCGGCAATCTCGGTGTTCTTGATGGAAGCGGCCTCATCAAGTGATTTGCCTTTGACCCACTCGGTCAGTAGTGAGCTTGAGGCGATTGCTGAGCCGCAGCCATAGGTCTTGAATTTGGCGTCTTCAATAACGCCTTCCTCATTCACCTTAATCTGCAGGCGCATAACATCACCACAAGCGGGAGCTCCCACCATACCAGTGCCCACATGGCTATCGTCCTTGTCCATGGCGCCAACATTACGCGGATTTTCATAATGATCGATGACTTTGTTACTGTATGCCATTGTCTTTACCTCACAGAAATTTGGAATATAATTTTATCTGTTTACGGCCTTAATGCGCCGTCCATTCGATAGCTTCAAGATCTATACCATCTTTGTACATTTCCCAGAGCGGCGACAGTTCCCGCAGCTTGTCAATATTTTGCTTGATCTTTCCGATGGCATAATCGATTTCTTCCTCGGTCGTAAAACGACCGATAGAAAAACGAATCGAGCTGTGCGCCAGTTCATCGTTCCGACCCAGTGCGCGCAACACATACGACGGTTCAAGGCTTGATGAAGTACAGGCCGAACCAGACGAAACCGCCAGATCATTTAGTGCCATCATCAGCGATTCGCCTTCCACAAAGTTAAAACTGACATTCAGATTATGGGGTACACGCTGTTCCATATCCCCATTGATATAGATTTCCTCAATATCCTTCAACCCATTCAGTAACCGATCTCGAAGCATGCGGATACGTTCATTGTCTGTCGCCATTTCTTTCCGGGCGAGTCTAAATGCTTCACCCATACCAACAATCTGATGGGTCGCCAGCGTGCCAGAACGCATGCCGCGCTCATGCCCACCGCCGTGCATTTGTGCTTCAAGACGTACACGGGGCTTGCGCCGCACATACAAGGCGCCAATTCCTTTTGGGCCGTACATCTTATGGGCAGAAAAGGACATCAGGTCCACGTTCATATCATTCACGTCGATGGGTACCTTGCCGGCACTTTGTGCAGCATCAACATGAAACAGAATTTTATGTTCACGAGTAAGCTCGCCAATGGCTTTGATATTCTGGATTACACCGATTTCATTGTTGACGTGCATGATGGAAACCAGGATCGTGTCGTCACGCATCGCAGCGCGCAGCTTGTCGAGGTCAATCAGGCCATTCGACTCCGGTTCCAGATAGGTTACTTCAAAACCTTCTCGTTCCAGCTGGCGGCAGGTATCGAGTACAGCCTTGTGTTCAGTCTTGCAAGTGATGATGTGCTTGCCCTTCTTTTGATAGAAGTGGGCCACACCCTTGATAGCAAGATTGTCAGATTCAGTGGCGCCGGAGGTAAAGACGATTTCTTTGGGGTCAGCGTGAATCAGCTCAGCAACTTGCTGGCGTGCCTCTTCCACCGATTTTTCCGCCTGCCAACCAAAGGCATGCGAGCGAGAGGCAGGATTTCCGAAATTGCCGTCCGCGGTCAGACAGGCGCACATTTTTTCCGCAACCCGTGGATCAACCGGTGTGGTAGCAGAATAGTCAAAATAGATCGGTTTTCTCATTACTACGCTTGTCTCCAACTTGGCGGTGCAGGCATCCTTGGCCCCACGACCACCGGTTATATCAATTTCAGTTTGATCCTGGTCACACGTCCTGTGACCGGGTAGTCAGGCAGTTTCAACCTTTGGTGACTGGTAGTGCATTTGCGCCTGGGTGCGTTCCTGACGGGCAGCTACTTCCTGCACGCCCTGGCGGTCAACCAGTGCAGCGAGACTGATCCCCATCAGGAATTCGTGGATCTGGGAACTTAACTCGGTCCACAATTCGTGGGTCAGACACTGTTGGTCGTCCTGGCAATTGGACAGTCCGCCACAGCGGGTGGTTTCGACGTTTTCGTCTACAGCAGTAATCACATCCGCCACTGCAATCCGTTCGGCATTCCGGCTCAAACGGTAACCGCCACCCGGTCCACGTGTGCTATCAACGAGGCCCTGTTTGCGCAACTTGGAAAACAGCTGCTCGAGGTAGGATAGCGAAATCCCCTGACGCTGGGATATATCTGCCAACGTGATGGGACCATCCTTGTAATGCAAGGCCAGATCCAGCATGGCGGTAACGGCGTAACGGCCTTTCGTTGTCAGTCTCATTGCATTGCCCTGTAAAAATAAGTAATCTTTGAAATTCCAGTAAGGTGAAAAATACCAAGACCAAGTAAATTAGTCAAGTATTTTCCCAAACGATTTGCGGCCTGCTCCGCCTTAATTCAATCCTCTGAAGTGGTATTGCCTGACGGTGTGTCCGGCATTTCGCTGCTGTCCAGCTTATCCGGCTCTGGCGGGGAAGCAATGTCACATGCGCCGAGATCCGGCAATTCCACCACTTCCATCTCCATTCCCAGGGTTTTCAATGACTTGCACATATTCTGCATTTGCTGGTCCATGGCATGGACATGGTCCAGCAGGCAGTTGATGGCATTGGCAACCGGATCGGGCATATCCTGGGTGGTGCCGTAGGCATCAAATCCAATTTTCTCGGCGAAGGCCTTGCGCTTGGCGTGCTTCTCGTCCGGTTCGGGCGCCCGGCTCACCACCCGGCCCGGGATCCCCACGACGGTGGCACCGGCCGGAACGTCCTTGACCACCACGGCATTGGATCCCACTCGCACACCTGTATTGAGGGTAATGGGACCCAGCACCTTCGCGCCTGCGCCAACCACCACATCGTTGGCCAGGGTCGGGTGGCGCTTGCCCTTCTGCCAGGACGTGCCACCGAGCGTTACGCCATGGTAGAGGGTGCAGTCATCCCCGATGACGGCGGTCTCGCCAATCACCACGCCCATACCATGATCAATGAAAAATCGCCGCCCAAGGGTCGCACCAGGATGGATTTCAATCCCGGTCAGCCACCGGGCAATGTGGGAGACGAAGCGCGCCAGCCATTTCAGGTGCATTTTCCACAGCCGGTTGCTGAAACGATGCAGCACCACGGCGTGCAAGCCCGGGTAGGCCGTCAGCACCTCAAAACTGTTGCGTGCGGCCGGATCCCGGTCGAACACGCAGCGGATGTCTTCTCTGATTCGCGCAAACATGTCACTGCTCGAAAAATGGGGGGTCATTAGAATCTGCTTGACCCGGAGTGTCAACCAACCTGGCAGGCGCCGAAGCATGAATGTCCCAGGTTTGATCGCTCGACCGGCGTGGCAGTGTGTCGCACTAGCGCCGCTTCCGGTACTTACTCGCCGCCTTTTGTGCCGCGGTCAGTATGCCACGCAGGATATTCAGCTCCATTTGATCCAGACCGACCCGATTGTACAGCCGCCGCAGGCGCCGCATCAGTTGACGCGGATTGTCCGGGTCCAGAAAATCCAGCTCGATCAGGGTCTGCTCAAGATGTTCATACAGGCCATCCAGCTCCGCCGCTGTAACCGGGGGATGATCGCTATGCCAGTCCGGTTCAGTTTTCCCGGCCCGCTGCAGCGACGCCATACGCAACTCATAGACCAGCACCTGGGTAGCCGCCGCGAGATTCAGGGAACTGTAACCGGGATTGGCCGGGATATGGACATGGTACTGGCACCTTTCCAGCTCGGTATTGGTCAGGCCGATGCGCTCCCGTCCCATGACCAGCGCCACTTCCTGACGGACCGCGGTCTCGACCATGCGTGCGGCGCAGGCGCGGGGCTCCAGCACCGGCCATGGGATGGTTCGAGTACGCGCGCTGGCGCCAACGACCAGCGCGCAGTCGGCAATGGCCTCCTCCAGCGTTTCGACCACCCGCGCGGTAGCCAGCACATCATCGGCCCCCGAGGCCCGCGCAGTGGCCTCGGCCGAGGGATAGTCGTTGGGCGCTACCAGCACCAAACGTGACAGGCCCATGTTTTTCATGGCACGCGCCACCGCGCCGATGTTCCCCGGATGGCTGGTATTCACCAACACCACCCTGATCCGTGATAAATGCATGTCCATCAATAACCTTTTACCTTGTCAGTACCAGCCTGTTCGGGTGCTGGCTCTCGCGATCCCTGCTCCGGAAACACGTTCGCTCCGATCATCTTCTACGAATCCGTCAGAGCATGCAGCGGTCTTTTACGCTGCCAGGATGTACAAACGTAGTGTAAACTACGCCAGCGCGTCCGTACGGATGCGTCTCAGGCGGACGCACCGAATGGTTATTGCCGCCAGCTCTTTTTAAATAACGGAAAGGAACAAACATCGTGCACCCGATGCTAAATATCGCCATTCGTGCTGCACGCAGTGCCGGCAACATTATCGTTCGAAATACGAATCAGGTAGACACCCTTACCGTAACCACAAAGTCGCACAACGACTTTGTCACCGAAGTCGACCGGCTCGCCGAGCAGGCCATTATCGATACCCTCCACAAGGCCTATCCCGATCACGCCATTCTGGCTGAGGAATCCGGCCAGCATCAGGGCAATGAATATGAATGGATCATCGATCCGCTCGATGGTACCACCAACTTCCTGTACGGCTTTCCCCAGTTTGCGGTCTCCATCGCGCTGCGCCACAAAGGTCGGCTGGATCAGGCCGTCGTCTACGATCCCATGCGCGATGAGCTGTTTACCGCCAGCCGTGGCGGAGGCGCCAGCCTCAACGGTCGCCGCATGCGGGTGCGTGACCGGCGGGGATTGGAAGGCGCCCTGCTTGGTACCGGGATCCCATTCCGCGATTCCCAGATCGAGTGGATGGACGCCTACTTCGATATGATGAAAGCACTCATTCCCGGCAGTGCCGGTATCCGCCGGGCCGGTTCCGCCGCCCTTGATCTGGCCTATGTGGCCGCCGGCCGGCTGGATGGTTTCTGGGAACTGGATTTGCACTTGTGGGACATCGCTGCCGGGGTGTTGCTCATTGAGGAAGCGGGCGGTCTGGTCAGCGGCCTGACTGGCAAGCCGGACCACCTGGAAACCGGTCATGTAGTAACCGGCAATCCGCGCGTCTTCAAGGCGATGTTGCAGAAAATCCAGCCGTTTGTCCCGGCTGCACTCAAGACTTGATACGGTTCCGGCTATGACGCCCGCAACAGATCTTCGCATTCAGGATTTGACCCCCACCGAGCGATCGTGATAACTAGACAACAATCCAGGGTATTTTCGAAACAACAGCAGTAAGGAGAAGCGTGTGAAGCGGAAACTACTGGCCATTTTGGCACCCCCGGTGGCCGTCTGCCGTTATGGCTGCGCTGCATGCTGCGCGGCGCCCATCGGCGTGTTCTGGATCACCGGCATCGTTAGTCTCGTCTATGCCTTCTTCGGCGGCCCGACCGGTGTCGATGGCCTGAGTCTGGGCACGCTGGGACTGGGCTTCACATTGTGGGGCATTGCCGCCGTCTGGTCCGCCAACGTCATCAAGGGCGTCGACGAGGAAAACACGAACTGTCAGCCAAACAGCAGCAGTCTATGCAACCTGGTCAAACCTGCGCCGGATGACTCTGACCCGCTGGACGAGGTCAAAAAATTTCATCACTGAGTCTGAACACACAATATCCCGCAAAAAAGCCCGCTGTTGCGGGCTTTTTTACTGCCTACCGAGGGAGCTTGGCTAGCCTTCGATGCGCGGATTTTCAGCCCCTTCCTTCTGTACCGGCATCAGGCTGGCACGATCGATCTTGAGCACCAGCGCGGCACTACTGGCCACATAAATAGAAGAATAAGTCCCCACACCGATACCGATTAGTAAAGCCAGAGAGAAAGAGTGAATCATCTCCCCGCCAAGGAAGAGCATGGCCACGACAACCAGCAAGGTTGTCAGTGAGGTCATGATAGTGCGCGACAGGGTCTGGTTGAGAGAAATATTGATAATACTGATGGGGCCGTCCTTACGCAGACGGCGAAAGTTTTCCCGGATCCGATCGTATACCACGATCGTGTCATTGAGGGAGTAACCAATCACCGCAAGCACTGCCGCCAACACGGTCAGATCGAATTCCCACTGAAACATGGCAAACGCACCCAGGGTTATGGTGACGTCATGCACCAGGGCCGTGATTGCACCCAATGCCAGACGATATTCAAATCGGACCATGACATAAATCAGAATGGCGCCCAACGCAATAATCATTGCCAGTCCGCCGTCGTCCCGCAGTTCACTACCGACTTGCGGACCCACAAATTCCTGCCGCCGCATTTTTACATTCCCGTCCGGGGCATTCGCCCTGAGAATCCGGAGGACCCGGTCGCCGAGTGATTCGCTAATGCTGCCCTCTGCCTGAGGGGCCTGAGGGGCCAGACGCACCAGCACATCCTTTGAGGTACCAAAGTGCTGCACGACCACATCTTTCAAGCCGGCCTTATCGAGCGTACCACGCACCTGATGCAAATCCACCGGTTGTGCATAGGCCACCTCGATCAGTGTGCCACCTGTAAAATCAAGACCGAAATTAAGTCCGCGTGTGACCAGAGCGCCAATGGAAATGATGACCAGGGCGAGGGAAAACATCATGGCAAGCTTGCGCTTGCCCATAAAATCGATCTTCGTAGTTTGCTTAAAAATCTGCATAGCTGGTCTTTACCCGATTATATGGACAAGGTCTTGATTTTACGGCCTGCAACGAACAAATTGATGATGGAGCGGGTCCCCATGATGGCCGTAAACATGGAGGTCAGAATGCCGATGGACAGGGTGATGGCAAATCCCTTGATGGGCCCGGTGCCAAGGATGTACAGCACTACCGCAGCAATCAGGGTGGTTATGTTGGCATCGGCAATGGTGGACAGGGCCTTTTCGTAACCGGCGTTGATACTCGATTGAGGTGTATTGCCACTACGCAATTCCTCCCGGATACGTTCGAAGATCAACACGTTGGCATCCACCGCCATACCGACGGTCAATACAATCCCGGCGATACCCGGCAGGGTTAGTGTCGCCTGCAACATGGACAGCACCGCGACGATTAGCACCAGGTTAACCAGCAGTGCAACGTCGGCCACCAGGCCGAAACCGCGATACCAGATCAACATGAATACCACCACGAACAGCATTCCGACAATAACTGAAAGGGTTCCCTTGTCGATGTTGTCCTGACCCAGGCTCGGGCCGATGGTACGTTCCTCGATGATCCGGATCGGCGCGGCCAGGGCACCCGCACGCAGTAACAACGCCAGTTCCCGGGACTCCTGGACTTCTAGACCGGTGATCTGGAACCGTTTGCTGAACACCGACTGGATCGTAGCGACATTGATCACTTCTTCCACCTTGCGGGTGGTATTCACTGTTTTACCGTTGACTTCCCGGGCCTCGTTCTTGTGTTCGATATACACCACGGCCATCGGCTTCTTGATATTCTTTTTGGTGGTCTCGGCCATTGCCCGCGCCCCGGCACCATCCAGATTGATGAAAACTGCCGGCCCACCGCTTTGCTGATCGAATCCGGAACTTGCACCGGTAATTCGATCGCCGGTAATAATGACCCGCTTCTTCAACAACACCGGTTTGCCATTACGCTCCTTGTACAGCCGCGAACCCGGTGGCAACTTGCCGGCCAGCGCGTCCTGCAGGCTATGCTCCACGTCCACCAGACGAAATTCCAGAGTGGCGGTGGCGCTTAGAATACGCTTGGCCTGGGCACTATCCTGGATGCCCGGCAATTGCACCACGATTCGACTGTCACCCTGTTGTTGGATCACCGGCTCTGCCACGCCCAGTTCATTTACGCGATTGCGCAAGGTGGTCACATTTTGCTGCAAGGCCCCTTTCTTGAGTTCCCCCACCGTCACTTCGTTCAACTGTGCCTGGATCAGGAAGGCGCCGTCGCTATCATCCTCCCTCAATACCAGTTCCCGATACCCGCTGCGAATGGCGCCAACCGCCTGATCGCGTACTTCCGCCTTGCGAAACTTGAGCACGATAGACTCGCCTTGCTGGATGATACTCAGGTAGCGGATTTTTTTTTCTCGTAACAGGCCACGCAGATCATTGACATAGCGCTCATAAGCCTGGCGCATCACCGTCTCGGTATCCACCTCCAGCAGAAAATACAGACCGCCGCGTAAGTCCAGGCCGAGGTACATGGGCCGGGCATTTAAGCCCGCCAGCCAGGGCGGCGCCGCGCTCGCCAGGTTAAGAGCCACGGTATAGTCTTCCCCCAGCACCGAACGGATCAGGTCCGTGCTTTTCAATTGGTCCTCTACATTATTGAAACGAATCATCATGCCGGTCGCGTCAAGTTCAATATCCCGTACGGGTACCTGGTTACTTTGCAACAGGCTGTTTACCTGCGACAGTGTGCCCATATCGACCTGGGTGGTGCGCGTTCCCGAAATCTGGATGGCCGGATCGGAACCATAGATATTGGGTAATGCATATATGACGCCCACCAGTAGCACAACGGCAAGCAACAGATATTTCCAGAGGGGGTAACGATTCAACATTCCGAAGTTACTCTTTAAATAGAGGTCAAAATCAGCCTTTGGCTGGTATCACAGTCCGATTTTCAAGGGGACATTCCACAATGCAGGGTATCCACAGCACAGGCGCAGGCATTTTTGGTGACACGGGGTCAATGTGCCACTTATCCTGCTGCCCGTCGTATTTATTTTTCCTTCCCGGCGGCCTTTAGACTGCCCTTCGGCAAGACGCTGGCGACGGCCTGTTTCTGCACCCGTACGATCACATTATCGGCCAGTTCCACGCTGAGATATTCTTCACTCACATCGGTGATCTTGCCAAGCAAGCCACCGTTGGTGACCACCTCGTCACCCTTGGACAGCGCAGCCACCAGGTTGCGGTGTTCCTTGGCCCGCTTCTGCTGGGGCCGAATCAGGATAAAGTAGAAAATCAGGATAAAGCCGCCAAAGAAAATCAGCGACGTAATCGGATCGCTCTGCTGGGCGGCAGGCGCTGCTTCGGCATATGCATCGGAAATCAGAAAGCTCATTGACTTACCTTTTTCTGTTTGGAGTGGAAGATCCCGCCAATTCGGGCGGCCGTATTATGACACAGCCGGCACGGTCTGGGTGCGCCTGGCATAAAATTCTGCCACAAACTCGTTTAATTCCCCGGACACAATGGACACCTGCAGGTCTCGCATAAGCTGTTGATAATAATAAAGGTTGTGGATCGTGTTCAGCCGCAGGCCAAGGATCTCGCCGGTCCGGTCCAGATGACGCAAATAGGCGCGACTGTAGTTACTGCAAGTGTAACAGCCACACGC
>JAJDNN010000047.1 GCA_022340685.1 Pseudomonadota bacterium
AACGCGACAATCTCGAGGAGTCTCATGCGCCAACCAATAATAGCCGGTAATTGGAAAATGAATGGCAGCCGCGCCAGTACCAAAGAACTACTGGACGGACTCATGGCGGGTATTGACGAAGTAAAAACCGCGGAAGTAGCCGTATGTGCCCCGTTTGTCTATCTCGCTGAAGTACGGGCCCAACTCTCCGGGACACCGATTTTCTGGGGTGCTCAAAACCTCAGTCATGAGGAAAAAGGTGCCTTTACCGGTGAAATCGCCGCATCGATGTTGCTCGATTTTGACTGCAAGTATGTCATCGTGGGTCATTCCGAACGGCGTTCCCTGTATGGTGAAGACGACAATCTCGTCACCAAGAAATATGCCGTCGCCCACAGGTCAGGGCTGACACCAATTTTGTGTGTTGGTGAAACCCTGGAAGAAAGGGAAAAGGGCGTGACCGAAGATGTAGTAGCACGGCAGATCAATGCGGTAATGAATACCCTCGGTGCGAGTGTTCTTGGTGAAGGGGTAATTGCTTATGAGCCAGTGTGGGCAATTGGTACCGGTATGACTGCTACACCGGAACAGGCCCAGGAAGTACACGCTTTTATACGCAGACTGATAGCAGAAAAAGATGCCCATGTGTCTGACAATATTCGTCTCCAGTACGGCGGCAGTATGAATGCGGGCAACGCCGCCGAGCTGTTGGCCATGGAAGATATAGATGGTGGTCTGATTGGTGGTGCCTCGCTCAAGGCCGAGGATTTTCTTAGTATTTGTCGAGCCGCCGGCTAACTCCGTCGGTCACAGGTAAACAAAGCATGATACACAACGTTATTCTGGTTATTCACGTACTGATTGCGGTATCGCTGGTCGGTCTGATTCTGTTGCAGCAGGGTAAGGGCGCCGATGCCGGTGCAGCCTTCGGTAGCGGTGCATCCGGCACGGTATTTGGGGCGCGGGGATCTTCATCCTTTCTGACCCGCACCACCGGCATTCTGGCAACCCTGTTCTTTATTACCAGTCTGTCGCTGGCCTACCTGGCCACGCAGACCTCGAAGCCGAGCAGTATTGTGGAACAAATCAAACAGGAGCAGGCTGCACCTGAACCTGCACCGGTATCGGACATACCTGAAGTCCCGGTCAGCGGGGCAGAAACGAATCAGTCCGAAATCCCCGCCGCCGATCAAACTGCAGCCCAATCCGGTCAGGGAACGGCGGCGCCAGCGGCAGTCAGCAAGACGGGATCAGACAAGCCGGCAACACTCGCACCGAACCAGAAAACGGCACCGACGAGTGATATTCCGGCAGCAGACTGATCCGCTTAAAACATCAAGCCGAAGTGGTGGAATTGGTAGACACGCTATCTTGAGGGGGTAGTGGCGCAAGCCGTGCCGGTTCGAGTCCGGCCTTCGGCACCACACGTTGAAAAAACCGGGTATCGTCCCGGTTTTTCTTTTAGGGCATATCTTCAGGATAAACCGGGTTCGACCTTCGGCAGCCGGTGAGGCAAGTAACTAACCCGGCGCAATCCGGGTCGACACCATCTTTCCACTACGTTTGTCCTAAATTCATTTAATCAGTTGCAGCGAAATTTTTTATACGCCCCAAAAAAGGTATAAGCTACTGATTTATATAAAAAATATTGCCAGTTGCAAACTTGACGCATATTAGACGCTAGCCTAGACTGACCCATCCTGTGCTGTGTGCACGGGATCACAATAATACAAGAGGGCAGGGGAACCGCTTTCCCACTGCGCCTGTCCGGGGTGAGGAAATCAGATGCTCGAAAATTACCTGCCGGTTTTAGTCTTTATTTTCGTCGGCCTCTTGGTCGGCGGTGTGATGGTTATGCTGGGCTTCATTCTTGCGCCGAATCGTCCTGACAGCGAAAAGCTGTCTCCCTATGAATGCGGATTTGAGGCATTCGAAGATTCGCGTATGAAGTTCGATGTCAGGTATTACCTGGTAGCGATCCTGTTTATCATTTTTGATCTGGAAATTGCCTTTTTGTTTCCCTGGGCGGTGGTTCTGGAAACCATCGGCTGGTTTGGCTACATCGCAATGAGTCTGTTTCTGGGGGTACTGGTGGTTGGATTCATCTATGAGTGGAAAAAGGGAGCGCTGGAATGGGAATAGAAGGCGTTTTCAAGGAAGGAATGATGACAACTTCCGCCGACAAACTCATCAACTGGGCGCGGACCGGCTCCCTGTGGCCCATGACGTTCGGACTGGCCTGCTGCGCGGTGGAGATGATGCATGCGGCTGCGGCACGGTATGACATGGACCGGATGGGAATTATCTTCCGGCCCAGCCCGCGCCAGTCAGATGTCATGATCGTGGCCGGCACCCTGGTTAACAAGATGGCGCCGGCCTTGCGCAAGGTCTATGACCAGATGGCGGAACCGCGCTGGGTCATCTCGATGGGATCCTGTGCCAATGGCGGCGGTTATTACCATTATTCCTATTCGGTTGTACGCGGCTGTGATCGCATTGTGCCGGTCGATATCTACGTGCCAGGTTGTCCACCCACGGCCGAAGCCCTGTTGTACGGCATTCTGCAATTGCAGAACAAGATCCGCCGCACCAACACCATTGCCCGTTAAGCTGATTTATCATGATGTCCGATTATTATTCACATCTTTCTGAACGGGTACGTGAGCAACTCGGCAACCTGATTGAATCAGCCGATGTTGCATTTCAGGAACTCACCATTACTGTTGGCAAGGACAACCTGCGGGAAGTGGCGTGCGCTCTGCGTGATGACAAAAATTTTGCCTGTGAAGAACTGATTGATCTGTGCGGCGTCGACTACAGTCAGTTTGGAGAAGGTGCCTGGCAGGGGCCGCAGTACGCAGTGGCCTATCAGCTGCTCTCGATTAGTAACAATCACCGTATTCGTCTCAAGGTGTTCACAGATGGTGAGCCGCCAATTGTCGATTCGGTCATCGAAATCTGGAGTTCGGCCAACTGGTTCGAGCGTGAAGCTTTCGATCTGTATGGCATTCTCTTCGATGGACATCCTGACCTGCGACGCCTTCTGACTGACTACGGTTTTATCGGCCATCCATTCCGCAAAGACTTTCCCCTGTCCGGTAATGTGGAAATGCGCTATGACCCTGAGAAGCGACGTGTTATCTACCAGCCGGTGAGTATTGAGCCACGTGTCAATCAGATGCGGGTGATCCGGGATGACAACCGGTATATCGCGCCTGATATTGAAGAGGAAAATAGTGATGCCTGAAATTCGCAATTACACGGTGAATTTTGGGCCCCAGCATCCGGCAGCCCATGGGGTACTCCGCCTGGTATTGGAAATGGATGGCGAAGTAGTGCAGCGTGCCGATCCGCACGTTGGCCTGTTACATCGTGCGACAGAAAAACTGGCGGAATACAAACCGTTTAACCAGACAATTCCCTACATGGACCGTCTTGATTACGTGTCTATGATGTGTAACGAGCATGGCTATGTGCTGGCATTGGAAAAAATGCTCGGTATCACCGCACCATTGCGCGCCCAGTATATAAGGGTCATGTTCGATGAAATCACCCGCATTCTGAATCACCTGATGTGGTTGGGTACGCATGCGCTCGATGTTGGCGCTATGACAGTGTTCCTGTACTGCTTCCGCGAACGCGAAGATTTAATGGATATGTATGAGGCTGTTTCCGGCGCACGTATGCATGCGGCGTATTACCGGCCGGGTGGAGTGTACCGTGATCTACCGGATCGTATGCCCCAATATCAAAAATCCCGTTACAAGGATGACGCTGACGTCAAGCGGCTCAACGAAAACCGCAGTGGCAACCTGCTCGACTTTATTGAAGATTTTACCAACCGGTTTCCTGCCTACGTAGATGAATATGAAACCCTCCTGACGGATAATCGAATCTGGAAACAACGCACTGTCAGTATCGGTATTGTGACTCCGGAGCGGGCCATGCAGCTGGGATTTTCTGGTCCCATGCTGCGAGGTTCAGGCATTGAGTGGGATCTGCGCAAGAAGCAGCCCTACGAAGTTTATGACCGGATGGATTTCGACATCCCGGTGGGTGTCAACGGTGATTGTTATGATCGCTATCTGGTGCGTGTTGAAGAGATGCGCCAGTCCAATCGGATAATCCGCCAATGTATCGACTGGCTACGTAACAATCCCGGGCCCGTGATGCTGGAAGATTACAAGCTGGCGCCACCACCGCGCGAAGAAATGAAAGACGACATGGAAGCGCTGATTCACCACTTCAAGTTATTTACCGAAGGCTATACCGTACCGGAAGGTGAGGTATACACGGCGATAGAACATCCCAAGGGCGAATTTGGTATCTATCTGATTTCGGATGGTGCCAATAAACCATACCGGCTGAAAATCCGTGCGCCGGGGTTTGCACATCTGGCAGCGATGGATGAAATGGCCAAGGGCCATATGCTGGCCGATGTGGTTGCAATTATCGGGACGATGGACATCGTATTCGGAGAAATTGATCGATGACGGCAAAAGATACCCGACAGACAGATGTCATGGATCTGATTTCTGAAGAATCCCGTGCCGAAATCGATCACTGGATTAAAAAGTATCCGGATGACCGTAAGTCATCTGCCGTGATGGCGGCGTTGCGTATCGTGCAAGATCAGAATAAAGGGTTTGTTACGAACGAGCTGATGGATGCCGTCGCAGAATTTCTGGATATGCCGCCGATAGCCGTCTATGAAGTGGCTACCTTCTACTCAATGTATGAAAGGCAGCCAGTTGGTAAACACAAGATCTGTGTCTGCACCAATATCTCCTGCATGTTATGCGGTTCCGATAACATCGTCGCGCATCTGTCGAATCGACTTGGGATAGGGCTGGGTGGAACGACAACCGATGGTCGTTTCACCCTGAAGGAAGTGGAATGCCTTGGCGCCTGTGTTGAAGCACCTATGTTCCAGATTGGTGACACGTATTATGGCAACCTGACGCCAGAGAAGATTGACAAGATTCTGGACAACCTGGATTGAATGTATTTCCTACCAGCATGCGCACATCAAACAATGACACTTGTGGGGACATGAAGCATGGCGAATGAAGTCTGCTTTCGTACTCTGCATCTGGAACAGCCCTGGACGCTGGAGAGTTATCTCAGCGTGGGTGGTTATGCGGTATTGAAAAAGATCCTGGCCGAGCAGACTCCGGCGGAAACACTGATCGAGGAGCTGAAGGTTTCCGCCCTGCGCGGGCGCGGCGGGGCCGGTTTCCCGACCGGCCTGAAATGGAGTTTCATGCCACGCAGTGCGCCGGGGCAGAAGTACATCGTGTGCAACTCGGATGAAGGCGAACCCGGCACCTGCAAGGATCGTGACATCCTGCGGTATAACCCTCACCAGTTGATCGAAGGGATGATCATCGCCGGGTACTGCATTGGTGCCTCGGCCGGGTATAACTATATCCGCGGCGAGTTCTGGGAGCCCTACGAACGTTTCGAGGCGGCACTGGAAGAGGCACGACAGGCGGGCCTGTTGGGACAGAACATACAGGGTAGTGGCTTTGATTTCGAACTGCACAGCCACCTGGGCGCCGGTGCCTATATCTGCGGGGAAGAGACCGCCCTGCTCGAGTCCATCGAAGGCAAGAAAGGGCAGCCCCGGTTCAAGCCACCGTTCCCGGCCGGCTTCGGCTTGTATGGCAAGCCGACCACGATTAACAACACTGAAACACTGGCCTCGGTACCGGTGATTCTGCAGAACGGGGGCCAGTGGTTTCTCGATATGGGCCGACCCAACAATGGCGGTACCAAGCTGTTCTGTGTCTCTGGTCATGTCAACAAGCCCGGCAATTTTGAAATTCCGCTGGGCACGCCATTTGCCGAGCTGCTGGAAATGGCCGGTGGCGTGCGTAACGGACACCAGCTCAAGGCTGTCATCCCCGGTGGTTCCTCGGTGCCGGTGTTGCCGGCCGAGATCATTATGGAAACCGATATGGATTACGATTCACTGGCCAAGGCTGGCAGCATGCTGGGCGCCGGTTCGGTGATCGTGATGGATGAGACAACCTGCATGGTCAATGCGCTGGCGCGCTTGGCGCATTTTTATTACGAAGAATCCTGTGGCCAGTGCACACCCTGCCGCGAAGGGACCGGCTGGCTGGCACGCGTGCTGCACCGCATCGAGCATGCACAAGGCCGGCCGGAGGATCTGGATCTGCTCGATGATGTGGCGAGCCGGATTGCGGGTCGCACCATCTGTGCGCTGGGTGATGCTGCGGCCATGCCAGTGCAGAGTTTCCTGCAGCACTATCGTGATGAATTCGAGTACCACATTGAACACGGCAAGTGCATGACAGGGCCGCGTGCCTGAAGGGTTATCGAGAGTGAATATGGTAAACATCGAAATCAATGGCCAGCCTCTTGAAGTGCGCGAAGGCAGCATGGTGATCGAGGCGGCTGATGCCGCGGGCATTACCATTCCTAGATTCTGTTATCACAAGAAACTCTCTATTGCGGCCAATTGCCGCATGTGCCTGGTCGACGTGGAAAAAGCACCCAAGCCCCTGCCTGCCTGTGCCACGCCGGTTATGGACGGGATGCGGATCTTTACCCGTTCCGCCAGAGCGATTGAGGCACAGAAAAGCGTAATGGAATTTTTGCTCATCAACCATCCGCTGGACTGCCCCATCTGTGATCAGGGCGGGGAATGTGAATTACAGGACCTGGCCATGGGCTATGGTGAGGATGTGTCGCGTTATGCAGAAGGCAAACGCGTTGTAGCGGACAAATACATTGGGCCACTGATCTCTACTGAAATGACGCGTTGCATTCATTGCACCCGGTGTGTGCGTTTTGGTCAGGAAATCGCCGGTGTAATGGAACTGGGTGCGACCGGACGCGGCGAACATACCCGTATTGGTCTGTATATCGAAGGATCGGTGAATTCCGAAATGTCGGGCAACATGATCGACCTGTGTCCGGTCGGTGCGCTGACATCGCGGCCATTCCGTTACACCAGTCGCCCCTGGGAGTTGATCCGTAAATCGTCAGTGGCCGCCCATGACTGCGTCGGTTCGAATCTGTACCTGGATACCCGGCGCGATATTGTCATGCGGGTTGTGCCGAGCGAAAACGATGCCCTTAACGAAGTCTGGCTCTCGGATCGGGATCGTTTCAGTTACACCGGGATGTACCACGATGACCGCCTTACCCGGCCCATGATCAAGCAGGGTGATGACTGGAAAGAAGTGGAATGGGAAACCGCGCTGGGTTATGCGCTGGAAGGTCTGAAGACCGTCCAGGCGCAAAAAGGCGCCGATCAGATCGGGGCGCTCATCTCCCCCAGCGCCAGCCTGGAAGAACACTATTTGTTGCAGAAACTGTTACGGGGCATCGGCAGCAACAACGTCGATCACCGCCTGCGCCAGCAGGACTTTAGTGATCAGGACATCGCGCCGGTTGCCCCCGTGCTCGGTCAGTCCGTGGCTGACCTGGAGCAACTTGATGCAGCCCTGCTGATTGGTTC
>JAJDNN010000049.1 GCA_022340685.1 Pseudomonadota bacterium
AGTTGCGGCAGGCGTTCATAACTGGCAGTGCCATTGATGGTCTGGTAAGCCTGGACATTGGTCGTGAAATCCCAGTTTACGGTGCCATAGCTGACCTTGCCTTGTTGGAGCAGATTGGTGGTGCTGGTGGCGTTGAGGCTGTTGCCAAAATCATCGAACCACTGGGTGTCACTGACCTTGCCGTAATCAATCAGGGTGCTCCAGCCAGTCCAGGGATTACCAGTATGCTGCCAGCGGGCGGCGTAACGCTGTTCGTCGGTTACCTTGTCCCGGTTCAGGTAATCAAAATTCATCATGCCGTTATTGATGCTGTGCAGATAGCGAAACTCGGTCTCCAGCATGTTGCCACGCTGGCTCATGAACCAGGGCGTAAAGGTGGCGTCATAATTGGGTGCAATGTTCCAGTAGAACGGGACCTTCAGCTGGGCACCAAGATTGTCCGAGTTGCCAAAGCTGGGGAATAGAAAGCCGGTGAGCCGTTCGTCACCGATGGGAAAGCGGATATACGGTAAATAGAACACGGGTATATCCTGCACCCTCATCACGACCGAACTGGCGGTACCCTGCTGAGAGGCCTGGTCGAGGGTAATGGTGCTGGCGCTCAGCAGCCAGGTCGGGTCCTTGGGATCGCAGGTGGTATAGGTAGCTGATTCCAGTCCCATCACATCCTTGTTGCGCATCTCCAGTTTGTCCGCCTTGCCGTTGGCGTGTTCCGTGGTGAAGTAGGCAGCGTTGCTGACCGTTGCCGTATCCTGCTGCAGATTCGCATGAATCTCCGAACCGAATATCAGCAGGCCAGGGCCGAGCAGGCGGATGTTTCCTTCGGCATCGAGCAATCCGCGGGTAGCTTCGTAACGGGCATGATCCGCTTCCAGTTGCAGGTTACGGCGGCGCAGGATTACCGCGCCGCTGAACTCAGAGGCTGCCTCATGCACCAGGGTGGCCTGATCGGCCTGAATGTAAACCTGATCATCGCCACTGTCGGGTACCACGGGGATAGGCGGAAACAGGGCGGCATCGCATAAATCGTTGTTGGTAGACCAAAGCGGGGGCCGGACCGCCGCTTCCTGGGCGATCACACCTTTTCCGCTGCCAATCAGCAAGACAGCAATCAGGGAAGGGACGATGCGCGCAGTGGGCATGGTTGGTGGTTATTTTTCTGATTATTTGTACAGGTGTGAAAGCATTATACATGGCGCAGGTCAGGCTGCTTGCGGGTCACGGGGATGTATAATGCTGTTGATTCATGGGGAGGCAGCGGCGTACGTTGGATAAACGATTTGAGAGATTGCAGCTTTGGCTGCCCGAGGTAGCCGGCATTGCGGACTGTGATATTACGCCTGCGTCGGCCGATGCCAGTTTCCGGCGTTATTTCCGGATCCGCTTTGACGGGCAGAGCCGGATTGTGATGGATGCGCCACCCGCACAGGAAGATTGCCATCCCTTTGTGCAGATTTCCGCCCTGTTGTCCGACATCGGCCTGCATGTCCCTGAAGTTCTGGTCGAGGATCTGGAGCAGGGTTTCCTGTTACTAACCGACCTCGGGGAGCGGATGTATCTGGACGAACTGAATGGCCGGTCTGTCGGCGCCTTGTATGGTGATGCCATGCAGGCACTGCTGCGTTTGCAAGCGTATGGCCCTGCGCCATTGCCAGCCTATGATCAAGACCTGCTATGGCGTGAAATGGAACTGTTTCGGGAGTGGTACCTGGGCCGGCATCTTGGCCTCGCCCTGACTCCCGACCAGCAGGCCATCATCGATCAGGTGTTTCACTTTTTATCCGAGTCGGCCCTGCAACAGCCGCGCGTGATCGTGCATCGCGATTACCATTCCCGCAATCTGATGGTGAGCGATCCCAATCCCGGCATTCTCGATTTTCAGGATGCTGTGATGGGGCCGGTCAGCTATGATCTCGTTTCCTTGTTACGCGATTGCTATATCGCCTGGCCGCAACAACAGGTGCAACACTGGTTGCAGGACTATCATCGACAGCTGCTCGACAGACAGATTATCGACGGTGTCAGCCTGGCCGAGTTTCAGCGCTGGTTTGACCTGATGGGGATTCAGCGTCACCTCAAGGCCAGCGGTATCTTCGCCCGCCTGAACTACCGTGATGGAAAGCCGGGCTATCTGGCGGATATTCCACGCACGCTGGCGTATGTTCTGGACGTGGGGCAGGGTTATCCGGAGTTGCAGGATTTCATCAGGCTGCTTGGTGAATATGAAGTGATGTTCGCGTCCCGGTCATTATGAAAGCCATGCTTCTGGCAGCCGGTCGCGGGGAACGGATGCGGCCCCTGACCGACACGACGCCCAAGCCCCTGCTCGAGGTGGGTGGTCAGTCCTTGGTTGAGTATCATCTCAATGCTCTGCGAGAGGCGGGTATCCGGGAGGTGGTGATCAATCATGCCTGGCTGGGTGACGCAATCGAAGCACGTCTCGGTGACGGCCGTGGTTATGGCCTGCGGATCCGCTATTCGCCCGAAGTACCACGGGCGTTGGAAACGGCTGGCGGTATTATCCAGGCCCTGCCGTTGCTGGGAGAGGATCCCTTCATCGTCATCAACAGCGATATCTGGACCGATTACCCGTTGCAACGGTTGCCCCGGCAGCCGGACGGGCTTGCCCATTTGGTGATGGTCGACAATCCGGACCAGCATCCGCACGGCGATTTTCATTTGCACGCGGGATGCCTGTATGCAGAGGGTGACCCCCGCCTGACCTACAGCGGCATTGGCGTCTATCGGCCCGCCCTGTTCCAGGACCTGGCACCAGGCGTGCGGCCCCTGGCACCGCTGCTCCGCGCAGCGATGCAAGCGGGGCAGGTCACAGGCGAACAGTATGACGGAGCCTGGTACGACATCGGCACGCCGGCTCGTCTGGCGGCACTGGACCAACTGTTGCGACACAAGGCCGACGCGGGGCGGCACCACGATGGGTGAGGAAATCAACAGCAGCCAGTTTTGTGCGGCGGATTATCAGCGCTTTTTGCTGCGACTGAAGCAGGAAACAGTCACGCTGGCGGGGTGGTTCGAGGAATCCCGCCTGGCGGATGTCCACCCGGTGGCGGGCTTTGAACTTGAGGCCTGGCTCATCGATTCACAGCATCATCCCGCGCCGGTCAATGATCGTTTTCTGGAATTGCTAAACGATCCGCTCGCCAGCCCGGAACTGGCCAGCTTCAATTTTGAAGTCAACAGCACCCCGCAGATCCTGACGGGTCAGGCATTTTCCCGCATGTACGATGAACTGCTGCAGACATGGCGGCATTGTCAGACGACGGCCAGCACCCTGGGCTGTCACCTGGCCATGATCGGGATCCTGCCCACGGTGCAGAACGATGACCTGCAGCTAATCAACATGTCAAAAATGGAGCGTTATCGTGCCCTCAACCGGGAAGTGGTTCGGATGCGCCAGGGCAAGCCGTTGCTGTTCGATATTAATGGTGAGGAGCATCTGCGGGTCACCCACCAGGATGTGATGCTGGAGTCCGCCGCCACCTCGTTCCAGATCCATCTGCAACTGAACCAGCAGCAGGCGGTACGGGCCTACAACGCGAGCCAGATCCTGTCGGGTCCGATGGTGGCGCTGTCGGCCAATTCACCATATCTGTTCGGCAAGGATCTGTGGGATGAAACGCGCATCCCCCTGTTCGAGCAGGCGGTGGCAGTCGGTGGTTACGATGGCGCGATGTTTGGGCCGATCCGGCGGGTTACGTTTGGAACAGGTTATGCGCGCCAATCCCTGCTGGAGCTGTTTCAGGAAAACCTGGAACATTATCCGGTTCTGCTGCCGGTCGATTTCGGGGAGGAAAATGCCCAGCTACGCCATTTACGTCTGCACAACGGCACCATCTGGCGCTGGAACCGGCCCCTCCTCGGCTTCGATGAGGCGGGCCATCCCCATTTACGCATTGAACATCGGGTGGTGCCGGCCGGCCCGACGCACATCGATAACCTCGCCAATGCCGCATTCTATTATGGTGTGGTCATGTCGTTGATCGAGCTGGAAACCCCGCCGGAAACCGAACTGAGGTTCGACAAGGTGCGAGACAATTTCTATACCGCCGCCCGGCTCGGCCTGCGTGCCAGTCAGCACTGGCTGAATGGTGGGCAACGCCCAATGCGGGAACTGTTGACAGAAACCCTGTTACCCCTGGCAGAGAACGGTCTGGCGAGACTGGGGATCGGTGTCGATGAACGACACACCTGGTTGGCAGTCATTGCCGGGCGTCTGCAGACCGGCCAGAATGGTGCGCACTGGCAGCGGGCCTGGGTAGCCAGGCATGGCCGTGACATGGCGGCTCTGACCGCCGCCTATGTGGAACGTCAGGAGAAAGGTGAACCGGTACACGAATGGACCGTATAGCAGAACACGACATGCTGACAATTTATGACCAATTACCGGACGGTCTGCTGGACTGTGATGCACGTCACCTGCATGAAATATTGCCGGGGCCGAGCCTGATCCATTTGCCAGGCCTGCACCCGGAAGCCCTGTTTGTTTCCGTGTTGCTACACGGCAATGAAACAACCGGCTGGGATGCTGTCCGGGAACTGCTTCGCAAGTATCAACGTCGCGGTCTGCCCCGTGCCATGTGCCTGTTCATCGGCAATGTTGAGGCGGCGCGTCACGCGCAACGGCACCTGCCTGGCCAACCGGACTACAACCGGATCTGGACAGCCGACGAGGCCACGCCCGAGCATCGTATGGCGCAGCACCTGTTGGGGGAACTGGCGCGGCTGGACCTGTTTGCCGCGGTGGATGTGCACAACAACACCGGCAAGAATCCTCACTACGCCTGCGTCAACCGGCTGGAACCTGATTATTTGCACCTGGCCAGCCTGTTCAGCCGTACCGTTGTGTATTTCATCAAGCCGGATACGGTGATGTCCATGGCGATGGCGCAGTTTTGTCCCGCGGTGACCATCGAATGCGGTCAGCCGGGTGTGCCGCAAGGTATGTTACATGTGCTGGAATTCATCGATGCCTGTCTGCATCTGGATCATTTTCCGGACCACCCGGTGGCGGCAAAGGAGCTGGATCTGTTTCACACGGTGGCCACCGTCAAGATCCCGCTGCAGCTCGAATTCGGCTTTGGTGAACAGGGTGGCGATCTGTGCCTGCTGCCGGATATTGATCGGCTCAATTTCAATGAGCTGCCGGCCGGGACGGCCTTTGGCCAGGTGCGGGAGGCAGATTTCATGCCCTTTGACGTACGCGACGAACAGGGTCGGGAAGCCAGTCAGCGCTATTTCGAGATTAATGATCGCTGGGTCCAGACGCGAGTACCGGTAATGCCGTCCATGCTGACCCTGGATCTGGATGTGATCCGGCAAGACTGTCTGTGTTATCTGATGGAACGCCTGGCGCTGACCTGAGTGTGGTGCCGGACTAGATCAATAGCGTAGCTTGTACCAGGCGATACCCAGGAGTTCGTGCAGCACAAAATAGTTGTTACGCAAGGCCTCGATGCTGGGCAGAAACTCCATCAGTAGAGGGGCATCCCCCCGCTGGCCCATAAAGCCGGTGGGTGCCGGGATAACTTCCAGCCCATTGGCCTCGAAGGCCATACGAGCGCGCGGCATATGGAACGCGGTGGTGACCAGATAAATGCGCTGCACACCAGCCGGTTTCAGAATGGCTGCGGACAGGCGGGCGTTTTCCCAGGTATTGCGGGATTCACTTTCCACCCAGCGCACCGGTACACCGTAATCCTTTTGCAGTGTGTCACGCATGAGTTGCGCTTCGCCCGAATGCTCGCTGGCGAACACCGTGCCGCCGGTGACCAGCAGCGGCAGATGCAACTGACGCTGCAGCCAGGCGCCATAACGGACCCGCTCCAGGGTTGCCTTCGACAGGGTGTCCTGACCGCCGTATTCCGGGGCATCGATATTGCGTCCGCCCGCCAGGATCACGATGGCCTGCGCGTTCAGATAGTGAAGATCCTTTGATGTCAGGGCGCGATCCCCTTCCAGCAGACCAGCATTAAAATTGGCCACCAGCGGCGTACTTAGTAGGACCAGCAGGGTAAAGCCGGAAAACACCAGGAATTTGCCGGTGAACGGGAAACGCCGCGCCAGGATGTAGCCCAGCAGCATCAGCAGGATGACATTGCCTGGTGGTAGCAGGAATATCTGGATTACTTTGGTCAGCAGGATATCCATTCCGGATGGGCAGGCCTGTGGGCTAGATTTTCTCTCCGGCGGCCTGTTTATCGGCGTGATAGGAGGATCGGACCATCGGGCCACTGGCAACATTACTGAAGCCGAGCGCGTAGCCCAGTGTTTCCAGTTCCGCGAATTCTTCCGGCGTCACATAACGGCTGACCGGCAGGTGATGGCGGCTTGGCTGCAGGTACTGGCCCAGGGTCAGCATGTCACAGTCATGTTGGCGAAGATCGCGCATGACCTCCGCCACTTCCTGCAAGGTTTCACCCAGCCCCAGCATCAGGCCCGATTTGGTGGGCCGGTCAGGTTGCCGTTGTTTGAACGATTGCAGCAATTGCAGGGAGCCGTGGAAGTCGGCGCCGGGCCGGGACTGGCGATAGAGTCGAGGCACAGTTTCCAGGTTGTGATTGAACACGTCCGGCGGCGTGGCTGCCAGGATGTCCAGTGCGATCTCGGCCCGACCACGAAAATCCGGCACCAGGATCTCGATACCGGTTTGCGGGCTGTGCTGCCGGGTGGCCGTGATGCAGGCGGCAAAATGGCCGGCGCCACCATCACGCAGGTCGTCCCGATCCACCGAGGTGATGACCACGTAGTTCAGTTGCATGGCGTGGATGGTGCGCGCCATGTTGTCGGGTTCCGCGGTATCCAGGGGTCCGGGCCGGCCGTGGGCAACGTCACAAAATGGACACCGCCGCGTGCAGATGTCGCCCATGATCATGAAGGTGGCGGTGCCATGCCCGAAGCACTCGCCGATATTCGGGCAGGCGGCTTCTTCACAGACCGTGTACAGGTTCTGCTGGCGCAAGATCTTTTTAAGCCGGGCTACCGCCGGGGTGTTGGGTGCGCGGGCGCGGATCCAGCGCGGTTTGGCCAGCGGCACCGCCGGCTGAACGACCTTGACCGGGATACGGGCGGTTTTCGATTCGCCTTTCAGGGGATTGGCCGGGCGGGGCAGAACTTCATCCGGGACTTCGGTGGGTTTGGTCATGATCAGGGTTCGGCGGGTGCAAGTATCGGCGCATTGTAGCCCAGATGGCCCAGCAGGTGTTCGACCAGCCGCGCCCGTATTTCCGGTAACGGCGCCTCGATGCCCAGATCCCGGCACCGGGTCACGGCCTGGCCCGCATAGCCACAGGGGTTGATGCGGGAAAAGGGTTCCAGCTCGAGATCCACGTTGAAAGCCAGACCATGATAACTGCGGCCATGGCGGATACGCAGCCCCAGCGCGGCGATCTTTGCCTTGTCCACATACACCCCCGGGGCGTCCTTGCGTCCTTCGGCCGGGATGCCGAAATCCTGTAACACGTCGATCACCGCCTGTTCCATGCTACGCACCAGTGCCTTTACCCCCATGTGTCGCCGTTCCAGGTCCAACAGGGTATAGATCACAATCTGGCCCGGACCGTGATAGGTCACCTGGCCGCCCCGATCGACCTGTAGCACCGGTATTCGCCCCGCGGCGAGAACGTGCTCCGGTTTGGCGTTGAGACCCAGGGTAAAAATCGGGGGGTGTTCCACCAGCCACAGTTCGTCCGTTGTTTCAGCGCCGCGGCTGGCGGTAACAGCCTGCATGTCCCGCCATACCGGTTCATAGCTACGCTGACCCAGCTGGCGAATGATGATGGCAGAGGGATCGGTGCGCATCGGGCTTGGCATCAGTCAGAGAGGGGATAAGGGTGGTGGTTGACGGGCATTATAGTCCAGGCGAGAGGGACGGTCCCTTATACCGGTTTTTTAAAGTGTCATCACCACTGCCTCATGGGCATTGAGGTCAAGGTAAATGTTGTCGAGTTGTTGCTTGCTGGTGGCGGTCAGTGTGACTGTAATTGCAAGATAGTTCCCTTTGCTGCTGGCGTTACGGCGCACCGCGCCATCCTTCAGATCTGGCGCATGGTTGCGGACAATGGCGATGATTTCATCTTCCAGCGTGTCACTGCGGCGGCCCATGATCTTGATGGGGAATTCGCAGGGGAAGGTTAGCAGGGTGTCTTCGCTCATGGCGGGGATATGGGGCTCGGGCTAACCCGGTTCAAGCCCGGATCGCGCCCCAAGGTCACGCGGTCGTCCCGCTGCGCAGGGCCTGTTTGTAGTCCTGATAAAGGCGGTGCATATGCTGCCACACCGGGCCCGGTTTACCCGTTCCCACGGTTTTGCCATCGATGCGGGTGACGGGCAGGATTTCCTTGGTCGAGCTGGTGACCCAGATTTCGCTGGCGGATTGCAAGTCGGATTTTTTAATCACGGCTTCGCGGTAAGGCAGGCCGTGTTGCGTGGCCAGCTCGACCACCAGATCGCGCGTAATACCGGGTAACAGGCAATCGTCCTTGGGTGGCGTGACAATGACGCCCTCGCTGACGATGAACACATTACTGGCGGCCCCCTCGGTCACATCACCGGCGCGGATCAGGATGGCTTCAGCGGCACCCTGTTCGACGGCCTGCTGTCGTAACAGGATGTTGGGCAGCAGGGCGATGCTCTTGATATGACAATACTGCCAGCGAATATCGTCCAGCGTAATGGCGCTGACGCCGTTTTGCAGCTGTTCGGCCGGCACCGGTGTGAACAGATTACTCATGATAAACACGCTGGGCATGGTGCTGCCGGGAAAGCGGTGGTCGCGTGCGGCCACTCCGCGAGTGACCTGTAGATAAATGGACTGATCACCACCATCATTTCGCTCGATGACGGTCTCGATCAGTTGCTGCCATTCGGCATCGCTGTGCGGGTTGTCAATGCGCACCGCGGCCATGCTGTTTTGGAGCCGCTGCAGGTGATGCGCGAGCCGGAAGGGTTTGCCGGCATACACCGGGATCACTTCGTACACCCCGTCGCCAAAGATGAAGCCCCGATCCAGCACCGGCACACAGGCCTCCTCCAGGGGTAGATAATTGCCGTTGAGATAGACGATTGAAGGAGACGGGTCAGTCATGGTTTTATGCTACAGGTTGGTTTAACAGGGGAGTGAGAGCAGTGCGGGCTGCGAGAACGTCTACCGCATCGGCTTCCATCCCTTGCTTGCCTGGTTACTGAAATTTCAGTTTTATCGTGTCTACCAAGCGGCGCCACAGGCTGCCTTCGGGGATAGATTCCAGCGCTATCAGGGGACGACTGGCAATTTCCGTATCACCCAGCATGACATTTACCGTACCGTACGGTTGACCCTTTTGGGCCGGGGCAATCAAGGTGGTTTCGACGGTCATGTTGGCCTTGACCTTGTTACGCTGGCCGCGCGGGATGGTGATATACAGATCCTCCGCTGTGCCCAGTGGCAGCATTTCCTTTGCGCCTTTCCAGATCCGCATTTCCTTCATGGGCTTGTTGGCCGCGTGTAACAGGAAAGTTTCGTAAAAACGGAAACCGTAATTGAGCAGTTTGCGACTGGCGGTAGCGCGGGCCTTGTCTGACTTGGTGCCTACCACCACGGAAATGAGCCGCATCTCGTCTTCCTTGGCCGAGGTGACGAGACAGTAACCGGCCGATTCGGTATGGCCGGTCTTGATGCCGTCAACCCGATCATCCAGCCACAACAGGCGATTGCGGTTGAACTGACGAATGCTGTTATAGGTGTACTCCTTGACCTTGTACCAGGCATAGTGCTCCGGGAATTCCTCGATCAGTGCGCGGGACAGGATCGCAAGGTCATGGGCCGTTGTGTAATGATCGTCATCCGGCCAGCCGGTACTATTGGTGAAATGCGTGCCTTTCATCCCGAGCGCCATCGCATACTGGTTCATGAGCTGGACAAAGCCATCTTCGCTGCCAGCCACATGTTCTGCCAGTGCGACGCTGGCATCATTGCCGGACTGGATGATCATTCCTTTGAGCAGATCCTCGACCGAAACCAATTTGTTTACTTCGATGAACATGCGTGAACCTTTCATCTTCCACGCCTTCTCGCTGATGCGCACTTCATCCTGCAGACTGATGCTGCCGTCAGCAATAGCATGCAGTACTGCGTAGGCGGTCATCATCTTGGTAAGACTCGCCGGCTCGATTCGCTCATTGCTGTTGTGTTTGGCCAATACCCTGCCACTTTGGTAATCCATCAGTAGCCAGGCACTGGCGTTGAGGGTCGGTGGCGTCGGGACGGTGACGGGTGCAGCGCCGGCCTGCAGGCTGCCAAGCAACAGCCAGAATCCGGTGCACAGGGTAGCTATGCGTAGGGTAAATAGTCTGTAATTTTTCATGGGGCAATATTCTACCCGTTCGGGCAAAAAAAAACCTGACCTGGTTCAATGGTCCTTATTCAATTGAAAGCGGTCAGTCGATAACGATGTGGGGCGGGGTGAATCCCTTCCGGGTCAGGGTCATGGCCAGCTCATCCGCTTCATCAACACTGGCCAGCGGGCCAATCCGCACCCGGTACAATTTCTCATTCGCGTTGTAGGCCGACTGGATGGTCAGGCGGGTAAACTGCCGGTGCAATTTGTCGCGCAACTGTTCGGCATTGTGACGGCTTACAAAGGCGCCAACTTGCAAGTACAGCTGCATTTCGGCCTCGGTTGCACTCTCCTCGCTGGCAGTACGAGGGACCTGGGACGGCATCGCGCCGGGACGCAGAACGGTCACCTCCACCATCCCGGTCCCGGTGTCAATGATGCCGAGTTTTTTGGCCGCCACATAGGAAAGATCGATCAGGCGGTTCTGGTGAAACGGACCGCGGTCGTTGACGCGCACTATCACTGACTTCCGGTTTTTCAGGTTGGTGACCCGTACATAGCTGGGCAGGGGCAAGGTCTTGTGGGCCGCAGACATGGCATACATGTCATAGGGCTCGCCACTGGATGTGCGATGGCCGTGAAACTTCTTGCCATACCAGGAAGCAATGCCCCGTTCCGAATAGCCATCGGCCGAATTCAACACCGTATAACGACGGCCATAAACGGTGTAGGAATCCGGGTTGCCATATTTGCTGAGTGGCTCGTTCCGGGGCACGGCATCGGGCACCTGGCTGACATCAATGTCGCGGACCGGTGCGCTGTCGTGGCGCTGGCTGTAACGAGACGTGGAACAACCGGCCAGGAGCAGGCCGGGGACAAGCAGGATTAAGAATGTCTTGTTTCGATAGTTCATTGCTTCCCGGGTGATGATTCGCTGGCCAGCTTCATGCGGCGGGACTTAATGTCCTGGCTTAACTGATAGACTGCCATCGAATACAGCGCACTATGATTATAGCGGCTGATAACATAAAAGTTGTGCCACCCAACCCAGTATTCCGGGCCGTCGCGGCCGTCCAGTTTGATCAGACTCCCTTTCAGATCCGGTGACAGGCCCTTGGGCAGAATGACGCCGTTGTCCATCAGTTGCTGCGGGGTGTAGCGTGGGGTCAGATCGCCGTCCAGAAGTTGCTTGTAACGTTCACCGTGGACCTTGACCGGAACGACGACAGGTTCGCCCGGTTGCCAGCGATGTTGTTTGAAATAATTGGCCACGCTACCAATTACATCGGCATTATCGGTCCACAGGTTACGTTTGCCGTCATTGTCAAAGTCCACCGCGTAGCGGCGGAAACTACTGGGAATGAACTGAGGCATGCCCATAGCACCGGCATAGGAGCCGAGTTGTCCAGCCGGGGCCAAACCCTCTTCACGTGCCATAAGCAGATATTCCGTGAGCTCCTTGCGGAAAAACTGACTGCGTGGCGGATAGGCAAAGGCCAGGGTGGACAGCGCATCGAGTACCCGGTAGTTACCGGAGTTCTTACCGTAGCGGGTTTCCACTCCGATGATCGCGATCAGGATTTCTTCCGGCACACCGTAGATTTGTTTGGCTCTGGTCAGAGTGGCGGCGTTGTTTTTCCAGAACTCGACACCGCCGCGACTGCGATCGGCAGTCAGGAAAATCAGTCGGTATTCATACCAGGGTTTGCTTTCTGCGGGTCGCGAAATGGCATCCAGAATGCTTTGCTGGATCCGCGCTTGTTGAAACAGTTGCTGTAATTGTTTGGCATTGAATTTGTGCTGCCGGGCCATTTCTTCAACAAACTGGTTCACCACAGCAGTATCCGGTTGCCGAGTTTCTGCCAGGGCAGTTCCACTCACAAGGAAGATCAACAGCAAGAGGGGGCGATACATCATAGGAGTCACATCAGGTATTCAGGTTGAGATCAATTTACGGTGGGTCTGGATTGACATAAGGATACCGAATCCGGCCAACAGGGTCACGATGGATGTTCCACCATAACTGAGCAGCGGTAATGGCACACCCACTACCGGCAAAAGGCCAGATACCATTCCCATATTAACAAATATGTAGACAAAGAAAGTCAGCGTAATACTCCCGGCCAATAATCGGCAAAAGGTGTCCTGGGCTTGAGCCGAGATGTACAACCCGCGCCAGACCACAAACAGATACAGGCCCAGCAGGATCAATAGCCCCAGGAATCCGAATTCCTCCGAGAACACGGCGAAAATGAAATCGGTTGAGCGTTCCGGCAGAAAGTCCAGGTGAGACTGGGTCCCGTTCAACCAGCCCTTGCCATACATCCCGCCCGAGCCAATAGCGATCTTGGACTGTCTGATGTGATAGCCGGCGCCGAGGGGATCGATATCCGGATTCAGGAAGGTGAGAACCCGGCGGCGCTGGTAGTCGTGCAGCAGATAAATCCACACTACGGGCGTGACCGCTGCGAACAGCGTGAACACCGTGGCAATCAGCCGAAAGCCCAGTCCCGCCAGCCACAGGACGAAGATACTGGCGCTGGCGATGAGCAGGGCGGTCCCCAGATCCGGTTGCTTGGCAATCAGCAGGGTGGGGATGAGCAGGATCACGGCGGCAATGAAAATGCGTACGCGGTTCGGTGGCAGCGGCGCTTCAGCAAGATACCAGGCCAGCATCATGGGTACTGCCAGCTTCATGATTTCCGAGGGTTGAAAGCGCAGCACGCCGAGATCCAGCCAGCGTTGTGCCCCCTTGCCGATTTCGCCACCGATGAGCACTGCAACCAGCATCAATAGCCCGATGCCGAATAGCCAGGGTGACCAGAACTGAATGGTGGACGGTGATAGCTGGGCGATCACAAACATGACCGCAAAAGCCAGCGCCAGTCGCAGTCCCTGGCGGATGACCAGATCCAGGTTTTCATCGCCAGCGCTGTACAGAATGAACAGCCCGGCCGCGGCCAGCAACAACAGTCCGACCAACAGGGGTAGATCGATATGCAGCCGTTGCAGAATGCGTCGTCCGGCACTGATCCGGGTCGCATCGGCAAATTCGGGTTGGGAGCTCAGGCTCATGGCGGCGTCGCCTTTAATAGATAGGCATCCAGTACCTTGCGGGCAATGGGACCCGCCACACTACCGCCGTGGCCGCCATTCTCCACGATCACGGCAATGGCAATGCGGGGCGCCTCCACTGGGGCGAACACGATGAACAGGGCATGGTCGCGTAGTTTTTTGCTGACTTCCTTTTCATCGTATTCCTCATCCTGCTTGATGCCGAATACCTGCGCGGTGCCGGTCTTGCCGGCAGCGGTAAAGGGCAGGTTGTAACTGAGGCGGTGGGCCGTGCCCCGTGGACTGCTTATTACGCTCTGCATGGCTTCGATCACGGTTTGCCAGTCGCTCTTGCGCACCACTGGGACTGGTGTATTCGACTGCGGTTTGAGTACCTGGTGATTTTTCTCATCGGCATCCTGAATGGCATACAGCAATTGCGGCCGGAAGCGGCGACCGTATTCGCCCATAGTAGCGGTAATACTGGCCAGTTGCAGTGGGGTGGCGAGCATGAAACCCTGACCAATCCCGGCAATCAACGTTTCGCCTGGATACCACACAGTGCCACGCGCGCGCCGTTTCCATTCACTGGAGGGTAGCAGTCCCGCGGCTTCACCATTCAGATCGATGCCGGTACGCTGGCCGAGGCCAAAATTCGACAGGAACTGATGCATGCGATCGATCCCCAGGTTCAACGACAGGTCGTAAAAATAGACATCGCAGGATTGCACGATGGCCTTGGTCAGGTCGGTCTCGCCGTGGCCCTGCTTTTTCCAGTCGCGATAGCGGCGTGGATCGTTTTTCAGCGTGTACCAGCCGGGGCAGTTCAGCGGCTTGGCCGGATTAACGACACCCAGCTCCAGCCCGGCCAGACCGATAAACGGCTTGATGGTGGAACCGGGCGGGTACTGGCCGCGCAGAGCACGATTGAACAGGGGCCGGTCCGGTGAATCGCGGAGTTGTTTGTAGGTCTTGCTATCCAGGCCATTCGCGAACAGATTAGGGTCAAACGAGGGAACACTGACGAAAGCCAGCACTGCGCCGTTATTGGGGTCCAGCGCAACCAGCGCGCCATTGTTGTCACCGAACGCTTTTTTGGCGACCGACTGCAGTTGCATGTCGAGGTTCAGGTACAGGTTTTTGCCGGGCACCGGCAGGGTGCGTTCCAGCACGTTCAAGATACGTCCGGCCGCATTGGTTTCGACCTGCTGGTAGCCGACGGTGCCGTGCAATATATCTTCGTAGTACTGTTCAACCCCGACCTTGCCAATGAAGCTGGTGCCGGCATAATCGGATGCATCGAGTTTACGCAGTTCATCCTCATTGATGCGGGAGACGTAGCCGACTGCATGGACCGCCAGCTTGCCCAGTGGATACTGGCGGGCCAGCTCGGCACGGATTTCCACACCCGGCAGGCGGTACTGGTTGACGGCAATGCGTGACACTTCTTCATCAGTCAGTCGGTATCTCAGCGTAACCCCTTCGAAGCGGCGCTTTTTGCGCCGATACTTGTGATAGCGCGCCACGTCCTCGTCGGTAAGCGGGATCAGCTTGCGCAACTCCTCGATAGTCCAGTCGAAATCGTCGATATGTTCTGGTATCAGCTCGAGGCTGAAGCTGGGCAGGTTCTGGGCCAGCAGGATGCCATTACGGTCATAGATCAAGCCACGGATGGGAGGAATGGGCAGGATATTGACCCGGTTGTTTTCCGACAGGGTGGCAAAGTGGTCCTGGTTGATGAGTTGCAAATAAACCATGCGGGCCACCAGTGTCACTACCAACAGGCCGGTGATCACAGCGGCGATCACCAGCCGCTGGGTGAAGATATGGTATTCCCGGATGTGATCCTTGAGAGCGAGACCGTTCAGTTTGGCCATATCAGACTACATGGTATGCTCGGCGAACCTGGCGCAATAACAGGTAGATCAACGGCCAGACCAGCATGGTGGTAAACGCAGAGGGCAATATGCTCCAGAAGTCCGGTGAATGCCCGGTCAGACCCTTGATCCACAGCACAATCAGGTTTTGCAACATGGTCAGGACGAAAATACTGAGTGCCTGTTGCCAAAGGGGAAACACCCGGATCCGTTGATGGAGGTGCAGCGTCAAAAACGCCACCAGGGCCAGGGCCAGGGCATACTGACCGATCAGGGTGTCACGCAGCACATCCAGCACCAGACCCAGTAACCAGCCGATGCCGACGCTAACCCGGTTCGGCAGGGCCATGCACCAGTAAATCAGGACCAGGGTCACCCATTCGGGTCGAAGCATTTCCATCAGGCCGGGCAGGGGCACAATGCTCAACGCCAGCGCCAGCAGGAAGCTTAGCGTAATCACCCAGCCACCATGATGCTGGGTCAGACTCACGGGACTTCCTCCACCTCAAATTTGCAGGGGTTGGCCATTTGCGGCAGGTCGCTGACCGCCGGCCAGACCAGCAACACTTCGCGGCTGCGATCCAGCCAGGCGATCGGTTCGGCACGAATCCGGGCAAACGGCAGGGCGGGATTGGTGGTGACCTCGGTGACCCGCGCCGCCGGGTAGCCGGCCGGAAACACACAGCCCAGGCCGGAGGTGACGAGCAGATCGCCCACCTTGATGTCGGCGTTGTTAGGCAGGTTGGGGATCTCCAGCAAGCCATCCTGGCCGTGACCTACGGCCACAGCTCGCAGGCCATTGCGCAGGACCTGGACGGGCATGGCGTGGTTGGGATCGGTGATCAACATCGCAGTGCTGGAATAGGGGTTGACGTGGATGAGTTTGCCCATGACGCCGCGCGCGTCCACGATCGGCTGGCCCCGATAAAGCAAATCATCCCGGTCGCCCTTGTTGATTACCACCACCTTACTGAATGGGTCGAGATCCACAGCCAGCAATTCGGCAATCAGGACTTTTTCGCCGACCCGTTTGGAGGACTGGAGTAATTCACGCAGGTGGCGGTTTTCTGCTTCGATGAAGGTTAGTTTTTGTAACTGGCTGCGCAGAGCCTGATTTTCACGCTGCAATTCGTCATTGTTTACCTGCAGGGTTTCCCGGCTGGCAAAGGCGTCAGCCGTCCAGTCGAAAAAGTCGGCCGGGAGGCTGACCAGGTACTGAATGGGATAGACGAGCACAGCAATGCCCGACCGGATATTACGGACATAGTCCGTGCGCTGATCCAGTGTCATCAGGGTGATGGACAGCGCTGCCAGTAGTAGCAGGCGCATGCCAATCGACGGGCCTTGTACAAACAGGTGCTTAACGGTAACCCCCCCGAGCCGGTCGAAACAACGTCTCTCCCAGACAGGGAAGCTGGCGCCAGTCGATCAGAGCAAGAAGATTATTCGACGCTGAACAGATCGCCGCCATGCTCGTCAATCATCTCCAGTGCCCGTCCGCCACCGCGTGCCACACAGGTCAGGGGGTCATCAGCGATCAGTACCGGCAGGCCGGTTTCTTCCATCAGCAGCCGATCCAGATCATTCAGCAGGGCACCACCACCGGTTAGTACCATTCCCTTTTCCGCAATATCGGCGGCCAGTTCCGGCGGGGTCTGTTCCAGGGCAGTTTTGACAGCGCTGACGATGCCCGACAAGGGTTCTTGCAGGGCCTCGAGAATTTCGTTGCTGTTGAGGGTGAAACTGCGTGGTATGCCTTCTGCCAGGTTACGTCCACGCACTTCCATTTCGCGCACCTCGTTACCGGGATAGGCGGTGCCGATTTCCTGCTTGATGCGTTCGGCAGTGGCTTCACCGATCAGGCTGCCATAGTTACGGCGTACGTAGTTGATGATGGATTCGTCGAAGCGGTCACCGCCGATTCGAACCGAGGCGGAATAGACGATGCCGGACAGGGAGATCACCGCCACTTCGGTCGTGCCACCGCCGATATCCAGTACCATCGAGCCGGAGGCTTCGGAAATGGGCATGCCAGCACCGATGGCGGCGGCCATGGGCTCTTCAATCAGGTAGACATCACGCGCGCCGGCGCCCGCGGCCGATTCCCGGATGGCACGGCGTTCCACCTGGGTGGAACCACAGGGCACACAGATCAGCACGCGTGGTGAGGGCCTGAAAAACCGGGTTTCGTGCACCTTGCGGATAAAATGCTGGAGCATTTTCTCGGTCACGGTGAAATCGGCGATGACCCCGTCTTTCATGGGCCGGATGGCCATGATGTTGCCTGGGGTCCGGCCGAGCATGCGCTTGGCCTCCGCGCCAACCGCCGCAATGGTCTTCTGGCTGCCTGGTCCGCGTTCCAGGCGGATGGCGACCACTGATGGCTCGTTAAGTACGATACCCTTGCCCTTGACATAAATCAGGGTATTGGCGGTGCCAAGGTCAATGGAAATATCGTTTGAGAAAAGTCCCCGGATGCTTGCAAACATATTTTATCGTCTTCTGGTGAGGTGGATGTGGCTAAACGGCTACTGTAATAAAAGAGTGGGGCTTTGGGCAAGCAATCAACTGTGATAACGTTACCAATTTTCCCGCCTAGCCTCTCAAGGAGCTGTTTGGATGTCGCTGGACAAAACCGATGTAAACAAGATTGCGCATCTGGCGCGCCTCGACATCGCCGCGCCGGATATTGATGTGTATGCCTCAAACCTGTCCAGTATTCTCGACCTGGTCGCGCAAATGAACAGTGTCGACACCGACGCAGTGACACCTATGGCGCATCCCACCGACGCCGTTCAGCGCTTGCGGGAAGACAAGGTCACCGCCGTCGATCAGCGCGAAAAATTCCAGGCCATTGCCCCTCAGGTCGATGCCGGGCTGTATCTGGTGCCCAAGGTGATTGAGTAATCCCCGCTTCATTCTGCAGACCATATCATGCATAACAAAACCATTGCCCAACTCGCCGCCGGTTTGCGCGCGGGTGAGTATTCCAGCCAGGAACTGACGCGGGCGATACTGGATCGCATTGCCCGACTCGACGGCAGGCTGAATAGTTTTATCACCGTCAGCGACGAACTCGCCCTGGAGCAGGCCCGACTCGCGGATCAACGCCTGGCTGCCGGTGAGGCCGGTCCGTTAACGGGTATCCCCGTGGCCCAGAAAGACATCTTCTGTAGCGACGGGGTACTGACAACCTGCGGTTCACGCATGCTGGAAAATTTCGTTGCCCCGTATGATGCGACGGTGGTGGAACGGTTCAACGCCGCAGGTGCGGTGCTTGCGGGTAAGACCAACATGGACGAGTTCGCGATGGGCTCCTCCAACGAAACCAGCTATTACGACCCGGTCCGCAATCCCTGGAACACCGATACGGTGCCGGGTGGTTCATCCGGGGGTTCGGCTGCCGCAGTGGCGGCGAGGCTGGTTCCCGGTTCTACCGGTACCGACACGGGCGGTTCAATTCGACAGCCTGCTGCGTTGTGTGGCATCACCGGTCTCAAGCCCACCTACGGGCGGGTGTCGCGTTACGGCATGATTGCCTTTGCCTCCAGTCTGGATCAGGCCGGCCCACTGGCCCGCAGTGCCGAGGATGCGGCCATTTTGCTGGGCGCCATGGCCGGTTTCGACGAACGGGATTCTACCAGCATTGAGCACCCGGTGCCGGACTACACCGCCACACTCGCCAATGATCTCAAGGGACTGAAAGTCGGGTTGCCCAGGGAGTATTTCAGTGTGGGGCTGGATAGCGAAGTGGGCAAGGCAGTGGAGGCAGCGATTGATGAATATAAACGCATCGGCGTCGAGATGGTCGATATCAGCCTGCCCAATACCCACCTGGCGGTGCCGGCCTATTATGTGGTGGCCCCGGCCGAATGTTCCTCCAACCTGTCCCGCTTTGACGGGGTGCGGTTCGGCCATCGCTGCGACAACCCGAAGGACCTGGAAGACCTGTACAAGCGCTCCCGCGGTGAGGGTTTTGGACCGGAAGTTAAACGTCGCATTATGATCGGAACCTATGCCTTGTCGGCCGGTTACTACGACGCCTATTACCTGAAGGCACAGAAAGTACGCCGTCTCATCAGCGATGATTTCCGGCAGGCATTCGAGCAGGTGGATGTCATCATGGGACCCACGTCACCCTCGGTGGCTTTCAAACTGGGTGAACGGACCGACGATCCCATTACGATGTACTTGTCGGACATCTATACCATTGCCGTCAATCTGGCGGGCCTGCCCGGGATGTCCATCCCGGCCGGTTTCGCGAACCAGTTGCCGGTCGGCCTGCAGATCATCGGCAATTACTTTGACGAAGCCCGCCTGCTGAATGTCGCCCACCAGTTCCAGCAGGTCACGGATTATCATCAACAGATCCCGGTGGGGTTTGAATAAAACGCGACAGGTCAATAGCAAAGAAAGTGTGTAACAAGACTACAGGAATGAACTTTATTTTGATTCGGGTTAAACGCGTTATCACGTTCCTCGATAAAGGGTCCCCGATGCGATCTGCCTGCTGCCTTCCTGCGGTCATCGTTCCTCGTTACCAGGTATAGTATTTATGCAATGGGAAACAGTAATCGGGCTGGAAATTCATACCCAGCTGGCAACCCGGTCCAAAATTTTTTCCGGGGCCTCCACCGCCTATGGCGCGGCGCCCAACACCCAGGCCTGTGCGGTCGATCTCGGCCTGCCAGGTGTTCTGCCGGTTTTGAATGGTGAAGTGGTCAATATGGCTATCAAGTTTGGACTGGCCATCAATGCCGAGGTTGCGCCACTGTCTGTGTTTGCTCGAAAAAATTATTTCTATCCCGACCTGCCCAAAGGCTACCAGATCAGCCAGTACGAATTACCCATCGTCGGCAAGGGTGAGGTAACTATCGAACTTGACGATGGCAGTAGCAAGGTTATTGGCGTAACACGCGCCCACCTGGAAGAAGACGCGGGCAAGTCATTGCATGAGGACTTTCACGGTATGACCGGCATTGATCTGAATCGCGCTGGTACGCCATTGCTGGAAATCGTCTCCGAGCCAGACATGTGTTCGGCGCAGGAGGCCGTGGCCTACATGAAGAAGATCCATTCCCTGGTCCGCTACCTGGAGATCAGTGACGGCAACATGCAGGAAGGCTCGTTTCGCTGCGATGCTAATGTATCAGTTCGGCCCAAAGGACAACAGAAACTCGGCACCCGCACCGAATTGAAAAATATCAATTCGTTTCGTTTCGTGGAGCGGGCCATTGAATTTGAAGTGGAGCGCCAGATCGATCTGCTCGAGGATGGCGGCAAGGTGGTTCAGGAAACGCGCCTGTATGATCCCGCCAAGGGAGAAACCCGTTCCATGCGTTCCAAGGAAGAGGCTATGGACTATCGTTACTTTCCCGACCCGGATCTGCTACCGGTTGAGATTACCACGGAGCATATCGAGCGGATCCGCGCCACTCTGCCGGAACTTCCAGATGCCAAGCGGACCCGTTTTGTCAGTGCCTATGGTCTGAGTGATGACGACGCCGGCTTTTTGACAGCGAGCCGCGACGTCGCAGCCTACTATGAACAGGTCGTTGCCGAGGCGGGCGATGCCAGACTGGCGGCCAACTGGGTAAGGGGTGAACTGGCCGGTTATCTCAACCGGGAGAACACTGAAATCAACGACAGCCCGGTCAGCGCTGCGATGTTGGCAGGCCTTATTAAACGTATCCAGGACAATACCATCTCCGGCAAGATTGCCAAGGATGTCTTTGAAGGCATGTGGCAAGGCGAAGGCGATGCCGATGCCATTATCGAAAGCAAGGGACTCAGGCAGATCACCGACAGTGGGGCCCTCGAAGCCCTGGTGGATGAGGTTATTGCCAACAATCCCGAGCAAGTGGAACAGTTCCGGGCCGGTAAAGACAAGGTGCTGGGTTTCTTTGTCGGCCAGATTATGAAGGCGACCCATGGCAAGGCCAATCCGGGCCAGATAAATGCATTATTACGCAAGAAACTGAGTGACTAACGCCGGTACTGGCTGATTGACGCCGGTACTTTGGCGCGATTCCGCGTTACTCGGTACCTGTTCCTCGCCACTGATGTTATGAAAGATATCCTGCAACGCTTCCTGTTTGAAAATGCGGACATCCGCGGTGACCTGGTGCATCTGGATGCGACCTGGCAGGCGGTGCTGGACAAGCATGACTATCCCGAACCGGTGCGCAAGCTGTTGGGCGAGATGATGGTGGCGTCGGTTTTGTTGTCTGCTACGCTGAAATTCAAGGGACGGATGACTATCCAGATCCAGGGCGATGGGCCGATATCGCTAATGGTTGTCGAATGCACCAGTGAACGCACATTGCGTGGCCTGGCGCATGCGGCGGAAGATCTGCCGGATGGTGACCTTGGTACATTGGTCGGCCCGGGACGCCTTGCCATTACCCTTGAGCCGGATGACGGTCCGGAACGTTACCAGAGTATTGTGGAACTGACCGGTGATACACTCAGTGAAGTGCTTGAAAACTACCTGGATATCTCTGAACAGCTGGACACCCGTCTCTGGTTAGCAGTGGATAACCAGCGGGCAGCCGGCCTGTTGATTCAGAAGCTGCCGGTTGCCAAGCCGCGATCGGATACCGATGCATGGAACCGGATTAGCAAACTGTCATCGACCATCCGGGATGAAGAACTGTTGAACCTCTCCGCGCTGGAGATCATCCATCGTCTATATCACGAAGAGGGTGTGCGGGTTTTCGAAGCCGAAGCCGTCTGTTTCCGCTGCAGTTGTGATCGTGAGCGGGTAGGCAACATGCTCCGTACCCTGGGATTGGAGGAAGTTCGGTCAATTATTCGTGACGAAGGTAGCGTACGGGTTGCGTGTGAATTCTGTAACCACAAGTATGAGTTTGATGTGATAGATACCGAGCAGTTGTTCGCGGCCGAACTGCCCCCGGACGTGCCGACCACCCGGCATTAATGCCTTCCAACAGCTATAATTACAATGTGATGCAATTTTTTATGAATACGAACAGGAATCACACTACCAGCCTAATGATTCTGGTCCTGATGGCGACCATGCTGGTTTCGGCCTGCAGCAGCCAGGAAGTCAATCGGACCCTGTACAGCACCTTGGGAAATATCGGTGACCAGCAATGCAGCAAGGAAACCCTGGCTAACTGTCAGCAACAGCAGGGCTATGCAACCTATCGCAAGGAACGCGAACAGGTATTGGACGGGCAAAACTAGACCGCATGGCCTGGCGGGAAGAAATGCTGCCTGGCGTCTTTCAAAAATCCGGCTAGGTCTGGATATCTCAACATCGTTATCGATTATGCGCCGCGACCATGATGAACTGGGCGACTATCCTGTAATCCCTAAGACGGAACTCGGGAAACTACGCGGGTTGGTGTTGATTACGACGCTACTTTTTCTGGCGGGGGTGCTCAGCCCGATGTTGACGGTCACCCGGTTCATGGTAGTGAACAACACTTTTTCAGTTGTTTCCGGAATTTTCCAGCTGCTGCAAGACGGCCAGTATATCCTCTTCATTGTGGTGGCCGGATTCAGTGTGGTTTTACCCCTGCTGAAGCTATGGGTGCTTTACCGCCTAACCGGGATCGATGCACAAAAGCCCCGGCGTATGGCGCATTATCTATACTGGATGCATGAATACGGGCGTTGGGCCATGCTGGATGTGATGGTGGTGGCAGTTTTGATCGTGGCTGTCAAACTTAAGATGGTGGCAAGTATCGAAGTCCACTATGGTCTGTATCTGTTTGGTGGGGCAGTCCTGATGATGAGCTATCTTACCCACAGGATCGTGCGCATGACCGACACACCACGGGGCCGCTAACGTTACGTATGAGAGGCCGAGCGAAACGAGGTCCTAGCCCGTCCTCAGGAAGGGCAAACTGTCTAAGCTCCGTAAAAATTTACATTCAGACATCACGCCGAAAATAGTTGTTAGTGATGTCGTTATGGATGGTGATCAGACCAGCCTGAAGTTTGTCGATATATGTGTGCAATTCGACCTGTTTGAGTCTATCTGGATTGGCGTCGAGCACGGTTTGTTGAAGTTGCTTAATGTGTTTTACGCTTTGCGCATGTCCTGGCAGGTGTTCTAAACAGGATTCCACTTCGCACAAGGTATGGTATACCGCACGCGGAAAGCTGCGCTCCTGCAACAGGAATTTCAACACATCAGGTCGTCGCACACGAATCTGAATTATGCGGCGGTACATCTGATAACCGGTTAATGATTTCAAGACGCTCATCCATTGAATGTTTTCATACGGGGTGAGGTTTTCTTCGTGTTCTTCTTCTAATAAGTCGGCTGAGCGTACATCAATGATGCGCGTGGTCATGTCGGCGCGTTCCAGGTTTCGGCCTATGCGCAGAAAATCATAACCGATGTCGTGATACATAGTACCGGCGAGTTGACCAGTAAGGGTTTGTGCGCCGAGGATAATTTTTTGCAAATAGCTGTGACGGTTCTTGCGCGCAATTCCGGATTGGGCGTTGGACTTGGCATAGATAAACAAGTCATTAATACTTTCCCATGTTTCACGTGGAATGATATCGCGTATAGTACGAGCATTTTCACGCGCACCTTGCAACGAGGTATGAATCGAACCGGGGTTGAGCAAGTCAGAAATCATGAATTTTAGAATGTGGCGTTCGTCGGCGATATCATGGTGTGTGTTAAAGATTTCTTCGCTACCCATGATCTCGATGATCGGTTCCCAGCCGACGTTTGCACTGCGCGGTAAATCCAAAATTAAGTTAGTGGTAACACTGAGTAGGCGTGCAGTGTTTTCAGCCCGCTCTATATAACGGGCCATCCAGTATATGTTTTCAGCCACGCGCGATAGCATATTTAGCCTCCCTCCATGTCGACAATCCAGGTATCTTTGGAACCGCCTCCTTGTGAGGAGTTGACCACAGTAGAGCCTTTGCGTAAGGCCACGCGGGTCAGCCCGCCTGTGGTGACGTATGTGTTATCACGGCCGGACAAAATAAATGGGCGCAGATCCATGTGCCGGGGTTCCACCCGGTTACCGACCAGGGTAGGTGCGGTGGACAGGGTGAGCATAGGTTGTGCCACATAGTTACGAGCATCACGCTTGATTAAACGTTTGAATTTTTCCCTTTCCTGTTTGCTGGCCTGCGGACCAATCAGCATGCCATAACCACCGGATTCGTTGGCGGGCTTGACCACCAGCTTGTCGATGTTTTCCAGAACATGGTTGCGTTCGATTTTGTTATTGCATTTGTAGGTCGGTACGTTGGGAATCAGTGCGTCTTCACCGAGATAATATTTTATGATCTCCGGCACATAAGCGTACACAACTTTATCATCAGCCACACCGGCACCTGGTGCATTGGCCAATGCTACATTACCTGCCTTCCAGGCTCGCATTAAACCCGGAACACCGAGCATGGAGTCCGGTTGAAATACCTCAGGGTCGATGAACATGTCATCAATACGCCGATAGATTACGTCGACACGTGACAGACCCTCGACTGCGCGCATGTACACGACATCTTTGTCATCCACATACAGGTCACTACCTTCCACCAGTTCGGCGCCCATTTGTTGTGCCAGGTAGGAGTGTTCAAAGTAAGCAGAGTTATAAATACCAGGTGTCAGTACCACGATCTCCGGTTGTTCGATGTCTCGCGGTGATATCGACGCAAGAGTGTCGTACAGTTGTGAGGGATAGTCATCCACCGGCAGAATGTTGTAGTCTTCAAATAAATCCGGAAACACGCGTTTCATGACCATGCGGTTTTCCAACATGTACGAGACACCGGATGGGACACGCAGGTTATCTTCTAACACGTACACTGTGCCTTTATCGTCGCGTACCAAGTCTGAACCACAGATGTGCGCCCAGATATTACTTGGCGGTGTAATGCCAACGCATTGTGGTCGAAAGTTTACTGAGTCTTGCAATAACTCGGAGGGAAAAACTTTATCTTTGACTATTTTTTGATCGTGATACAAATCATCGATAAACAGGTTTAATGCCTGTACGCGTTGTTTGAGTCCACGTTCAATCTGGTCCCATTCATTTTTATTTATGATTCTAGGGATAATGTCGAACGGCCAGGCTCGATCAATGGAGCCTTCTGCTTCGCTATATACGGTGAAGGTAATCCCCATTACATGAATTGCCAGCTCAGCTGCGGCTTTGTAATCTTCTATTTCTTTATCATTTAGAGCGCGTAGATAATCGCATAGAGGTTTGGCTGCATCGCGGGGTTTGTTTGCAGCGCGGATAAGTTCATCATAGATGCCTTTTACTTTGTAACTGCCCCATCGAATGGCCATAAAAATCGTATTGCTTATGAATGTGAATTGACTATATCAATTGGTATATGGAATGTAAAATGAGCGCGCAGTTTTAACTATTTTGTGTTATTAAAATGACCCTTCGCACAATTTTGGTGCGTCTGCCAGGAAAAAAAGAACAATGACCTATTGTGTAGCAATTAAGGTGGATGAAGGCCTTGTGCTGGCGTCCGATTCACGCACCAATGCGGGGGTGGACTATATTCGTACCTACAGCAAGATGCATACGTTTAACTGGCCAAACGACAGAACGCTGGTCATTTTAATGTCTGGCAACCTGGCCACTACCCAGGCGGTTATGAATCAAATACATCATGACCTGGAGAATGAGGGTGACCACTTTAATTTGCGCAAAGCCAAGCACTTGTTTGAAATCGCTCATTACGTAGGATGTGTTAGTCAGAAAGAACAGGGTGAACACGCTAAGGCATTTAAAGACAATTGCGAAACTCTGGAAGCCAATTTTATTGTTGGTGGTCAGATTGGTGAACAGGATGATGAAATTTATCTGGTTTACCCTGAGGGGAATTATATTACCGTGTCACCGGAAACCCCATACATGCAAATCGGTGAAACCAAGTATGGCAAACCGATTCTGGATAGAATTATTACTGGTGAGATCAGTCTGAATGATGCAGCCCGTTGCGCTCTGGTCTCACTGGATTCCACCATGCGCAGTAATATTTCTGTAGGTCCACCATTGGAACTGGCCATTTACACAGCAAACTCTCTGGCCGAACCACGTTACTACAAAATTGATCTAAACACACCGTTGTACACAGAGATACAAGAGCGTTGGGGTGAAGGATTACAACAGGCATTTAAAAACCTACCCAAGTTTGAGTGGGAAAGTTAATTTTTATCAGGTTGACATTACAACACGGTGAATAAACTCCAGTTTATTAATCACCATTGGTGAATGCTCAAATGGGTACGGATCGGGAAACCCCAGGCTGCGATTCAACTCATTGAGCGTGCGCATTAGTTTCACCAGTTGTGCGATGATGCTGCCAAAGTCATGAAACTCAAGCCAATCGCGTAAATTATTTTGGGTATATTTGATTTCATCACCTTGAATACCGACATGATGATGGCTAGCAGTTTCCAGAACGTCCATAAAATGCAGGTAGTGCGCCCAGCTTTCGGCCCAGTCCTCCCAGGGATGTGAGCTAGCATATGCACTGATGAAATTATCCGGCCAGTTGTCTTGTGGGCCGTTTTGATAATACAGTGATAATGAGCTTTTGTAATCATTACGTTCGTCACCGAATAGCATACGAAACTCATCAAGCCGATCCGTTCGTGCAATAAACTGGTCCCAGTAGTAGTGCCCGATCTCATGACGAAAGTGCCCCAAGATAGTGCGATAAGCTTCATTCATGAGTACCCGGATTTTTTCGCGCTCGCTGTCGTCGGCTTCCAGAATATTAATGGTAATGGTGCCGGCATTGTGACCAGTCATAATTTCCTGATAGGTCACCATTTCCTCAGAGAACATATCAAATCCCTTGATATCTTCCATAAATCGAAAGGCCAGGCCGCGGTCCTTATTTTGATGATAAGTAATGATCGGCAGGCGCAGGGTCAACAAGGTGTAGATAAGGCGCCGTTTAGCATTTTCTAACTTCCGCCAGCGTTGTTCGTTCTCAGATTTGGATAAGTCTGGAATAACTTCGTTCAGCCGACAAGCTAGACAATATGATTCATTTTCCCTGGCGGGTATCAACCAGTTGCAGACGTTGGAATTTTGATAATTGTCACACTTGCGAAAATTTAGACTGGGGTCGCTATCTGATTGCCAATCACCCGCCTCTGTTTGGACCAGGGGTATTACATCCAGTCTATCTGGGTCAAAACCCAATGATTTACCACACTGCAAACACTGAGTGTTGTCAAAATACAAGGTATTTCCACATGTGCAATTAAATGTTCGCAAGGTTTACCTCGATTTTAATTTTAGCATAACGATAAGAGCATCATGGGATGGTAACATTAAATATCGAAACGAAAATGAGTTTACATATAGTAATATATAATATTAAGAGAAATGGGAATATATTAGGTGTTGTAATACTGAAAAGATTATAAACAGTATGAAATAAAGGTATGGAAAAACAGAGATATTCACGTGCTTAGCTAATTGCTAACTGATTGCCTCATGTAATTGACTAACAAATTTTAAAATTTTTCGCAAAAACTACTTACGTTACTAATAATTCATTTATTTTAAATGAGCAACCAAAGTATGATGCTATATTTTCCGTTACCCCTTTAATCTGGTTTCGCTCGTATTCCTGTTTTTCCTTAGTGCCCCAAACAACATTTGGCCAGCAATAATCTCCTTTTTGTCTACCTACTACATGGATATGCAATTGTCTTACAATATTTCCGATTGCAGCTACATTTAATTTTTCGATTGAATATGTCGACTTGATAAAAAGAGATTGTTCGCAAATTGTTTTATACAAACTATCCTGTTCATCTTGGCCGAGTTCATATATTTCTATTTTTTTAGTTTCTGGTACTAGAATAAACCATGGCACGAGAGCATTATTCATTAATAATAAATTGATTCCATTTAATTTACCAAGAACTATACAGTCCTTCTCCAACCGCGGATCCAATTTGAAGTTACTCATTCTCACATGCCATTTTGCTAATGAATTTTTAATATAATTTTTCAAAACCTGGTTCGTTTTTCAGGCCGTGCCGCAGCCACTGCAGCCCGGGTCTTTTTTCAGGGTCAGGGTACGCCACTCCATGTGCAGGGCATCGAGTAGTAGCAGGCGGCCATGCAGGGTTTCCCCCATGCCAGCCAGGATCTTGATTGCCTCGGTGGCCTGAATCGCGCCGATGATGCCGACCAGTGGCGCGAGGACGCCATTTTCACTGCAGCGGTTGTCAAGTTCTCCCTCCTCCCGGTACAGGCAGCGGTAGCAGGGGCCATCGCCGTTGTTCAGGAATACCGCCACCTGGCCTTCCATCCGGATCGCCGCACCCGAAACCAGCGGCACCCCGGCTGCCACACAGGCATCGTTGACTGCAAAGCGGGTGGCAAAGTTATCGCTGCCATCCAGCACCACGTCGGCTGCGGTGATGTGCTGCTGCAGTTCCATGCCTTCCAGCTTGTGATCGACAAGCGTGAGTTTGACATCGGGGTTGAGCTTTCGCAGGGCATCGCGTGCCGATTCCACCTTGGGTCTGCCAATGTCATCGGTGTGGTGAATAATCTGGCGCTGCAGGTTGGAAAGCTCCACCGTATCGAAATCGACCAGCACCAGATGGCCAACACCAGCGGCGGCCAGGTACATGGCCGCCGGTGAGCCCAGTCCACCCAGTCCAATGATCAGGACAGTGGCATCGAGCAGCTTCTGTTGCCCGGCCACATCGAATTGAGGCAGCATGATTTGACGGCTGTAGCGAAGAAGTTGGGCGTCATCCATAAATACGGGGACGAGTGACGAGGGACGAATGGCGAGTATAGCAGAGGGTAAGGTTTGCCTTTAGGCATGCGCCGGTTTTAGTACCGGGTGCGGGTCCCGGGGATGGATTAAGTATCGGCATCTTGCAGGGTCGCAGGATTCCGGGCGATGGCGACGCGAGGCTGACCTGCCAGGTCCTGAAAATCCTCGACCTTATCAAACCCGGCCCCGCGCAGCAGGGCGACAACGGCATCAGCCTGGTCATACCCGTGTTCCAGCAACAGCCAGCCACCCGGGGCAAGGTGTTGGCGGGCCCGGCCGGTGAGGATGCGGATGGCATCCAGTCCGTCCTCGCCGGCTACCAGGGCGGTGATCGGTTCAAACCGGACATCGCCCTGCGACAAATGGGGATCCGCCCGGCACACGTAGGGCGGGTTGCTCACAATTAGTTGAAACGGTGGCTCGTCCTGGAGCGGTGCCAGCCAGTCGCCTTCAACAAAGGTAATATTGTGTAGGTTGAGCTCTTGCGCGTTGGTACGGGCAACGGCCAACGCTTCGGCCGACAGGTCGGTGGCGATGATCGCGCAGGCCGGGCGCTCGCTGGCCAACGCCAGGGCAATGGCACCGCTGCCGGTACCGAGGTCGGCAATACGCCAGTTCGCGGTGGTCGGGATCCGCGCCAGGGCGAGTTCGACCAGGCGCTCGGTTGCCGGGCGAGGGATCAGCGTAGCGGAGCTTACGTGCAGATCCAGCGTCCAGAAAGCCTGTCGGCCCAGCAGATGCGCGACCGGTTCGCCGCTGGCACGGCGTTTGAGCAGTTGTATGAACCGATGTTCCTGTTGCGGGTTCAATGCATGGTCCGGCCAGGTATGCAGCCAGGTGCGATCGCGCCCCAGTACCCGAGCCAGCAGCAACTCCGCATCGAGGCGGGCGGTCTCATGCAGGGGCGCCAGTTTTTGTGTTGCGTCTTCGAGGGCAGTCTTGATGTGGGTCATGGTGGGTGGCGTACTGGACGGAACTGGATCGGTGAGGGTCTGGCCGGGTTGGTGTGTGGCTGGTACTGTAGCTGAATCAACGCATCCAAGACGCAGCCAACAAGACGAGGGTAGCAGTGAAGCCGGAACGGGTGCAAACCAACAGACGGGGAAGCCCATGAAGCAGCAATCCAACCCGATGCGGACCTTCATTGGTGTAGCCTATCTTTTCTTGATTGTCGCCCAGTTGCTGCAAGCGTTCGGTATCGCCCGCTATACGCCGGTGCTGCGTCAATTCTGGGACTGGTATGGTCTGGCACTGCCTTCGCAACTGCTCTATTACTATCAAACCACGGGTCTGTTCTGGGTGTTGCCCGGCCTCACCTTTCTCATCGGACTTGATGTGTTACGCCGGCAGAAACTATTGTTCGGGTATGCCACTGCCAGCTTTGTGGTATCGGGCTTGCTTACCCTGGTAGTGCAACTGTGGCTGATCGGTCCATTATTCAGCCCCTTCGAGTCAATGATCATTAATCGGTGAACCGGATATTCTGTCGGCCGGGAGGTAACCAGTCAGCCAGTCGATAGCCTCGGTTTCCTTGCGAAAGATCCGGGCAGGGTAGGGAGGTGAGTGATACCACAGAAACATCCGGGCAAAGTGTTGCTGCATGAAACTGCTTACCAGCAGGGCGGACGCCGAGGTAATCGCGGCAACTTCCTGGCTGGCCGCATAATCCAGCGCCGCCCATTCAATACTCATGGTGTCGCCACACTCTGCATAAACCAGCACCGGCTGTGGCAGGGTGGAGATGGCAAGATGCCTTTGATGAGCGCAATGCATGTCGGCGAGTTTAATTTTGCCACGACCCCAACCAATACGGATGATGCCGTGCTCGTCCAGCCAGACTTTGGGGTATGACACTCCGGTCATGGGGATTATCCTGTTGCCCGTTCTTCTCCTTGTCCTTCTCCAAGTGTAGCAAGTAAATCGGCCTGGTATTCGGCAATCAGTGGGTCAATGATTTCATCCAGGTTGCCCGCCATGATCTCGTCAAGCTTGTACAGGGTCAGGTTTATGCGATGATCGGTGACCCTGCCCTGGGGAAAATTGTAGGTACGGATCCGCTCGGAGCGATCGCCGCTACCCACCAGCAGCTTGCGCGTCTGGGCTTGCTCGGTCTGTTGTTTTTCCTGCTCCTGTTGGAACAATTTGGCCTTCAGCAGCGACATGGCACGGGCGCGGTTTTTGTGCTGGGAGCGCTCGTCCTGACATTCCACCACAATCCCGCTGGGGAGGTGGGTGAGTCGAATCGCCGAGTCAGTCTTGTTGACATGCTGGCCACCGGCGCCGGAGGCGCGATAGGTATCCACTTTCAAATCTGCCGGATTGATGTCTACTGCCACAAGCTCATCGGCTTCCGGTATGACCGCGACGGTGCAGGCTGAGGTGTGAATGCGGCCCTGGGATTCGGTTTCGGGCACACGTTGCACGCGATGACCCCCTGATTCGAATTTAAGCCGGGAATAGATGCTGGTTCCTTCGATGCGCAGGATGATTTCCTTGTATCCACCATGTTCGCCGAGACTGGCGCTGACCACCGCCAGCTTCCAGTGATGATGCTCGGCATAGCGCGCATACATGCGGTACAAGTCGCCGGCAAACAGGGCTGCCTCATCACCACCGGCACCGGCGCGGATTTCAAGATAGATATTCTTCTCATCGTTGGGATCCCTAGGCAACATCAGCATTTGCAGTTGCTGTTCCAGCAGCATCTGGTGCGCCTTGGCCGTATCCAGTTCCTGAGCGGCCATCTCCTTCATTTCGACGTCATCCTCATCCAGCATTTGCCGGGCAGCGTCCATGTCCGCAAGGGTGCGCTGATACTGGTGAAATACCTCGATTACCGGATTGAGCTGTGCGCGTTCCTGGGACAGAGTTCGAAAGCGATTTTGATCTGCAATGACGCCCGGATCGGCCAGCAAGGCGTTTATTTCTTCCAGGCGTTCAGCCAGGGATTCCAGTTTGGTTTTAATGGAAGCCTTCATGTAGCCGGGATCAATTTTCGCTGTCTTTCAGATCGAACAGCTCGCGTGCCTTGTCGAGCAGGTCTTCCCGACCCTCGAAAGCGGCACGATTCATCTGCACAGTGGGTTGGTGCAGCAGCTTGTTGGTCAGGGTACGGGCCAGTTCGTTCATCACTTCATTCGCGTCCTTACCGGCGGCAATCTGGCGTTGAGCTTGTTGCAGGGCTCTATCCCTGATTTGTTCGGCCTGCTCGCGGTAACTGCGGATCACGTCGACGGCTTCCAGGGAACGCAGCCAACCCATGTAATGTTCTACCTGGGTTTCGATAATTTCCTCGGCCAATTGTGCTGCTTCTTCGCGCGACTGGCGGCCTTCCTCGATGACCTCATGCAGGTCATCGACAGTGTAGAGATAGACGTCAGACAGTTCCCCGACTTCCGGTTCAATGTCGCGCGGCACGGCGATATCCACCATGAAAACAGGGCGATGTTTACGCAGTTTGAGGGCCCGTTCCACGGCACCCTTGCCGAGGATAGGTAACTGGCTGGCAGTGGAGGCGATCACAATGTCGGCATCCACGAGTCGTTCGGGTATATCGGCCAGCGCGATAGCTTCACCACGGCTGAACTGATCAGCCAGCAACCGGGCGCGTTCTACCGTGCGGTTGGCCACGATGATGGTTTTAACCTGTTGCTCGCTGAGGTGACGTGCCACCAGCTCGATAGTGTCACCAGCTCCAATCAGTAGCGCCGTGTGTTGGTCCAGACTGGAGAATATCTGCCGCGCCAGGCTTACCGCGGCAAAGGCCACCGACACCGGGCTGGAGCCAATCGCCGTGTCGGTACGCACCTGCTTGGCCACCAGGAAGGTGTGTTGGAATAGCCGATTGAGTTGTTGGCCGAGGGTACCCGCTTGACTGGCGGCATGGTAAGCATCCTTGATCTGGCCGAGGATCTGCGGTTCTCCCAATACCAGTGAGTCCAGACCGCTGGCAACGCGCAGGATGTGCTGGACGGCGGCATGGTCCAGGTGGGTATAGACATACGGGTCCAGATCGGTGGCGCTCAGGTGGTGGTATTCGCGGAACCAGTCAATTACTGCCAGGCTGTCCGGATCGTCGAGGCCACAGTACAGTTCCGTACGGTTGCAGGTGGAAACGATAGCAGCTTCACTGATTGCGGTATGGCTCTGCAGGTCGTGCAGCGCCGCTTCGAGCCGGTCCGGCGCAAAGGCCACTTTCTCCCGGATCGCAACCGGGGCTGTCTTGTGGTTGATACCGAATGCCAGTAATGTCACGGGGAGCCTGTAGATGGTTAGAATCGAAAAATGTGGGACAAGCCCTTGAAAAAATGGGGATCGTCAACCAATTTACAATGTATGACGTATTATAAAGGTAAAACCGCCCAAAGTCGGTTATCATTTCTTCAAGCGCGGCGGTGATTCCACTACTGTGCCTGTTATTCAGGATGTCATGATGAAATTCCATTTCTATTTCCTGCCGCTGCTATTCCTCGCCTTTCAGGGTTGCACTTCGCCACCGGTCAAACCGGTGGCGCCGGATAATACCTCTACAGCGGCACCCGTTACAAAGGCGGATACGCCGGCCAAACCGGCGGCCGGGGTCGAGGAACAGAAGGTTGCGCCCGCGCCACAGCCAAAGGTTAGTGTCGCCACGCCGCCGGCGTCTCCTGAACTGACCGGTGAAATTTTGTATTACATTTTGTCCGCTGAAATTGCCGGCCAGCGTGGCCAGATGAAAATAGCGGCATTGATGTATCTCAAGGCGGCCGAAGTATCCAAGGATCTGGCAATTATTGAACGGGCCACCCGGGTATCAGTGTATGCACGGGATGATGTGAGCGCGCTCAAGGCGGCAAAATTGTGGGCCGCACAGCAACCGGACAGTATTGACGCGAACCAGGTTATTGCCGCGCTGTTGTTACGGCAGGGTAATGTCGATGCGTCGATCCCCTATTTCAAGAAGGTGTTGGACAGTGAGCAGCTCTCCAGCCAGAACGGCTTTCTACTCATCACCTCGCTGCTCAGTAAGGAGAAGGACAAGCAGGCCGCCCTTGATGTTATGGAGCAACTTATCGACGGGCGCGAGGATGAACCGGAAGCGATGTACGCCTATGCGCACCTGGCAATGCTGGTCGGTGAGCTGCAAGTAGCGGAAAGTACCGTCAACCAGGTGCTGGAAGTGCGGCCCGAATGGACTGATGCCCATATTCTGCGGGCCAATATTCTGTTGCGTGAGGGCAAAACCGAAGAAGTTATGAGCCTGATGAAACAGGCAGTGGACAACTATCCCGAAAACAAATCACTGCGCCTGTTCTATGCCCGCAAGCTGGTGGACGAAAAGCACTTTAAGCAGGGGCGGGACCAATTCGCGATCCTGCTTGAGCAGCAACCGGAATCAATGGACTCGGTGTATGCGCTGGGTCTGCTCAACCTGCAGTTGCAGGACACTGCCGAGGCCAGAAAATATTTTGAAATGCTGATCGAGTCTGACAGTCGTGTAGCAGAGGCCCATTATTATCTTGGTCAATCGTATGAAATCGATAAGCAGGACGAAGCTGCTATCCGTGAATACGGCGAGATCCGTGACGGAAATTTGTATATTGATGCACAGATCCGAATCGCCATTCTGTTGGCCAGGCAGGGAAATATTGATGCAGCGCGGGAACGATTGCAGACAGTCTCTGCCCCGACTCTGGATACGGAGTTGCGCCTGTATCTGGCGGAAGGGGAAATCCTGATTCAGGCCGGGCAGTATCTTCAGGCGTATGATGTGTACACGGTGGCCCTGCAAGAGATGCCGGACAATATCCAACTGCTATATGCGCGTGCCTTAACGGCAGAAAAGTTGGACAGAGTGGGAAAAGCCATTGACGATTTCAAACGTATTATCAAGCTGGAACCCAGTAATGTCGAAGCGTTGAACGCACTTGGCTATACCATGGTCGACAAGACTCCCCATGTCGAAGAAGGCATGCGTTATATCGAACAGGCCTACAAGATGAAACCGGATGATGCGGCCATTCTGGATAGCATGGGCTGGGGTTATTATCGCCTTGGGGAACATAAAAAAGCCCTGCGTTACCTGCAACAAGCGTTCAATAAAATGAAGGACCCCGAAATTGCCGCCCATCTGGGGGAAGTATTGTGGGTGAATGGTGATCACGCCGGAGCTCAACAAGTCTGGGCCGATGCGCTGCGGGAAACACCCGAGGACAAGATCCTGATTAACGTCATCGAGCGTTTTACCAAATGAAGTTGCTGGCAGGGCTTGTTGTCCTGCTGCTTGTGGGATGCGCCGGTCCGGCATCAATCAAGTCTGCCGACCCCCAGCAGGCGTGGCAGGCTCGCAAGCTTACGCTGGGCCAGTTGGCTGAGTGGCGCATGAGCGGACGCGTGTCCATAGTGCGTGGTTCCGAAGTCTGGTATCTCAATGTGCGTTGGAGCCAGCACAATGCCAACTATGACATTTATATTTCCGGTCCCCTTGGTACTGCTCCGGCCCGGCTGAGAGGGGATTATGAACAGGTTGCCCTGTACGACGCCGATCAACGCGTCTATACAGCAACCAATCCGGAACGGCTGCTCTATGATCATACCGGTATCTATATGCCGGTTTCCGGTTTGCGGTATTGGGTACTCGGTCTGCCGGATCCGGGTGATAACCATACCGGTAGTCTGGTTCTGGATGATTACGGTCGTTTGACGACATTACAGCAACAAGACTGGCAGGTGCTGATGAGTGACTATACCGATGTGGGTCACCTGCAGTTGCCGGAACGGCTGGAGATCCGGCGCAATGACGTGACTGTCAAACTGGTGGTGGATGACTGGCGTCTCACGCCGGGTTGAACCGGCCGGTTGAACTCCCCTTTTTTGTTGCCATTGAAACTCCCGGCATGCCCAATTCCCGACGTCAGTATTTATCCGCTCTCCTCAAGGTCTTGATCATGGCTGGACTGGTGGTGGCGGCAATCCCGTTCATCGCCAGCTTGCGCGAGGGGCCGGTCGAGACGGGACGCCACAATCCATGGCAAGTGGAAGTCGATCTATCGGATCTGTCTGTCGACCGGGTTAAACGGGTGGACTGGCCGGGCGGTGAAGTGTGGATCACCCGGCGTAGTCCGGCCGAAATACAGCGGATCCAGTCTGCTGCCTCACCGCCCCTGCGCGATCCCGATTCGCACCTCAGCCGTCAGCCAGCGGTGGCGAATACTTCATTTCGCTCCCTGCGGGCGGATATTTTTGTCTTCCTGCCCCGCGAGACCCAGCGTGGATGTCACATCCATTCAGTCGAACTGGAGGATGGCCGACCGGGATTTGTTGAGCCGTGCTACGGCGCCCGCTTCGACAGCGCCGGACGGATATTCCGCGATAGCGGTCGCCCCGAGCAACGCAACCTTCCTGTTCCGCCGTACGAACTGCTGCCGGGCAATCGCCTGAGGTTACTACAGCAAACAAGATAGAGGGGGCGTCCGATTGCCATGGATTCGTTAAAGGTGGCAGTGGATATCCTGTTGCGCAGATTTAATCGGACCGGTTCCCTCCACCCGCGAAACCATCGACAATGCAAACCATGAGCACAGATTCCGATAACGGTGGATTCTGGCCGGCGCCGGCCAAGCTGAATCTGTTTTTGCACATTACCGGGCAGCGGGCCGACGGCTTTCATACGCTGCAGACCGTATTCCAGTTTCTCGACTTCGGTGACAGGTTACGCTTCCGAGTGCGGGACGACGGCGTGGTCAGCCGTACCCGTGACTTGCCGGGTGTTCCCGAAGCTGAAGATCTGGTGGTGCGGGCAGCTCGCCTGCTGCAAACAGTGAGTGGTGTACCGCAAGGGGCTGATATCGAAATCGACAAACACATCCCGATGGGTGGTGGCCTTGGCGGCGGCAGCAGCGACGCGGCCACCACCCTGGTGGCCTTGAATCGGCAGTGGGACTGCGGATTCGGTGAAGATGACCTGGCCCGGATGGGACAGGAACTGGGGGCGGATGTGCCGGTATTCGTACGGGGCCAGGCGGCCTGGGCCGAAGGAATCGGGGAAATATTGACCCCGGTGATCTTGCCCGAGCCCTGGTTTGTGGTGCTTTGTCCCGCGTTAAGTGTTTCTACGGCAGAGGTTTTTTCCCTTCCGCAATTGCGGCGGGATTGTCCACCCATTACAATACGCGACTTTCTCGATGGCAGGGACGTAGAAAATGTGTGCGAACCGCCGGTCCGGGCTCGCTATCCGGAGGTGGAAGCGGCCTTGCGCGATCTGGCTGTGTGGGCACCGGCACACATGACAGGTACCGGTGCCTGTATATTTGCCCCCTTCGACAGTGAAATGAAAGCGCGGCAGGTTTTTGCGGAACTGATGGAGCGCTGGCCGGGGTTCGTGGCCAAAGGATGCAATATCAGTCCACTTCGCGCCAGGGACGAGGAATGCAGGAATGAGACAGCGTCGGGAACCCGATCTTGAGGGGCGCGACAGGTAAACGACAACGGTTCAGTCTGGTGCAGGATGGATGCAGGGGCAAAGCCCGGTTTTCCTCAGCCACGCGTTCCTGGTTCCTGGTTCCTGGCTACTGATTTATTGGGCCGTCGCCAAGCGGTAAGGCACTGGGTTTTGATCCCAGCATTCGCAGGTTCGAATCCTGCCGGCCCAGCCATATGTTAAGTAGCGGGTATTGTCTGACGAGTTATTTCGCCGAAAAGAGATTCTGGGACACAGTTTGCCGGGGGTAGTGTGGCTGATAGCAACATGATGGTGTTTACGGGTAATTCAAACCCGCAGCTGGCGCATGACATTGCGGCCCGGCTGGGTATGCCAGTGGGCAACGCCGTAGTGGGCCAGTTCAGCGACGGCGAAGTGATGGTGGAGGTAATGGAGAATGTCCGTGGCAAGGACATCTTTATAGTACAGCCAACCTGCGCACCGTCGAACGATAATCTGATGGAGTTGCTGGTGATGGTTGATGCCATCCGACGTTCCTCCGCGGCCCGCATCACGGCGGTGGTGCCGTACTTCGGTTACGCCCGCCAGGATCGGCGACCACGCTCGGCCCGGGTTCCCATCACGGCCAAGGTCGTGGCAGATATGATCGGGGTGGTGGGTACGGACCGCGTTTTGACAGTGGACCTGCATGCGGATCAGATCCAGGGCTTTTTCGATATTCCGGTCGATAACGTCTATGCCTCGCCAATTTTACTGGGAGACATCTGGCGCCAAAAGTACGATGATTTGATCGTCGTATCGCCGGACGTCGGTGGGGTAGTGAGGGCCCGGGCAATTGCCAAGCGGCTTGATGACGCGGACCTTGCGATTATCGACAAACGCCGGCCGCGGCCGAATGAGGCCAAAATAATGAATATTATTGGTGATGTGGAAGGCCGTTCCTGCATCATCGTCGACGACATGGTGGACACCGCAGGCACGCTGTGCCAGGCGGCTGGCGCGCTGAAAGAACATGGCGCGGCAAAAGTAGTGGCCTATTGCAGTCATGCGGTTCTTTCAGGACCTGCAGTGGACAACATTTCCAATTCCAAGCTGGATGAACTGGTGGTGACCGATTCAATTCCGCTCTCCGAGGCCGCGCGGAAATGCGAACGAATCCGGCAATTGAGTATCGCTGAACTGCTGGCCGAAACCATGCGGCGCATCAGCAATGAAGAATCCGTTAGTTCACTGTATGTGGACTGACACAACCACGTCACTTCTGGTCGCGGAAGTGGCGGCGTCAACCCGCTGGGTTGGCGTATTTAACCCGTAGAGGAGATAGACCAATGAGCGAGAGCTTTGTGATTGAAGCCGAGCCACGTACAGACCTGGGGAAGGGTGCGAGCCGCCGCCTGCGTCGTGAAGGCAAGGTGCCCGCGATTGTGTATGGTGCAGGCAAGGAACCCGTATCAATAGCGTTGGAGCAAAATGTGTTGCTCCACCAGCTTGAAAATGAAGCCTTTTTGTCACACATCCTGACCGTCAAGGTGGGCGGCAGTGAGGAACAGGCCATTGTTAAGGATTTGCAACGCCATCCCAGCAAACCACGTGTACTGCATATGGATTTACTGCGTGTCAGCGCCAAGGAAAAAATTCGCGTTACTGTTCCGCTGCACTTTTTGAATGAAGATATCGCACCTGGTGTGAAAGCCGGTGGCCTTGTCGCGCACAGTTTGACAGAGGTCGAAGTGTCCTGTCTGCCCAAGGACTTGCCAGAGTTTCTCGAAGTTGATCTGGCTGACGTCGATTTGGACGGAATTCTGCATCTGACCGACATCAAGTTGCCAAGTGGTGTTGAACTGGTTGAACTGACGCATGGCGAAGGTCACGACCTGCCCGTCATTAGTATTCACATGCCTCGTGCCGGTAAGGAAATCGAAGAAGAAGAGGCAGGTGAAGTCGCCGAAGGTGAAGCTGCCGAGAAAGGCGAGGCGCCTGGCGGGGAAGACTAATTCCATTCCTGTATGCCGTTTCGGTAACCGGCGTTGTCAGCGCGTGTTGATCTTGTTGTCGGTCTGGGTAATCCCGGGCCAGAGTATGAGCACACGCGTCATAACGCCGGTTTCTGGTTTCTGGATGCCCTGGCGTACGCGCACAATGTGGGATTCCGGCAGGAGAAGAAATTCCACGGTGCCGTCGCGCGGATCGATGTTAATGGCCATGAAGTGTGGCTCCTCAAGCCCGATACATTTATGAACCTTAGTGGTCAGGCCGTGCAGGCGCTGGCCAGTTTCTACAAAATTGAACTGACCCATATTCTGGTGGTTCATGACGATCTCGATCTTTCCCCTGGCATCGCCCGTCTCAAGCAGGGTGGCGGTCATGGCGGGCACAATGGCCTGCGTGACATCGCCAGCCGTATGGGGGGGAACGGGTTTTTACGATTACGCCTTGGTATTGGCCATCCGGGGGATCGGCAGAAAGTCACCGGCCATGTGCTGAAGAAGGCGACAGATGACGATCGCACCGAAATTGAACGTGCCATTGAACTGGCCATGCGCGTATTGCCGGATGTCGTCAACGGCGACCTGCAAAAGGCGATGAATCAGTTGCATTCGCAACCGGGAAACGGGACGCGTGACGAGTGAAGTGGATTCCGCTCATGTCATCTGTCCCCCGTTTTCCGTAACTCGGAACTGAATAAATGGGATTTAAATGTGGCATTGTAGGTTTGCCCAATGTAGGCAAGTCGACCCTTTTCAATGCTCTGACCAAAGCGGGCATTCAGGCGGAAAACTATCCGTTCTGTACCATCGAGCCCAATGTGGGGGTGGTGCCGATGCCGGATCCCCGGCTTGATGCGCTGGCAGCCATTGTCAAACCGCAGCGGGTGTTGCCGACGACGATGGAATTTGTGGATATTGCCGGGTTGGTAGCGGGTGCGTCGAAGGGAGAGGGACTGGGTAACCAGTTTCTGGCCAATATCCGCGAGACTGATGCGATTGCCCAGGTGGTGCGCTGCTTCGGGAATGACGACGTCGTGCATGTGGCCGGCAAGGTCGATCCGCTCAATGATATTGAAGTCATCAATACGGAACTGGCGCTGGCCGATATCGACTCGGTAGAAAAAGCCATCAACAAGACGTCCAAAGTGGCCAAGTCGGGCGACAAGGATGCAAAAACCAGACTGGCTGTATTGGAGCGGATTCGGGAACACCTCAACCAGGGCGAACCGGTGCGGACGCTGGGGCTGGATGAAGACCAGCAAGTGCTGATCCGGGATCTTTTCCTGCTGACGATAAAACCCACCATGTATATCGCCAATGTGTCCGAGGATGGATTTGAAAACAATCCATTGCTGGACGCAATGACCGGGTACGCGCAACGCGAAGGCGCACCAGTCGTCCCGGTTTGCGCCGCGATTGAAGCGGAAATGGTGGAGCTGGATGATGATGAGAAGGCCGAGTTTCTGGCCGAGATGGGGCTCGATGAACCGGGACTGAACCGGGTGATCAGGGCCGGCTATGGTCTGCTTGGCCTGCAGACCTATTTTACCGCTGGAGTAAAGGAAGTGCGGGCCTGGACGGTATCCATCGGCGCCACCGCACCGCAGGCGGCCGGCGTGATCCATACTGACTTCGAGAAGGGGTTCATCCGCGCTGAAGTGGTGTCCTACGATGATTTTATCCGGTATCAGGGTGAGCAGGGCGCCAAGGAAGCAGGCAAATTACGCCTGGAAGGCAAGGATTACATTGTGCAGGACGGGGATGTGATGCATTTTCGCTTCAACGTCTAGACGCACTGACCCGCTTCGAGGGAACAGGAGAAACCGGTATAAAGTGATGGTAAGTAGTTGATTTGGATGGCGGTTCTTATCGCTTATCACCCCGGGTCAGGGCGCTCGCGGCTTGACATTAACGGGCCCTGAACGCAAAATGCCCGCCTTTCCGCCACCGCAGACGGTGGTAGAGGTAACATTGGCGAGGTAGCTCAGCCGGTTAGAGCGCAGCACTCATAATGCTGAGGTCGGGAGTTCAAGTCTCCCCCTCGCTACCACATACAACAGGGACGGGCCGAGTGGCGATGAAATGCGACTCGGCCTTTTTTCGTTTATACACTACGCTCCCCGCCACATTTCCCTTTCTGTCTAATCACTTGCGCTAGAATGTTATAACGATGGCGGGTATGGGCTATGCCCGAATTGTTACCGTGTTCAATTCTGATGCTGGATCCGCGATGGGCGAATATCGACTGACGGCGGCCTTGTTCCTGCGCTTTCTGGCGCTGATCTATTTTTTTGCGTTCGTTTCTATCGGGGTGCAGATCCGGGGTCTTGCAGGAGAGCAGGGTATTCTGCCATTCAGCGCAGTGCTTGAACGCTACGAGGCCATGTCGGGCATCGAGCGCTACTGGAATATCCCGACCCTGTTCTGGATCAATGCCAGCGATACTGCCCTGGTTGGTGCCGCCATCCTCGGTTGTATATTTGCGGTATTGCTGTTTTTTAATTTCCTGCCCCGCATCGCATTGATTGCCCAGTTGCTGTTATATCTGTCGCTGGTTCATGCGGGACAGTTGTTTATGAATTTCCAGTGGGACGCCCTGTTGCTGGAAGCGGGCCTGCTGGCTATTTTTCTTTCCCCCGGCTCGCGCTATACGGTGTGGCTGTTTCGCTGGCTGCTGTTCCGTTTTCGATTCCTATCGGGCCTGTCCAAACTGGTCAGTCTGGATCCGAGCTGGGCCAACCTGACCGCGGTTGTTTATTACTTTGAAGTCCAGCCGCTACCCAACTGGATTGCATGGTACGTGAACCAGTTGCCGGACTGGCTACTGGCTATCGGCGCCGGTTTTACCCTGTTCGTAGAAATCGTCGTTCCCTTTATGATGTTTCTGCCGCGGCCGTACCGGTTTGTGGCGGGCTGGCTAACGATATTTCTGCAAATTGTAATTCTGCTGACCTCCAACCATAACTGGTTCAACCTGCTTACTATCAGCCTGTGCCTGTTTCTGTTCGACGATCAAGCACTGCGTCGGATAATGCCGGTTCGTGCCGAGTCCTGGCTGATGAAAAAACCGTTGCCGATTGGGAAGGAAGGCCGATTTTATCCCGTTGGTATGGGAATGTTGGGCGGACTGATTGTGGTAGTCAGCATGGCGCAAATCGCCAGTCTGGTCACCGGGCAAAAAGTGGGCGGCCCCATTGGCGAAGTCGTTAATCAAGTGGAGGCCTTCCGGGTCGTCAACCGTTACCATGTATTTCCGACCATGAAGACCGAGCGGATCGAGCTGGCTATATCCGGATCGGAAGATGGCTATCATTGGCGAGAGTACAAGTTCAAATACAAGCCGGGTGATCTGGATAAATACCCCGAGTTTGTTATTCCCCATCAACCGCGACTCGACTGGCAGATGTGGTTCGTCACCATCGATCCCTACTTTCTGCCCTGGTTCGACAACTTCCTGCAGGCATTGCTGGAGAACTCACCAACTGTGACCGATCTACTGGCCGACAACCCCTTCCCGGATAGGGCGCCACGCTATCTGCGGGTCGATGTCTATCGTTATCACTTCACCGACTGGCAGACCCGGGCCAGAACCGGCCAGTGGTGGACCCGGGAATATCTGGGGCCGTTCCGGCCGCTGCCTTACCTTGCCCGCCGTCCCTTGGCCAGTAATGGTGGCCATGGCCATCGATGAGGCAGGCTGTGCCCTGGACCGATGATGAATTCGGTGGGAGAATTTCGCTTATGTGATGTATCCAGGTGTCTTTGCGAAGGCAAAATCCGGGCAGATATTTGTTCTCGAAGTATCAGATCACGCCAAAGACTTGTCCCAAAACGCCAGATACAGCAGTGGTTGGAACATCGATGTTTTACTGTGTTCTCATTAGCCAGTGAATAAACTACGGTGGGCGTGATCGGGTGACTTACAGTGTTCCCGGTATTAAGCGCCAGAAATTATTATTGACGTAATGGGGAGACAACGTATGGGCAAGATACCTGACAGCGAAGCGAAGAAGGCTTCCGCACATGGCTTTGAGATCGGCAAGGAAATTGCCAAACACTATGACGATGAAAAACACGTGATGAATGTCCTGTGCGGTATCGTCTACATGTTGATTCTGGAAGAGAAAATCACGGCGGAGCAAGGCGTAATGACTATTTTTGAGGTGGCAAAAAATTGCAGTGTGGATCTGCAGGCGCTGGTCGATCTCACCAAGCACGTTGATAAGTCGGGTAAGCACAACTAGTAAGACGCGAATAAACGCTTTTTTATGCCTGCTCCATCTCCGTAGTATATTTTCCATACCGTGCTGCGCCATTCAGACGGGCGCGTTTCAAAAGGGCATCCTGTGCGGCCTTGACGTTTTCCTTTTTTCCCTGCCAGGCATGCAGGGCAGGTTGTTGCAGGGCACGTCCATAGGAGAAAGATAACTCCCACGGTTGACCGGGAAACAGTTCATTCATGGCATTCAGGTTGACGGTGGCTTCTTCCGGACCCTGGCCGCCAGACAAGAAGTTGAGACTGGGTACTGCAGCCGGTACGCAGCGGCGTAATTGTCTTACGGTTTGTGCCGCTACTTCCCCGGGATCGGCCTGCTGGGCATGGTCTTTACCGGGTACCACCATACTGGGTTTGAGAATGGTGTATTCCAGAATTACACTATGGCGATTCAACGCCTGATACACAGCATGCTGAACCGCTTCGGTCACTTCAAAACAACGTTCAATGGAGTGGTCACCGTCGATCAAAACCTCCGGTTCGACAATCGGAACAATACCCACGGATTGGCAAATGGCGGCGTAACGGGCCAGTACTTCCGCATTGGCCTCGATGGCCAATCGATGCGGGTTGTGGGTGCCGATGGGGTATACTTCACGCCACTTTGCAAAGCGTGCCCCCTGTTGTTTGTAACCTGCAAGCCGGTCTGCCAGGAAGTCGAGTCCCTGGGTAATCATGTCACCCGGCGAATTAACCAGGGGTATCTTGCCCAGATCCACCTTGATGCCAGGCACGATACCCTGCTGTTCAGCTAGCTCCGGTAGCAAGGTGCCATCATCGCTTTTCTGGGTCAGCGTTTCCTCAAACAGGATAATGCCGCTAACATAGTCACCCAAGCCAGGGGTAGTGAGCAACAGACTCCGCCACGCACGGCGGTTATCCTCGGTGGATTCGACATCAATGGCCTTGAAGCGTTTGGCCATGGTGGGGTGACTCTCGTCGGCGGCCAGTATCCCTTTCCCCTTTTGTACCATGTTCTCAATGGTGAGCTGCATTTCGGTCTGTGTTGACATGAACGATTTACCTCCAGCTTGTCAAATGGGTAGTGTTCGGGTGGATAAGATACCGCAAATTCGCACCCATTAAGACACATTATTAATAATGATATATTTTCAATTAACGACCAAACAATGCAATTATTTCATGATATAAAAAATTGCGAAATTTTGGCCAGAGGAGAAACTAGGGCCATGATACCTGGAGACACTGCAAGATCAACTGCGGCCAAAAAAAAGGTCGCGGGAAAAAAAGTAGCCAAAAAGAAAGTCAACAGTAAGAAATCCACCAAAAAACAAACTACCAAAACAGCTAGTTCCTCATCCGGTCAACACAAGACAAAAAAGAACTCAGTTAGCAGTAAACGCAAGCCAAAACACAGTGGTGAACTACACCAGATGATCGCAGAAGCAGCTTACCTTCTGGCTGTGCAACGTAATTTTGTTGGAGGTTCGCCACTCGATGATTGGCTGACAGCGGAAGCCGAGATAATAAAACAGCTGGATGATTCAGGGGACTGAATGATGGAACATCGCTGTTCCTCCCGTCATGAAGAGAATTATCGTGTTATTGTTAGTGACAGGAAAGGGCAGCAATCCAGAGGAAAAGTGCTAAATGCAAGCAAAGAAGGAATTTGTGCAAAATTGGATAACGCAGTTTTTGACCAGGGTGAGGTAGTGGATGTGCAATTTCCATCAGAGGAAAACACATACTACGGTTCGGATTGCGTGGCTGCCTACGTAGTGTATGTTGACGAGGATCAGCTTGGGCTGTGGTTGCTTGACGAGTAAATCGGATTGATTGACTTCATTGCGACCAATGTATCCGGTTTGATTCCAGCTTAATACACTGGTCTTGGAGTGGAAGGGTACAAGCAATAAGACGCAGGACGGGAATTTCTTCGCGATAACTGAAAACCATGGATGGCATCCTGCCAGATACTCAAGGGGTTTCATCGGGTGCCTTTCCGGCCAATGTTCGTCAATCGGATTGTCGTATAGCGCACTTAATCTTTATCCGCTGTCATTCGTTTCCAATCCCTGGCGAAAGTGGCCCAGCTGATACAGCAGGCTGACCCCCACCAGGGGTATACCAAGCTCGCTGGCCGTTTTCAGATAGTCACCGGCAAGTACCCCTGGACCACCGGAATAAATGGGAAAGGCCTCCTGGAACCGGGTCTTTGCCGCATAGTTTCGTATTGCTCTTCCTGCTGCAGGACGGGTATCAGGTACTATGAAATCTTAGCGGCTACAAAGTATTTCGGCCGCACGAACGATATCTGACGGACGAGGAATGCAGGCCGCTTCCAGTGTGGCATTGAAGGGGATTGGGAGTTCCTTGCCGCCAATCCGAACTGGTGGAGCGTCGAGATTGAAGAAACAGTGCTCCGTCAGTCCAGCGGCAATTTCGGCACCAGTGCCCGCATAGCAACTGTCTTCCTCGACCACCAGCAAGCGATGGGTCTTGTCTACGGATGTGGCACAGGTGGCCCAGTCGATGGGGCGCAGGCTGCGCAGGTCAATGACCTCAGCTTCGATACCTTTCTCCGCCAGTTGTTCGGCTGCGCGCAGTGACAGGTCCAGCATGCGGGAATAGGTCACGATGGTCAGATCCTTGCCTGGCCGATGCACTCGGGCCCGGTGCATGGGGGGAGCTTCGCGGGATGTATCGAGCAGGCCCTTGCTGAAGTAGAGCAATGCGTGCTCCAGCAGAATGATGGGTTCATCACTGCGGATCGCCTGGCGCAGTTGCCACCAGGCATCCTGCGGGGTGGCGGGAACAGCAATGCGCAGACCAGGCACGTTCATCAGGGTTTGTTCCAGACGCTGAGAATGCTGCGCGGCAAGTTGTTTGGCGACACCGTCCGGCATGCGAATGACCAGGGGCATGGGAAACTGGCCGCCGGACATAAACGGGACCTTGGCCGCCATGTTGATAATGCTATCCAGTGCCAGCAGGGCAAAATTGATGGTCATGATTTCCACCACCGGCCGCATCCCGACCAGCGCCGCTCCAACCCCAAGGCCGGTAAAGCTGCCTTCGGAAATGGGCGTGTCGCGCAAGCGCCACTCGCCGTACTTGGCGTAAAGACCCTCGGTAACCCGGTAGCTGCCACCGTAAAGTCCGACGTCCTCGCCCAACACGAACACAGAGTCATCCTCCGCCAGTTCCATATCCAGTGCCTGGTTCAATGCCTGCCAGTAAAATACCGTGTCACTCATCAGATCAGTACTTCCATACCACGATTGCAGTCCAGACAGGCCTGTGCATCAGCCAGGCTGGGTTCGGGACTTTCCGTGGCAAAGCGAACCGCTGCTTCTACGGTTTCGGCTACGCCGGCCTTGAGTTCAGCCAGCGTTTCACTGGACAAATGGCCGGCCTGATCCAGATGCGTGGCCAGCTGGTCGATGCTATCGGGACCGGCGGCGGCAATCTGTTCACTGCTTGGATAGACGGGCAAAGATTCGGCGATCGCTATGGTAATGGGATCTTCTTTCTCGTAGGCTTTGACCTCGACTCTGGGCCGGTAACTGCCCGGGTCCGCCATGGAGTGACCACGGAAACGATAGGTCTCGAATTCAATGAACTGTGGACCAGTGCCATTACGGATCTGCGTTAGGGCTTCTTGGGTGGCTTGATGGACTGCCAGCACATCCATGCCGTCCACCTTGCGGGCCGGAATATGATAACCACAAGCGCGCTTATAGACTTCGGGCACAGCGGAGTGGCGGTGGATCTCAGTGCCAATCTGGTAGTGGTTGTTTTCACACACGAATAGTACCGGCAGGTCCCACAATGCCGCCATGTTCAGGCTCTCGTGGAAGGTGCCCTGGTTGACAGCGCCGTCACCGAAGAAGCAAATCACCGCTTCAGGAAGATCACGCATGGCAATGGTATAGCCGATGCCGGTGGCGACCGGGTAGGTTTCACCGACGATGGCATATCCTCCCATGAAACGCCGTTCCCGGTCGAAAAGGTGCATGGATCCGCCCATGCCACGGCAACAGCCCTCTTTTTTACCGAACAGTTCCGCCATGACACTGTTCGCCGGAATGCCGCGCACCAGGGCATGAACATGCTCGCGATAGGTGCTGACGATATAATCGGAGGGTTCGGCGGCATGCAACACGCCTACTGCAACGGCTTCCTCGCCCGGATAGAGATGCAGAAAACCGGCAATATTGCCCCGGCCGTATTCCTCGGCCGCCCGTTCCTCAAAGGCACGGGCGAGCAGCATGTCATGCAGCATGGTAATTAGCTTTTCTCTATCCATATTGGATTCCTGGGGTGCAGGTCCGACATTTTTTGTGTGTGAACAAGAACATCATTCTACGATTCTGATGAACTTACAATTCAAAACCGGGTAATTTTTTAACACTGTCATTGTGAAGCGACAAGTTTATTTAAGTGTTGTCCTAATAGATTTGACAATAAAGTATAGGCTTGTTTGGCTGTTTTGACTCATGACCGGATTGCCGTCTGTAATTTGCGCGGGCAGGTTGTACCGGAAGACGGGTGACACTTTGGTGGACAGGTGTGAGCATGAAAACGCAACTCAAAGCATTGACCATCGGGCTGATTGCCGGTCTAGGGGGTGGATTATTTAGTCTGGGTGGGGGAACCTTGACTGTCCCGCTGCTATTGCGCTGGCTGGGTCTGTCGGTGTTTGAGGCGCGCGGTACAGCGCTGGCAGCCGCTTTTTTACCTGCAGTTGCGGGGATGGTGTTGTATGCCCAGGCCGGCAAGGTGGATTGGCTGGCAGTGGTAATGGTCTCCGTGCCTGCCATGATGGTGGCCCCCTTGACCGGGATGTGGACAGAACGCCTTTCCGGAACACATTTACGGCGGGTATTTGGCGCCGTGGTGGTCACCGGTGCAGTGTTCCTGCTTCTGCGCGACCAGCTGCTGGGTAGTTGGGCTATCCCCGAAATTGGCAGGCCGTGGTATATGATTGGCGTCGGCATCATCGAAGGACTGGTGGCAGGCAGTGTCGGTATCAGCGGGGGACCGGTACTGGCACCCTTGTTGGTGCTGGGACTGGGTATGCCGCAGCAACTGGCACAGGGTTGCTCGCTCGCCGCCCGGATCCCGGTGGTGATTAGTGGCAGCGTGGAAAACATGTGTCACCGACATGTCTGCCTGCGGTTATTGCCCGCCCTGTTCGCTGGAGGATTGGTGGGGATCTGGCTTGGCAGTCGCACGGCACTGGCCCTGTCTGAATTACACTTGAGATCCTTGTTTGCTATTATCCTTCTGGTACTGGGGATCCGGTATCTGCGTGAGAAGATCAGAACCTGATTTATGACCAGAATTATCATATGCTTGCATTAGCCACATTCCCCTTTTGTCCCTATTTGAGGTAATTATGTCTACTGATACTCCCTTGATCATCGCGGCTGTTGATACTTCTTCATTTCTGGAACCGGTGGTACAGTGTGCTAACCGTATGGCGCAATGTCTTGATGCTCGCCTGGTCGTGTTGCACGTTTTTCCTGCCAAATCTGCCAATTTCGCGAATGAGGCATCGTATGGCGACATGACACTTCGGAGCAACGAGGAGCAAGATCTGGAAGCCGAGGTCAAGCTGCGCCAGGAGCTCGAGCCGCGCATCAAGGCACTGGGAATAAATCCCTCGGTACTTGAGATTATGGGCGGTTCGGCAGCTCGCACTATTGACGAACAACTCGAAAAACGTGAGGCCGATTTGCTGGTACTCGGACAGCCCAAATCCCGGCTTAGTTCGGTAGCAACCAAGATGGCCAAAAATGCCAGTTGTGATGTCTATGTTGTTCGAGTTGGTGAATAATTATTGATAACATTAACGTTGATACATCTTTATAGAATATAGCTATATAGCGATATTTTTAGGGCAACATATAACACAAAAAAAGGAGAGGGTAATGCGTAGACTATATTTCCTCATGCCGGACATCGAAACAACGCATGGGCTTGTTAAGGATTTACTGTTATCACACGTGGAGGAACGCTATATCCATGTGATTGCGAAAGAGGGGACGCCAATGGAAGAATTACCTGAGGCCTCACTCTTGCAAAAGAGCGATTTTGTCCCGGCAATTGAAAAAGGTTTGACCCTGGGTGCTATAACTGGTGTAGCGGCAGGACTGGTAGCGATGGCCTTTCCGCCCGCCGGTCTTGTTCTCGGTGGTGGCGCAGTATTGGCAATCGGAGCGGCTGGCGCAGGTGTTGGGGGACTACTGTCCAGCATGGTTGGCTCGGGTCTGCCGAATTCAAGATTGCAAAAGTTTGAAGATGACATAAATAAGGGCGAGGTGCTGGTACTTGTCGATGTAAAACGTGCAAGGGTTGATGAAATCGAGGAACTGGTCAAGAAGCATCATCCCGAAGCGGAAATCGAAGGTGCCGAACCCATGTCACCCCCTTTCCCATAATAGTGCCGGTGTTGCCTAAACGGATGTCATGTTAATCCGTTCGTCACCCGCCAAAGCCGTATGATAATCTTGTAATTACTTCAGTTAACCATTGATGAAACTTTATTATCTCGGTTTCCAGGCATCAGAGACAAGGTGGAACCAATGCAAGATTACCGCAATATTCTCCTGGCAACGGATCTTTCCAAGACAAGTGCTACGGTGGCGCAGCGAGCCCGTACTCTGGCACACTGCCTGGACGCTAAATTGACACTGCTATATGTCGTGGAGGGGTTTCCGGAAGATTTACCGGTAAAGTGGGTTGCTCCAGAAAACGAGGACCCCAAGATGTATTTGCAGGCGCGGGCTACAGAGGAGTTACGAGCTCTGGCTGAGCAGGCGGCCTGCCCGGATGCGGCCCTGCAAGTGGTTTTCTGTGATCGGGGTCCGTGTCGAGAGATCACGCGTTATGCAAAGGAGCAGGGTGTTGATTTGATTATCATGAGTTCACGTGGTCATCAGGGTATCAAGCGTAACCTGGGCTCAAAAGTAGGTACGGTCATCGATGATGCTGACTGTGATGTGCTGACGGTGCATTCGGCCGAGTAATTCTTTAACTTGTGACGGGTCCACCCAACTGCGCGCGGATCTTGTCTGCCACGCGGAACGCATTGGCATAGATGGTCCAGGTATAGGGAACACTGCCGCCGGTGGGCATGAAGCTGCCGTCGCTGACGAACAGGTTGTCGGCACCGAATACCCGGCAATCGGAATCAAGCACGGCGTGTTCAGGATCGGTGCCAAAGCGGCAGCCGCCCGCCACCAGGTTGGGGGGTGGGTCTCCGCTAATATTACTATAGATGTCCTGGGCCCCCATTGCTGTAAGAACTTTGCGCGCTTTTGTGGCGAGGTATTCCCCGACCTTAAGGTCATGAGGGTGAAAACCAACCTTCACCCTGGCTACGGGCGTTCCCCATTTATCCTTGACACGGCTATCCAGTTCGACATTACAAGTATCAGTTGGCAGCCAGTCACAGAATACTTCGAAACGCAAATAACGCGCTTCGGTAAAGTAACGGTTTATATTCTGTTTTAGTGGTTTGCCCCAGATCAGATCACCATTGTCATCCCATTTCTGATTATTCGCGCGTGCAATGGCATTAGGATGGCGGAATAGAAAGTCAATGGTGCCACCCTTGAACCGGCCGGACTTTGCGTCGTCAACATAATACCAGTCCTGAAGGCCGCGATTGACAAACGGGCCGCGCTGTCGCAGGGCTTCAGCCTGTTCGGCGCCAAGATCCTTGTATGCAAACGTTCCCTGCCCGCTGCCACCGGCAGAGAATAGCAGGTTGCGACCAACCTGATGATGGTTATTGCCAAGACCATCCGGATGTCGCGGGCCGGGTGAACTAAGCAACAGGCGTGAAGTTTCTATGGCCTGACACGCAACCACGAAGACTTTTGCCGTGACTCGCTGACGCTGACCCTGTCGATCAAAATATTCTGCGGCAATCACCTTGCCTTTGGTGTTACTGATGAGCCGGTTTACCTTGGCATGGGTATGAATTTTACAACGCCCCGTTTCTACCGCGCGGTTCAGCAGCGCGGCGCGCGCACTGCTCTTGGCACCGGTGCTGCAACCGTAACTGCCACAGAAGACCGAATAGGAACAGCTGTTACGTTGATGAGCAGGCCGCGACAGGATGGCACGGGGAGTAGGCAGACTGTGGTAGTCGAGTTTGTCACAGGCCGCATCGATCCACTGGCTAATGATATTTTCCTGCAATGGCGGATGAGGAAAGTCAG
>JAJDNN010000057.1 GCA_022340685.1 Pseudomonadota bacterium
ACCGAAGGTGATATCAGACAACTCTTGCACGCCCTGAACGACATTCGCTGTGTCTGCATCTGCAGCAATGGCAATCCGGAAAATATGATGAGCTGGGTGGATATCAATTGCAGTCGGGTTGAAATCAATGCCATTGCTTTCCGGATTAACAGTACAAACTGGCATGGCCGACACCTGAATGGCTATGCCTCATTATTTTTTCAGTAATCACGCTTCTAAATTTCTGTTCCTGCTTTTTATCCCACTCGCGTCTGTCACAAACGACCATCGTGGAACAGCAGTTGCGGTAATACCTGCTCGCCCTCACCAATGATACGGATCCGGCTAATCGCGGCGTTGCCGACCTTGAGGCGGAACAAACGCTCGAGAGGCATATCAAGCACGTGGCGAATGATCATGCGCATCATACCCGCGTGACCCACCACTAACAGATGCTGGCCAGTATAAATTTGCAACAGATCGTTCCAGGCACCGATAACCCGCGCCTCGAATTCAGACAGGGTCTCTGCACCGGGTGGCGTGTGGTGGAGGGGATCGGCCCAGAAGCGCAGCAGCCGATCCGGGTCGTCGGCCGTCAGTTCGGCGGCACTGTGTCCTTCCCACTCACCGAACCCGATCTCCACCAGGCGGGCGTCGGTATCGACCGGGATGGCGCGTCGCTGTCCCAGTTCGTGGGCAAAGTCGCTGCAGCGACACAGCGTCGAGCTTACGATCATGTCCCAGGGATGATGCTCGCCGACCGCCGCCCACATTTGCGTCCAGCCTTTTTCACTCAGGGGATCATCAACCTGGCCACGGTACTTACGACCACCGACCGGTTCACCGTGACGCAGGAGATCGACCGTGGTGGAAACCCTGTTATTCATTGCATCCGCCACGACAAGATCGGCCATCGAGTTTCATTCTCGGGGGAGCGATACAATCCGGTTGTGCGTCCCGACTACAGCACCAACACGCATCGTAGATGATTTAGAACACCCAGCCGGCCAAGGTCAGCATAGCCAGCACCGCCAGCCAAACCAACAGGGTCCGCTTCACCAGCGCCATGACCTGCGCCACACCTTCGAGATCCGGGCTGCCGTCTTCGAGTCGGCCGTGGGGTTCGTGAAAAATGGCGCCGAGCCCGGCTTCAACCAACAGGGCCTCGCTGTTGACGCGCCAGATATCCGAGAACGATTTCAGGTGGGTCACGGTATCAACAAAGCTGCCCGCCACGGCAAAGGCAAACACCATCAGCCGCGCCGGCAACCAAATCAGGATTCGGTACAGGTCATTGACCGAGGCAGCAAAACCACTGTCGACAGTGGTCAGGTGGCTGCGCAATTCGCAGGCTAACCGGAACAGGGCGGCGCCAACCGGACCGAGCAACATAAACCAGAGCAGCACACCGAATTGCCGGATATTGGCCTGCACCAGGATGCCTTCCTTGACGTGCTGGGCTGCTTCCGATTCATTTTCAGCGACTTCGAATCCCAGCATGTTGGTCGCATAGATACATGCGGCTTCACCATCGTCACGTGCTATGGCGGCAACAAAGTGTTCCACGTCATCGGCCAGGTCACGCGGCCCCAGGGAAAAGATCAACACGACAATCCCGAACAAAAAGCCGAACACACCGGCGACGTTATCCAGCATGGCGTCCACCAGCCAGACACCCGCCACTACCGATCCAAGAATGATAATGACGCCGAAGGCTCCGTCCCGCCAGGGCATACCAGCCAGCCGTTCATAGACGCGGTCTGTATAGCGATAAAACCAGTCGAACTGACGCCATTCCTGGATCGACTTGTAAAAATACGTTTCGGCGACCAGGGCGATGAGGATGCTGATGAGATTCATGATTCTGGAGTTTCCATGGTCAGGGCGGGAATATCAAGCCCGGTGTTCGCCGGGCAGTGCCAGACCGAGTCGTGCCCACTCGAAGATCGGCCCCGGATCCGTTTTACGCCCGGGGGCGATATGGCAATGGCCAACGATGTCGGTGGCACCGATGGCGGGGTACGCTTCGCGCAATAGCGGGATTAATTGGCCCAGCACATCGTATTGAATATCGGTGTAGGGGATATCATCGGCCCCTTCCAGTTCAATGCCGATGGAAAAATCGTTGCAACAGGACTGATCGTAGTAACAGGATTCGCCCGCGTGCCATGCCCGTTTCTGAAATGGCACAAACTGCACAACCTCCCCGGTGCGGCAAATCAGCAGATGTGATGACACCCGCAACTGAACGATATCCTGAAAATACGGGTGGGCGTCGGGATCCAGGCGATTGGTGAACAAGCGTTCGATCTCGTCCCCGCCGAACTGCCCGGGCGGCAGGCTGATACCATGGATGACCAGCAGGCGGATCAGAGCGCCGTCCGGACGCGCATCGCAGTTGGGTGACGCGATTTGGCGGGCGCCCAGTAAAACACCGCGTTCGGCATCAATCTTCCAGCTCATGGCGCTTCCATGGCGGGCCCGTTGATGGCGCGTTCCAGTTCCGACACCAACACAGGCAGGCGGGCTTCACATTGCAATTCGGCATGAAACTCCCCATCCAGAAACACAAACAGAGCGGGCAGGTGAAACAAATCATATTCCCGGGCCAACGCCGTGTTCACCGCTGCGTCCACCGCATAGACCGTCAGTTGCGGACGCTGCTCCACCAGTTCCTGCAACAAATTCTGCCAGGCACCGCACGAACCGCAACCCGGTTTGGTAAAGAACACGATGCTGATGCCCGGCGTATCGGCCAGGGTGGTATAAAAGGCATGCTCATCAAGTGGTTGCAACGTAGGGCGGGATACTCCGTCCTGATTCGGCGTGTGTGACATCCTCAACCCTGTTCCTTGATACCGTGCAAAACCATGTCTGTAAAGCTGATGATCCCGATGACCTGCCGGTTTTCCACCACGGGGGCCCGCGACAAGCCAAACTTGTCGAACAGCCGGGCGCAGTAGCGAATATCCATATCGGGATCGACCGAGATCACTGGCTTGGTCATGACCTCATAAACGTTCACCCGTTCCGGCGAACGGTCCGTGGCCAGCACATGCTTGGCAATATCAGATATCAGCACAATTCCGTATTCATCATCATCATCGCGTTTATTGACGATCAGGGTCTTGGTTTCGATATGGTGCATGGTCGCCAACGCTTCTTTCACGGTAACCATACCTTCCACCATATCTACCTGGGTCTTCATGACTTCCCTGACCCGGATCTTTGCTCGGTCACTCATAATTCATCCTCCACCGCTTCTGTCAAAGTCTGTATCTGTTGGCTGACGCCAAGCGCATCTTCCACATCGATCTGGAAGGCAATGCCGGTGCCGGGGGTCTCATCAAATTCACCTTGCTCGGCGATGGTCTCCAGAATCTTGCGGCTAAGGTGCTCTTCCACCAGTAACAACAACACGTCACGCTGGGTCTCCAGGGTCAGGCCCAGAAAGGTCTTGCTCTTCTTCAGCCCTTCACCACGGGCATGATTGATAACCGTGATGCCCGTCGCACCCGCCTTTCGGGCTGCGTCCATCACGGCGTCGGTCTTATCATCATCTACGAATACGATGATCAGTTTGAAGTGCATAGCATACTCTCCCGCGTTATTGACTCTTCTTTAATGCCCGTGTTGCCCGCCAGTGGCTGATCTGGGCATAACCCATTACCGTAATCATAGGGAACAGACTGGCGAAGGCAATCAAACCAAACCCGTCCAACAGGGGGCTGCGGCCTGGTACCGTGGACGCAAGTCCAAGACCCAGCGCTGCCACCATCGGCACCGTGACAGTCGAGGTAGTCACACCACCCGAATCATAGGCCAGTGCAATTATTGTTTTGGGCGTAAATATTGTCTGTAACATGACGATGATATAACCCACCATAATATAGTAGTGCAGCGGTGTACCGGTCACGATGCGAAATGTCCCCAGGGCGATCCCAAGGGCGACACCGATGGCCACAGCGATGCGCAGACCCCACACGCCGATCGCTCCACCCGACACTTCCTGTGCCTTGATGGCCACCGCCAGCAATGAGGGTTCCGCAATGGTGGTGGCAAAACCGATCGAAGCCGCAAAAAGATAGACATACATGTAGTCCTGCCAGTGCAGCGTCATGGCCACATCCGCTATCTTGCCATAGATAAAAACCGGATCGGTCAGTTGCTGCGCCATCAGTTTACCAATCGGGAACAGGGCAATTTCCAGACCGTCCAGAAACAGCGCAAGGCCCAGCAATACATAAACGAATCCCAGCAGTACCCGGCCCAGATGCGGTATCTGTCTTCGAATCACCAGGAACTGGAATCCGAAAATAATCACCACAATGGGCAATACGTCGAAGATGGTGTCGGACAGGGTATGCAGAAGGTTCAACATCGGGTTCACCCAATCACCATCCCGTAACCCATCACAAACATCATTGGTGTCAGTGAAGCAAAGGCAATCAGACCAAATCCATCGGTCATCGGGTTGCGACCTTTGATGCTCGAGGCCAGCCCCACGCCCAGCGCCGTCACTAACGGCACTGTGATGGTCGAGGTGGTCACCCCACCCGAATCATAGGCGATGCCGATGATTTCCTCAGGCGCAAACGCAGTCATGACGACCACCCCGAAGTAACCACCGATGATCAGATACTGAATGGCCCAGCCGAATACGATACGCAGCACACCAATCACAAGGGCAATGCCTACCGACAGGGCGACGGTATAGCGCAGACCATCGGCATAGGCCTCCATCGCTTGCAGACTGTTTTCGATGGCGCCATGGGCAGCGGCAACCTTCGAGGCCTCCTCCGCTACTGCAATCAGGGCCGGCTCGGCGATGGTAGTGCCAAAACCCAGCGCGAAGGCAAAGGCCAATAGCCACAACACGCTGCCCTTGCGGGCAAACGCATAAGCCATGCTTTCGCCAAGGGGAAACAGACCCATTTCCAGACCTTGCACGAACAGGGTCAGACCCAGCACCACCAGAAAGCTGCCATACAGCAACTCACCCAGATTGGGGATCGGCTGTTGCAGAATCACCAGCTGGAAAAAGGCGATTACCAGCAGAATTGGCAGCAGATCGCGCAGGCTCTCGAACAGGGAATGGATGAAGTGCAGCAGAGAGTCTTTCACTGAACGACCTGGCAGGAAACCGGAAATTCACCATACACGATCTAAAAAGATCTGTTAATCCCGTCTGTCAGTCTTTCCTGATACTATTGATGCAGGAAATAATTTCAATAAAGCGGATTACACGATGACAGATTTCCTGGATGCACTGACCGAAATGACCGGTATCATCGCTGGCTATGCCTGGGGTATCCCGTCGATTGTGCTTCTGGTAGGTACGGGCCTGTATCTCACCCTGCGGTTACGGTTCATCCAGTACCGGGGCTTTCGCCATTCTCTGGCCCTCATCGCCGGCAAGTACGACAAATCCACCGATCCCGGGGAAGTGACACACTTTCAGGCACTCAGCACAGCCCTGTCTGCCACCATTGGTACCGGCAACATCGCCGGCGTGGCGACCGCCATCGCCCTAGGTGGTCCCGGTGCAGTGTTCTGGATGTGGATCACTGCCCTGGTTGGCATGGCAAGTAAGTACGCCTCGTGTACCCTGGCGCTCAAGTTTCGCCGTTTCCACCCCGACGGCTCTGTGTCTGGCGGCCCGATGTACACCCTGGCGCGAGGCCTAAATATGCCAAAGCTGGGCGCGGCCTTCGCCGTGTTTACACTGATTGCTTCATTCGGCATTGGCAACATGGTGCAGGCCAATTCAGTTACCGACGGCCTGACTTACATTTTCCCTCATGCCAGTGACTACAAGCTGGTCATCGGAGTGGTAATTGCCATCATGGTTGGGCTGGTGATCATCGGCGGCATCAAGCGTATCGCCAAGGTCACGTCCCGCATCGTGCCGTTCATGGCGGTCGCCTATTGCGGCGCGGCGCTACTGATCCTGATTCTGCATGCCGAGCGTATCCCGACCGCCTTCGGCACCATCCTTAACCTGGCCCTTAACCCGTGGGCCGCCGGCGGGGGCGCCATCGGCGCCGCCATTCAATACGGCGTGGCGCGTGGGGTCTTCTCAAACGAAGCGGGGTTGGGTTCGGCTCCCATGGCCCATGCCGCCGCCCGGACCAACGAGCCGGTGCGGGAAGGACTGGTGGCGATGATGGGTCCGTTCATCGATACCATCGTGATCTGTACCATGACCGCACTGGTGATCGTCATCATGGGTGCCTGGGGGGATGGCCGTCCCGAAGCGCTCAAGGGTGCTGCCCTGTCCGCCTATGCCTTCGAACAGGCACTGGGCCAGGCCGGGAGCTGGGTCGTGGGTTTCGGGCTGATGTTCTTCGCCTATTCGACCATTATCGCCTGGTCATATTACGGGGACCGCAGTGCCGAATTCCTGTTTGGCGAGCGGGCCGTACTGCCCTACCGGCTCATTTACACGGTGCTGGTGGTGGTGGGTGCCTATGTGCCATTGCAACTGGTCTGGAATTTTGCCGACATTGCCAATATGCTTATGGCAGCCCCTAACCTGATCAGCCTGATCCTGTTGGCCGGCCTGGTCAAAAAGCTGTCGGATGACTATTTCAGTCGGCAGACCACAGACGCGAAACAGCCTGAGCAGGGCTGAGCAACTTTACTCGTTCCGGGAGAACATAATCATGCAAGCCAAAAATCTGTTTCTGATAAGTGGCGTCATCCTGTTGCTGGCAGCCTGTGCCAGCAAAACTACGGTCGAAAGCGACCTCGGGATCAGTGGCGCACCCGACTGGGTCAACGAAGGGACCCAGTACCTGAATGACAAGGACGGGCGTCTGTTTCACGGCGTGGGCCAGGCACCGGCGATGGGTGACGAATCGTTGCAGATTTCCACCGCCGACAACCGGGCCCGGGCCGAAGTCGCGCGGATCCTTACCTCCTACCTGGACGTGGTCAGCAACGACTACACGTCGGCCAGCGGCAG
>JAJDNN010000075.1 GCA_022340685.1 Pseudomonadota bacterium
GCAAGCTCGATTCCCCGGCGTTCAGCTGTGGACTGGGCGCGGGGATCCGGCGGTTCTCCAACGTGGTAGGCGTGAGTGCCGGCTGAGTCTGTCGCAATCAGGTGCGCCAGATTTTCCTCCCGGACCCGGTGGCGGAACACACCCTCGGCAGTCGGTGACCTGCAGATATTACCCATGCAGACAAAGAGTACGTTAATCGGAGTCGTGCTGCCCATAAGTAAATAATCGTCTTGAATACGCCTTCAATGAGTCCGGACTAGCCAGTATATTCTATGTTTTTTACCGCGGACAGCAATCATGCGCGTTTAAATTTTTGCAAAATAAAAACCCCGCCAGTATCTGGCGGGGTTTCGATATGCTTGCTACAAGCAATACAAAACAGTCTAATTATTTGGATGGTCCGCCATATTTGCCATCTGTGTAGCAGTCAGCATATCGACCAGCATTGTAAGGACATGAATGTCGACCAGCACTTCAGTGGATGACAAGGCCGCACCCTTCTTTGGATCCATGTCATCAAATCTTGCATTCATTTTTTGCAAGAGTTCACGAACCGTTTTGTAATATTCTCTTCTCGCCTTTTCGGCTTTTGATGCGTCAACATTACAGGTGCTACAAAACTCAAGATATAATTTATCAAGCTTCTTCATTGTCGTTTCGACATAATCTGTATATGCCGCTTCATCATAGACAGGAGTGCCATTACCATTTGATGCAGCATACGCGCCCTGCCCAACAAACATTCCCCCTGCGAGTAGCAAAGCAATTAAAGTGGATATTATCCTTCGAAAACTCATGGTTGATCTCCTTGAATATAGTTTATTTTATATTTGACACAGATATTATGTAATACAATTTTTAAAGACGGGATATATGCGTTACTTTAATTTCCAATTAAATACCCCCAGCTTCATTAAATAGACGTCCTCTCAACACAAATTATTCCACCCCGTTATTCAGAGGTCGGTATCTATAACGATAAAACGAGATTCAAAACTGAAATTTTCGTATTTCGTTCTTTTATTTATAAATAACAAATACTTGCAATTTTTCCACGGTCCCTATAACCAACGAAATCACTTGGTTAATTTCAGCACAAATGTCCAGTTTGCTTTGATTTTATATAACGAAAAATCCTGTATTCACCAACATATTACTGCAATAAATGACACCAGTGCAGTATCAAAAATTACCTGGGTTGATGAATATGTCACTGGTGAGGAGTCACAATATCATTTAGGACTTACATGCACACGTGATTCAATTATGGTCCCGTTTACATCCAATGATGCACCAATCCCTTCGATATTACAGTTATCCAGCCCAGGTAGTTCAATCGTGGTCAACAACAAAGAATATACTTCGATACTGGGTTCGGGATTATTTTTGGTATAAATATAACGAACTTCGACAGGAGTGATCATAGTTCGATTCAGTACTTTACCAAATACGATCAACTCCCCCCGATCAACAGCTGTTAGAAATACCTGTACCATCTCCTGAAATTTAGTTACAGGCTGGGGCATATTCCCGATAGCAGGTTCAGCTGGTGGTATCATTCTTGCAACCACAATACCTGATACAATAATAAGAAAAACAAGGGCAAAATATTTTAGTTTCATATTTTAATTATTATAGAATGATTTTAACTATAATAGATAAGATAAGCATATCGATGCACTATATCTTTCATTATATACATCCTCTCAAATAATCATGCCAAAGGATAACTTCGAAGGCAATAATTTCCAGATGAGCCTGCATTCAGGTGCAATTGCCTTTCGAGCACATATCTCATTTAATCATCCTCCTTCCCAACAACGTTGACATGCACATATTAATCCCGGGTTAGTACATGGCAACTGAGGAATCCCATCTTGATTTGCAGGCCAGGCTTATATATGCCCTGCAAAATCCAGCCTGTTATCCCCATCCTGTTGTTCAAATACAAGTACTCGAAACCCATATTTCCTGGGTCATCCTGACCGGGGACTATGTGTACAAATTCAAGAAATCCGTGAATCTTGGCTTTCTGGATTATTCGACCCTGGAAAAACGACGCCACTTCTGCGAGGAAGAGCTGCGCTTGAATCGCCGCACCGCGCCAGAACTCTATCTCGAAGTCACACCTGTCAGCGGCAAACCTGCATCACCGTTACTGGGTGATGCCTCCGGGCCTATCGAATATGCCGTGAAGATGCGGCAATTCTCCCAGCACGCCCTGCTCAGCCATCTGCTGCAGAAGAATGAACTGACATCCACCCTTATTGACCAATTGGCCGAAGTCATCACAACCTTCCATGCAGAAATTCAATCGGCACCGGTTGATAGCAACTATGGCCTGCCCGAAATGATACTGCAACCGGTACAGGAAAACTTTAACCAGATCCGCGAGCACCTCGCCGGACATGAAATATCTGTGGTAATACAAAAAATCGAACAATGGGCACTAAGTGAGTACCAGCACAGCAAGCCACTCATGCAACAGCGTCATGATGCCGGGTTCGTTCGTGAATGCCACGGTGATCTGCATCTCAACAATATCACTGTGCTTGACCATCGACCGGTTTTATTCGACGCCATCGAATTCAACCCCAACCTGCGATACATTGATACCATAAGCGAAACAGCCTTCCTGATGATGGATCTTGAAGCCAATAACCGTATCGATTTTGCCTGGCGGTTTTTGAATCACTACCTGGAGAGAAATGGCGATTACACCGCCCTGCCTTTGTTACGGTTTTACCTCTGCTATCGGGCCATGGTGCGCGCTAAAATCAGTGCCATTCGTACAGCCCAGCAAACTACTGACCCGGCAGCACACACCCATGACCTGGCCGAGTTTCATAAATACGTGGACCTTGCAGCCACCTACACCCGGCAGGGACAGGGCCAGCTGCTGATTACTCACGGTTTGTCGGGATCCGGGAAAACGGTTCTTAGTCAGCAGCTGTTGGAACAGTGGCCTGCTATACGATTGCGTTCCGACGTGGAGCGCAAACGGCTGGCCGGACTGCCGGCCAGACAAAAAACTGATTCCGGGTTAGACAGCGGTCTTTATTCGCCGGTCATGAGTGAGCACACTTACCAGCATCTTGCCTACCTGGCGGAGATAATTTTGAAAGCAGGCTACAACGTTATCGTGGATGCAGCTTTCCTGAAGCCCGCCCAACGCCAACCCTTTTTCCAACTTGCTCAACGATTGCGTATCCCCTTTCATATTCTTACTGTCGAAGCACAGGAGAGCACCTTGCGACAGCGGGTCGCTTCACGCCATGCCCGGGGCAGCGATGCTTCGGAGGCCGATCTTGCCGTGCTGGATCAACAACTGGCGCGCTATGTCCCCTTGCAACCGGCCGAACAGTCGTTTGTGATCAAGGTCGATACGGATAATGCCATCAAACCGGAGATGATTTTAGAGAAATTGAAATGAGTTCTTGAATGAGGCTTAAGGATATTCTGTGATTCTGATAATGCGCTTCATTAACAGGCTTTGATCCACGCAATTGCATCCTCCTCGTTCTGAAAGACTTTGGCATTGATGCCCTGAGCGCCCGCCAGTGATTCGGACAGTAAATTAACTGCATCGTGATCTCCATTACGATCGTAAAAAGCAAACCGCACTTTCAGCCCCGCTGTCTTCACTTCCTTGAAAATGGTATCCATAAGCACACACACTTCTGAAATCGGGATCTGGTTTTCGAAGCCTTCAATGTAGACGACCTTGTTACAATTCCATTCAATGATTTTTTTAATTATTGATTCATAAACGGCTCGACTGTTCTCCAGAGTCTCATGCCCTGAAGATTCGGCATAGATATATCCGTCTCGTTGTTCAATTTTAAAGTTGTAATCCATAAAAGACATTCCCTGACGATTGCCTGTGAAAGTATAGCTTAACGGGCGCTTATTTCCGTGCTTCGAATGAAAAGATACGCCCTACTTTTTCCCGCGTATCGACGTTGCTCCCTGACATGACTCTGCAAGCCCATGCTATTTACCACAGCATGCGTGCGCGAAACACCTTTACCTGCTGCGGCCTGGTCCCTGTCGCCTATCCCGCCCGATACGGTGCATATCAAATCCCGGTTGTCCGCCTGGTCATAAAAAGGCACACTAACACCTGAATTTACACATTCCGCTTTCACATGAGTTAAACATGATTAAAAAATGCCTTTTCCCGGTTGCCGGATATGGTACCCGTTTTTTGCCTGCCACCAAGTCCATGCCCAAGGAAATGATGCCCATCGTTAACAAGCCACTGGTCCAGTACGGTGTTGAGGAAGCCTTCAACGCCGGCATGACGGACATGGCCTTCGTGACCGGCCGGGGCAAACGCGCCATTCCGGACCATTTCGATATCAGTTACGAACTGGAGGCCCAGATTGCCGGCACCGACAAGGAAAATCACCTGATCGGCATACGCAACCTGATTGACAACTGCACATTCACCTATACCCGGCAGATGCAAATGAAAGGCCTGGGGCATGCCATCCTGACCGGCGAAACTCTGATTGGCGACCGGCCTTTCGGCGTGGTTCTGGCCGATGATCTGTGCATTGCGAAGGGCCAAAGCGTACTCAGTCAGCTGGTTTCATTGCATGAAGAATTTCGCTGCACCGTGGTCGCCATCGAGGAAGTCCCTCCGGATGAAACCCATAAATATGGTGTCATCAGCGGTCAGGAAGTCCGTCCCGGCGTCTATCGCGTAGACACTATGATCGAGAAGCCCGCCCCCGCTGAAGCACCCAGCAATCTGGCCATTATTGGCCGCTACATCCTGACCCCGGATATTTTCGACATCATTCGCAAGACTCCACCGGGCCGCAACGGCGAAGTGCAGATCACCGACGCCCTGATGGAGCAAGCCCGGGCCGGCAACGTGATTGCCTGTAAATTTAGCGGCAAGCGCTTTGACTGTGGCAGCGTGGATGGTTTTGTTGAGGCGACCAACTACTGCTATGAGAATCTCTATTTGACTGACGATTCCGCCCTCGACTGAAACCGGTTCTTATATGGCCAATTGAAATTCGCGAGATTAACCCTATATTTTGTAAAATACTTAATATTATCGCGTGAAAATCATGAACCAGACGACTGATTCTTCCATTGTTCCTACCAAATACTGGCACAAACTTGAAGACGGCCGGGTGCAGTGTGATCTCTGCCCGCGCCATTGCAAACTCCATGAAGGCCAGCGTGGCCTGTGCTTTGTCCGTGAGAACCTGAACAATGAAATCGTTTTGACCAGCTATGGTCGTTCCAGCGGTTATGCGGTCGACCCCATCGAGAAAAAACCCCTCAACCATTTTCTACCTGGCACCCCGGTGCTGTCCTTCGGCACGGCGGGCTGCAACCTGGCTTGCAAATATTGCCAGAACTGGGATATCAGCAAATCGCGGGAAATGGATACCCTGGCGGACCAGGCGTCACCGGAGCTCATCGCTCGTGCCGCCGAGCAACTGGGCTGTCGCAGTGTCGCCTACACCTACAATGATCCGGTCATCTTCCATGAGTATGCCATCGATACGGCCAAAGCCTGTGCCGAGCGGGGCATTAAATCCGTCGCCGTCACTGCGGGTTATGTGGATCCGGAGCCTCGTGTTGAATTCTATCAATACATGGATGCGGCCAACGTCGATCTGAAAGCCTTTACCGAGAAGTTCTATTACAAGCTCACCGGTGGCCATCTTGAACCGGTACTGGACACGCTCAAATACATCAAACATGAAACTGACACGTGGCTGGAAATCACGACCCTGCTGATCCCGGGCTATAACGATGCGGAACAGGAACTGGAAGAAATGACACAATGGGTTGTAGCCGAGCTGGGGCCGGATGTGCCAATCCATTTCACCGCCTTTCATCCCGACTGGAAAATGCAGGACGTCCCGCCGACGCCGACTGCTACCCTGACCCAGGCACGTTCCATTGCATTGAAGAACGGTATCCACTATGCCTATACGGGCAATGTGCACGACGAGGAAGGCGAAAGCACCTACTGCCATCATTGTGGAGAAAAACTGATCGGCCGTGACTGGTATGTCCTGTCTGACTGGAATCTGGATGCGCACGGCAACTGCGCTAAATGCGGTACACCCTGTGCCGGAGTTTTCGAAGCCCGACCAGGCACCTGGGGCGCACGGCGTTTACCGGTACGCTTGCAGGACTTTGCCGCCTAAGGCTACAGTAGGATATTCAACAGGGGCAATTTCGACCGTCACATGTCCGAAATTATTATCACCATCGATCAACTGCGTAACATGATTGGTCTGCGCATGGTCCATCAAGGGAGCCTGTGCCAGGTGATCGAAGTACTGGAAGACGGTCCCTCACTGGTGCTGCAAAGCATCAGGGAAGCCCCCACCATCCAGCCAAACCAGCACGGCGAAGCCACCCGCCGCGCACCTGTGACCTATACGATCCCGGTACTCAACGACGAACACACCGAATTGCATCCCTCGTTTCTGGCCCTGGATCTGGCCGAGTAATTTTCAATCTGTCAGCAAGGCCGCGACCTTTTCCAGATCCGCCTCGGTATCCACCCCCGGCCCCGGAATCTCCGTTGCCTCCGGGACGATAATCCGTCCGCCATGCCACAGAACACGTAATTGCTCGAGCGATTCGGCCTGTTCCAGATCACAATGTTCCATCCGTGTATATTCCTTTAGATAACCTGCCCGATAGGCATACAGACCGATGTGTCGCAAAAAGACTGTGCCATCAGCAGGTAGACGGGTGCGGTTGCGATCGAACTCCGCACGGTGCCAGGGAATGGGCGCCCGGCTGAAATACAGTGCATAGCCTGCCTGGTCCCGCACAACTTTTACAATATGGGGATCGAACAATTCATCGGGATCAGTCAGTGGCGCACACAGGGTCGATACAACCGCCCCGGGATGTTCCGCCAGAGCCTCTGCTACCTGGTTCAGGCAGGATACCGGCATCAGGGGCTCGTCTCCCTGCAGGTTGACGATGACGTCATCCTCCGGAATGGCCAACGTTTCCACCACTTCCGCCAACCGCTCGGTGCCGGAACGATGCTCGGCCGAGGTCATGCAGACGGTGGCGCCAAAGCCTGTGGCGGCTTCGCGGATCCGATCATCATCGGTAGCAATGATCACCTGGCCGGCCGCACTGCGCTGCGCGCACGCATAGACATGCTGCAACATGGCCCGACCGGCAATCTCGCGCAGCGGCTTGCCGGGCAGCCGGGTCGAGGCATGGCGCGCCGGGATAATGACCCGGAATCCCATCAGACCGCCTCGTCGGGATCCAGTTGCCGGGCTTCATCGTCCAGCATCACGGGAATATCATCGCGGATGGGAAATGCCAGCCGGTCTATCCTGCAGATGAGTTCCTGTTTGTCCTTGCGGTACACCAACGGGCCCTTACAAATGGGGCAGGCCAGGATATCGAGTAGTTTTTTGTCCATATCAGGTTTTTATCCGGTTCAGTAATCGGGTTTCAAACTCAGCATTCAATTCTGCCTCAATGGGCAGATACCAGAGGTTATCCCGCCCGAAGCGCTGACATTTTACGGCATCCTTTTCCGTCATGATAACTGGCGCCGCATCGCCAAAATCCAGATCAGGCTGGCGGTAGGCATGATGATCGGCAAACGCATGTGGTTCCACCTGCAGCCCTGCCTGCCGGAGCGCGGCAAAAAAACGTGGCGGATTGCCTATTCCGGCCACGGCGTGCACCCGCTGCCCCGCCAGCTCGTCCAGCGATCGCGTGATCTCCGGCTGCACCAGGTTGACAAGAGTCTCACCCCGATAGGCCATGCTGTATTCATGATTGATGGGAGGGCCGCCGGTAACAATGAAATCCACCGTGTCCTTGCGCCGAACCGGTTCACGCAATGGCCCGGCCGGTAAACAAAAACCGTTCCCGAAACGCCGCACGCCATCGACCACCAGGATTTCCACATCACGCCATAACGCATAGTGCTGCAGACCGTCATCGCAGATCACAATATCGCAATCGGCATGTTGCAGCAGGGAACGCCCGGCCGCAACCCGGTCCGGCCCCACCGCCATGGGACAACCCGTTTGCCGCGCGATCAGGATCGGTTCGTCGCCAACCATGACCGGATCACTGTCGGGTCTGACCTGCTGGGGCCAGCTACGCGCCTTGCCACCATAACCACGGCTGATGATGCCCGGCCGGTAACCGGCACGTTGCAGAATTTTTACAATGGCGATCACCAGAGGCGTCTTGCCAGTCCCGCCCACCGTGAGATTACCCACCACAATGACTGGCGCCTGCAAACGATGAGTCCGCAACACATGCAGACGATATAACGTCTGGCGCAGCAGGACTACACCACAAAACAGCCAGGACAAGGGTCGCAGGGCCTGGCTTGCGCCGCTGCGGGTGTACCAGGTTTGCTGCAGCCAAGCCTCGACGCTCAATTTGCCGCCTCGGCAAACTGCATGCGATGCAATGCCGCATAGTGGCCACCCTGTTGCAACAATTCGGCATGCCGTCCCTGTTCGACGATCCGGCCCTGGTGCATCACCACGATGAGATCGGCGCGTTCGATTGTCGACAACCGATGGGCGATAACCAGAGTAGTGCGATTTTGCATCAGTTCTTCCAACGCACTCTGGATGTGCCGTTCTGATTCAGAATCCAGCGCCGAGGTGGCCTCATCAAGGATCAATACCGGGGCATTCTTGAGAATGGCGCGGGCAATGGCCAGGCGCTGGCGCTGCCCACCCGACAGCAGGACGCCGTTCTCACCCACCAGGGTGTCGAATCCTTCCGGCAATTGCTCGATAAACTCCAGTGCATGGGCCGCGCGTGCCGCGCGGACCACGTCCTCCTGACCGGCTGATTCCAGTGCGCCATAGGCGATATTGTGTCGAATGGTATCGTTGAACAGGGTCACCTGCTGGCTCACCAATGCCATTTGGGACCGCAGGCTTTGCAGTGTTACCTCACGGATATCCTGCCCATCTAAAGTGATGGTACCACCCACAAGTTCGTAGAATCGTGGCAACAGGTTGACCAACGTCGTCTTGCCGGCACCGGAGCGTCCAACAAAAGCCACGGTCTGGCCAGGTGCGATCGTCAGATTAATATCTTGCAACACAAGATCGGTTGTCGGGGCATAGCGAAAACTGACCTGGTTATAACGGATCGCCCCCGTTGCCCGTTCCAGTACAACCGTACCGCTGTCCTGTTCTGCTTTCTGATCAAGAAATTCAAACACACTCTGGGCCGCCGCAATACCTCGCTGCAAGGTGGAATTGATGGATGCAAGCTTCTTGGCATGCTGCATAAGTAACAACATGGCAGTCAGGTAGGAACCGAATTCTCCCACTTGCATATCCAGCTGAAACGCCAGGTATATCATCGAGGCAAAGGCGATCGCCACAATGAACTGGATCACCGGAGAACTGAGGGCGTTGGTCACCGCCAGCTTCAGAAACTGGCGTCGATTATACTCGTTGATCTTTTCAAACTGGCGCGATTCGTAGTTCTGTCCGCCAAAAATTCGTATTTCCCGATTAGCCTCGATGGTTTCTTCGGAAACACTGGAGACATCACCCATGGATCGCTGGATGCGATGACTCAGTTTACGGAAACGACGACTGATGAACATCACCAATCCTGCCAGGAACGGCGCTGTCACCAGTAAGATCAGGGTGAGTTGTACACTGTAATAAAGCAGCAGAACCAACAAGGCCAGGATGGTCAGGCTACCCCTAACCAGTTCCGTCACCACCTTGGAGGAGGCTTCGGCCAGCTGCTCTACATCGTAGACCATGCGGGACAGCAACACACCGGAAGAAACCGTATCGTAATACCTCACCGGCAGTTGCAGAAACTGGTCGAACATCTGGCGGCGCAAGTCCCGGATCACGCTTCGCGCCACGTAGGACATACCGTAATCTGACAGAAAGCTGCCCACGATTCGCAATGCGAAAATCACGATGATCAACACGGGCACCCATTGCAGAACCAGGCTGTCCTTGTTAACGAATCCCTCGTCCAGCAGCGGCTGGATCACCCAGGCGAATGCTGCCTCGGTACCAGAAAACAGGATCATCCCCGCAATGGCAAGCAGGAAAGGGCCAGTGTATGGCCGCACATGCTGCAGCAGCCGACGGTATACCGTCATACCATCATATTTTTGCCCGGTTTGTGGCATGCGTTCAGTCCCCGGTAGAGGACTGACGGGTCGCAAAGGTCAGGTGGACCAGTCCCAGCTGCCGGGCTGCATCCATGGCACGTACAACCGCACCATGGGGTGTCTTGCGATCGGCACTGATGATCAGTTTCGGATCCTTGTGATCACCGAGGGTCAGGCTGATCGCACGTTTGAGTGTTACCAGTTTGTCATCCTTGACCCGCTTCTGGTTGACGAAGAACCGGCCTTCTGCGTCGATGCTAATTTCAAGCCGGAACTGCTTGGTCTTTACCGCCTGTCCGGCAGCTTCAGGCAGCTCGATACTGATCTCGGCATTCTTGTCGAAGGTGGTGGAAACCATGAAAAAGATCAGCAACAGAAACACCACATCGATCAACGGTGTAATGTTCAGATCTGGCTCGTTACTCTGTTTCTCGCGCAGCATCATGGTGGTTGGCCTCAGCGCATCGCTTCCCGTTCGCCATGCATCACATCAATGAGCTTGAGGGCTTCTTCTTCCATTTTGAGAACCAGACCATCCACCTTACCGCGGAAGTAGCGATAAAAAATCAGGCTCGGAATAGCAACCGACAACCCGGCCGCCGTAGTAATCAGTGCTTCAGAAATGCCACCTGCCAGGACTGTAGGGTTGCCCACGCCGTGAATCGTAATTGCCGCGAACACCTTGATCATACCGATGACCGTACCAAGCAGACCCAGCAGCGGCGTCACGGCGGCAATCGTGCCCAGTGAATTCAGAAAGCGCTCCAGCTCATGCACGACCTGGCGGCCGACATCTTCGATACTTTCCTTCATTATTTCGCGCGGATTGTTGCGATTGACCAGTCCGGTGGCCAGAATGCGGCCCAGCGCTGACTTGCTGGCGAGTGTCTTGATGTGCTCATCATCCAGCTCACCACTCTTGTACCACTGCCAAACCTGCGCCACCAGATTTGCAGGGGCGATGCGGTTTACTTGCAGGGACCAGAATCTTTCACCGATGATCGCCACGGCGATCACAGAACACAACAGTATGGGCAGCATGAGCCAGCCGCCCGCTTGAACCATCTCGAACACGATGTGAATGTTCCTTTTGTAGAATGAATCGGGGGGTCATCAACTGCGGCTAACTTTATCAGAGACGGCGCAGTCCCGGTAGTGCACAAGGCCGGTTAGCGATTATACCAGTAATGTCGGGAAGTCAGCCGGTATGCCAGCGGTGACAATTCCCCGCCACCCAGTTTCAGATGAATCGCTCCGCTGTTCGCTGTATCCAGTCGGGCTACACCAGCATCGTCATAACGCTCAATGACCTGCGGACTCGGGAAGTGATACCGGTTGCGATACCCGACCGGGAACAGGACCAGTTGCGGTGCCACGGCCCGTATAAACCCCGCCGTCGAGGAGGTATTGCTGCCATGATGCGGCGCCACCAGCACTGTTGCGCCAAGCTGGTCAGGTAGCTGGCGCAACAAGTCGCGCTCGGCCGGCTTTTCGATATCACCGGTCAGGAGCAGGGTCTGGTCACCGGCTCTCACCTGCAATACGCAGGACGCATCATTGCGCAATCGAGCCGCCTTTTCGTCCGGATGCAGCATGCGAAACTGAATCCCGTCCCGCACCCAGTTCTGCCCTCGCTGGCAGCCCTCGACCGACTGGCCCGGAAGTATTGCCGGGACACTGCTAAGAATACGTTGCACCGGATACGCGGCCAGCAGTGACTCGGCACCGCCGACATGATCGCTGTCGCCATGACTGATGACCAGCGTATCGACCCGATTCACGCCCGCCTGACGCAAGAACGGCACCACAACCGCCCGCCCGCTGTCGAAGTTCGCGCCAAAGCGCGGCCCCGTATCGAACACCAGCGTGTAATGCCGGGTCTGTACCACTGCCGACAGGCCCTGCCCCACGTCGAGCAGAGTCAGCCAGGCCTGCCCGGCGGGGGGACGCGGCGGATCAGCCAGCAACAGGGGTAATACCAGGATAGTCCCCAGCCAACGCCCCGGCGCGCTACGCGGTAGCAATAACAACGCAACCCCGCACCCTGCCATAATCACCGCGGCAGGAGACGCCGCGGCCAGGCTCAACTGGGTGAACGGCGCGGCGCCCAGCGTCATCAGGCCCTGATATACCATGGCCAGAATACCGCTGGCGAGTTCCAGCAGCACCGATCCCGCCGCCGGTAGCGGACCAAGCAGAAATGTACCGAGCAAAGCCAGTGGCACAACCAGCAGGCCCACCACTGGCACGGCCACCAGATTAGCCAACGGCGCTACCAGCGATGCCTGCTGGAAGAACAGGATTAATAACGGGAGCAGGCCCACCGAAATCCACCCCTGCACCCGCACCGCCTGTCGCCAGCGCGACTGGCGCGCCACTTGACCCGTCAGCCCGTAAAAGATAATCGCCACGGCACCGAAGGAAAGCCAGAAACCGGCCGCCAGCACCGCAAGCGGATCGAGGATCAGGACCAGCAGCAGGGCCAGTGAGAGAGTACGGGACGGGCTGACGGGCCGGCTGGACAGCAGGGCCAGCATGACTACCGAGACCATGATCAGGGCCCGCAGCGTGGGAATGGAAAAACCGGCCAGCGCCGCGTAGGCCAAGGTCGCCAGCAAGGCCGTGATCGCGCCGGCCTTGGGGGTCGGTAACCAGAGCAGGCCCCGCCGACTGAAGCGCCACACACTCTGGCCGAGGAAAAATGCCAGCCCGGCCACCAGCCCGATATGCAAACCGGAGATGGCCATCAGATGGGTCGTCCCGGTACGCTGCATCACGTTCCATTGAGCGGGACGGATGGCGCTGCGATCGCCCGTCACCAGCGCCAGAATCATGCCGCCGGCTGGATCCGGTAGCACTCCCTGCAGTTGGTTGCGGATGCGCTGGCGCCAGCGTTGCACCCAATACCCGCGGGGCGATCCCATTCGTCGGTTCACGGCATCCTGCCTCACATAGCCGGTTGCCCGGATCCGGTGCTGGAATAGCCATGCCTCGTAATCGAATCCGCCCGGGTTCATTAAACCGTGAGGCCGTTTGAGCCGGACCCGAAGCCGCCATGATTCTCCCGGTTCAAGCGCCCGCTGTGCACCATACCAGCTCAGGCGAACGCGTTCGGGCAAAACGACTGCCTGGCTTTTGAATTGGGCGTGCTGAATATCAAATTCGAACCGCACCCGACGTTCACCGGCAACCACCATTGAGGCCACCTGGCCTTCGAGCAGCACATCCTGCCCCTCCAGTTCCGCCGGCAGGGTCTGGTCGAGTAAC
>JAJDNN010000135.1 GCA_022340685.1 Pseudomonadota bacterium
AGAAAGCTATCCAGGACACCTGCCGAAAAGATACCCCTCATAGCGTTACCTTCAACAACCAAGGCACGCTTGGCAGGCAGTTTGGCTGCTGGAGATTCCATTTCAGTCTACTTCTCGCCTGTTGAAACCCATCTTGTCGAAATCATTACTACCAGTAGCGTATATTAAAGTCCGCCCTTTTTTGTTGGGCAAAGGAAGGGTGCGGAAACAACCATACTACAACAAGATGCAATCTTGACTTTTTGTCTCTCTTCATCGTCCTTGTTTGTAAACAAAGAGGGCACGAAGTAAACCTGAAACTGGCTCTGCAAAATTGCATGGGGGTGAACCCTGTAATTAACCCCGATGCGCGCTGGTGACGCATCCTCACTATGCATTGCACCAAGAACGTGCATACAAGAAGTATTCTTTTCTGTAAGTTGCTGATTTTGTGAAGGCAAAACCTGGCATCATTTATGCAATTTAATTAATTGAGTCGTGTAAACTCCTTGCCTCTGGCATGACTCCTCCTGTGTTAAGGGTGTCCTCTACCCCGCTTCGGCGGGGTTTTTTTTATTCGTCGTTATTGTCGCCATTGCGAACTCCTGACGTCTTTCCCTACCTGACCGCCTGCCCTGCAGTCCGCTACCCCTGGGAGTACGACGCATGAGTTAGCCGCACATAGGTATTTCAGTGAAACAAACGTCTGTCCCTGTTTATTCTCAGACGGTTTGTTCAGTATGAAGAAACTGTAATTGACGCCGTAGCATCTGCTGCAACGGGCAACCTGGTGCAATACTTCAACAAAGGGCCTGGGCAAGCTGCCATTTCTGGCCGACTAGGTAAAAGGTAGCCTGGCTAGAAGGTGCGAATACTGTCCTATTGCAGTATGCTTTCTAAACATGAGGACATTAAAAATCAACAGCTCATGTTGGTGATCACAGGTTTCCAAAAGAGTAACTAGAAAAATGAAATGGAAAGTCAGTCTGACCACGGCGACGCTACTGGCCATGGCTCTGGGTATTCTGACAGGTGTTTTCCTCGGTGAGCCTGCAGCAACACTGGAACCGCTGGGCAATGCGTATATCAACCTTTTGCAAATGGCAGTGCTACCGTATTTCCTGGTTGCATTGATTTATGGACTGGGCAGGTTGTCATTTAGTGAAGCGAAAATGCTGGGCATCAACGCTGCCGGTATGCTTTTCGTGCTCTGGTTGCTATGCCTGATTGTTATCACAGCGATGACCTTTGCTTTCCCAAAACTTGAAACTGCGTCGTTTTTCAGCACCAGCCTGGTGGAAACACCCGAACCGATTGACTTTCTGCAGCTGTACCTTCCATCCAATCCTTTTAATTCGCTTTCAAACGCGGTGATTCCGGCCATCGTTGTGTTCGGAGTTGCTGTCGGAATCGCGTTGATTGGCATAAAGGAAAAGCAGCATCTCCTGCAGCCTCTTTCCACTTTGTTGGACACCCTCATACGTATCACACAATTTGTCGTCAAACTGACCCCGATCGGTGTATTCGCCCTCGCAGCCAGTGCCGCCGGTACGATGACACTGGAGGAACTGGCCCGTTTGCAGGTCTACCTGGTGACTTATGCAGTTGGTGCTTTGCTGCTGACTTTTGTACTGGTTCCCATGCTGATATCTGCGGTTACGCCATTTCGTTACCGGGAAATTCTCTCCGCTTCCAGGGATGCGATGGTAACCGGTTTCACCACGGGGAATCTGCTGGTTGTGCTGCCCATGCTGGCCGTTAACTGCAAGAAACTCTTCGAACGTGATGATTTTGTCAAGGAAGAAGCTGAATCAACTGTAGACGTGGTAATCCCCCTTGCGTTTCCTTTTCCTGATATTGGAACACTGCTGATACTGCTTTTTATTCCGTTTGCGGCCTGGTTCGTTGGCAACGCGATGTCCATAACCGAATTCCCCGGTTTTCTTCTGACCGGATTTTTCAGTTTCTTCGGCAACGTCGAAATCGGCATGCCGTTTTTGCTGAACCAGTTGCATATACCTTCGGATATGTTTCAAGTGCATGTAATGACACTGGTCTATGTCGGTCGCTTCGCCACCATGCTCGCAGTTATGCACATAACTGCCGTCGCGTTGATGACAACATGTGCTGTAAACAAGCGTCTGTCCATAAAGCCAGCTCTGCTCGTCAACAAATTGCTGATCAGCATTGCAATTCTTGTGTTAATCGTGGTCGGAACCAGAACCTTGCTCAGTTATACCGTCAATCCAGAATATAAAGGCTATAAAACATTTATAAGCCTGAACAATATTCTACCGGCCGAACCATACAAGGACTTTAAAGACTCTTTACCCAAGCCGCACGTTTATGACACCAATACCCCCCGTCTTGCGCAGATTCGGAAGCGTGGTGTGATTCGTATCGGATACTACAGTGACAGTCTGCCGTACGTGTTCCATAACGACAATGGTGACCTCGTGGGTTTCGATGTCGAAATGGCAAACGAGCTGGCGAAAGAGCTTGATGTGTCTGTTGAATTTGTCAGGATTGAACGAAGTGACAGTGCGCATGCACTGGGCGAAGGGCTCATCGATATTGTCATGTCAGGTTGTGCGGTTACTATCGACAGAATGATCGACATGACATTCTCGAAATCGTATGCTGACGAAACACTCGCCTTTATTGTCAAGGACTATCGACGCCGTGACTTCAACAGTCGGGAAAAGGTTCAGAATATGAAATCGCTACGAATCGGTGTACCTAACCTGCCGTCTCTTGCAATAAAGCTGAAAGGATACCTACCGCATGCCAAGATAGTGAAACTTCAATCAATACGTGAGTTTTTCAACACGAAAAACGATCTTGATGCACTGTTATTGACAGCACAGAGAGGTTCGGCCTGGAGTCTGGTCTATCCAGACTATTCCGTCGTTATTCCACAACCCGATATAGTCAACGTGCCACTGGCCTACGCCATGGACTGGAACGATCATGACATGGCCGATTTTATCAGTACCTGGATCGAGCTTAAAAAGAAGGACGGTACCATTGACAAGCTCTACAAGTACTGGATACTCGGTGAATCAAAGGCATACAAAAAACCGCGCTGGTCGGTTATACGGAATGTTCTGCACTGGATAGAATAAACGAGCTTGATGTGCCATAACATTCTGGCGCATCTCAAAATATAATGGCATGCTCATGGGCAGTACTGATGGCACCATGGCAATTCTGATAAACGCATATGTCTGTTCTCCCTAGAAAAATGATAATGCTTGTAATACGATTTTTCTTTACCCCCTTCTTGCTTGTGACTGTCTTGTTGGCCGGGTGCGGAACCACACCCACGATGTATGAGGCAAAATCCATTGATGAACCCCAGCCACTCTTACTCGGCGATAACGAAGTTCTGATTACCGGGAAAATCATATTTATCGAGAACGGTAAATCCAAGGCGCCTTACGGACTGGGCAGGCCGAACTGGATGTTGCTGCATAATCCTGATGACCTGGGCCCCCACCTTACTGAACAAATGAAACTGGGCGGAAGGGAAATCTGGGGTGATCTGTATATTCCCTTTCTCTCAACAGAAAAAGATGGGTCTTTTTATTATATTGTGCCGGCCGGAGAATATTTGATGAAGGACGTTGTTCCTTTCTACTACACACCGTATATTTTTCCCGCAGTTTCATTCAATGCCACCCAGCCAGGGAAAATATACTACATCGGCACGTTATCCATCGATATTGATACTACGACTGTGCTTGGTGGCTTGTGGGGAAATTACATCAATACATTGAATTTTCTGGAAGTCAAAGATGAGTTTGATTCTGCCCGGCAAACTATCCTTGAAAAATTTCCTGGTGTAGATAAAAAAATTATTAACAAGGCATTAATGAAACGGTTACCGGGCAATTTCCCGACATTATTTGATCCGTTAGCCGGAATGGAATTTCTATATATACACTAGCGATTTACTGAAGAAAGAGATTATGTACTTCCATTCCGGACCTTTCCGCGTAATCATCAGCCTCCTGATTATATTCGCGATCGGTGGTTGCGCATCGACTAACCAGCAGCAACCCCCACAATTATCACCCGGCAAGGTCGCTATCGTTCCCGCGCGCTTTGTTCCGGAATCAAATCTTAATGTATATGCAAAGGGGAAAAATGCAGCAGCCGGTGAGCTGGCAGGACAAGGCGCGATTGAAGGCGCTGCTGTGGGCGCAGTCGCGCCACTCGCTGCTGGTCCCTATGGGATTGCACTTTACCCCTTCATTGCACCGTTTACGATCCTGGCCGGAACAGTATTTGGAGGAACATTCGGGGCGACACAGGGATTAATGCATGGTCTGCCAGAACAGGATGCCAGGGCGGTTAGTGCGATCGTTGAAAATGCACTGGGCCGATTGTATATCCAGGATCAGGTGGCAACCCGGGTTATGGAACAGGCACGTACTTCGGGTTATAACGTTGCCTATCTTCCCGATCCTGGGCCATCTACAATCAAGGAACAACCCGAATATCAGGATCTTGCTACAGATGAATATACTGCCGTCCTGGAACTGGCTGTTACCAGCATCAGGTTCGTGGCACACAAAGGTGATCCGCCGCGTCTCGCCCTGGAAATGAAACTGCGCAGCAGGGTCGTGGCCTTATCCGGCAGTTCGGTATCCGGAATGCGCGACTTTGACTACAAAAGTCGCCCACATGTTGTTGAAAAATGGTCAGCCAACCAGGGGCGCCTCATGGAAGAAGAATTTAATGATGGCTACAACAAACTCTCACAATATATTTGTGAGATATATTTCCCGATTGTTAATCATCAATAAAAACGATACCGTATCAATTGCGAAGCCCCTGACTTATCTAACCGCAAATATTTAGATAAACTGCCAGCGAGACTTCAATCCCTCTGGTATATAAGGACAAGCACCATGCAAAGAACACTATTCCTGTTGGTTTTTATCATTTTCAGCCTGACCCTTCTCGTAGAGCAAGAAGTATTGGCGAATGACGATGCTCATACGGCTGCCCAGGCCAACAATCCACTGGCCAATATGACCGCGTTCAATATCCAGGATTATTATATTGGTGAACTGACCGAATCCGATGATTCAGCCAATCAGTTCTGGTTACGCTATGCCAAACCGTTTTCGGTTTATGACACAAACTGGCTAATGCGGGCATCATTACCCGTGAACAGTTATCCCTCCCAGTCCGATGGGGATACGGAAACCGGATTCGGTGACTTCAATGTGTTTGCTGCCTACCTGATCGATACCGGCAATCCTGCGATAAGTTTCGGCATCGGCCCACAACTCACGGTACCTACTGCCAGTAATTCAGCATTGGGCAGCGAAAAATGGTCGGCCGGATTCGCGAATGTGTTGTTTAACGCCAGTTCGACCCGGTTTCAATACGGTTATCTGTTGACCTGGCAGGCAAGCTTCGCCGGTGACGCCGACGCCGCAGATGTTAACGTCGCCGCATTACAACCGTTTGCCTTTTATCAACTGGGTGGCGGCACCTACCTGCGTGCCGCACCGATCTGGTTGTATGATATTGAAGATGATGACTACAGCGTGCCACTGGGTGTCGGGATTGGCCAGATTTTTAAAAAAGGTAAAACTGTGTATAACGCATTTATCGAACCACAGTTTTCAGTTGCCAGTGAAGGGCCAGGGTGGCCAGAGTGGCAAATATACGTTGGCCTCAACATGCAATTCCTTGATTAAACTCCTGGATAAGATTCTATTGCGACAGGCATCCACGAGTTTGAATCTTTATTAGTGATGCCTGCCGTAAACAACAGACAAAGATGACCTTGATTTTCCGGAAAATAATCCGGTATCCCACCACCATGGATGTAATTTAATCAGGCCATTTCCGGAACCGGTTGCTTTTTAGCGGGTTACTTTTGCCAGGTTAATTTTACGGCCCGTGATTCCCCGGTAGACGACTTCAATAACGCATGACACCGCTATCATACCGAACAGGATCCAGAGATGGTGTCGGGTTGCCGGGTTCTCGTCCACTTTCACACACAACACAATCAGTGCAAAAGCGGTGCTCAAGGCTGCCAGCACGGAAAGCCACGCATAACTCCGTGTTTCGTGCGCCAGACGGACATTGGCAACATTGACCGCCATGAACAGGATCAGGAAACCTGCGCTGCCCATGGTGGCGATTGCTTCCAGGGGCACGAAATTCGCGATGATGAGAGCGAGCACCGCAGAAATCAGTGTTCCTTCGACATGTTGTCCACGCATCGTCCGTTCCAGTTCACCCGGAAGTTCGCCGGTACGTGCGATGATATAGGTCAATCGTCCGGTGCCGAAAAAAGTCGCGTTGATCGCCGAGCTCGTCGCCAACAAGGCTGCAATGACAATGGCAAAATAGCCGGCACGGCCCATGAAATCATTGGCCGTATCCGATAACACATGGTCGCTAACCTTCGCCACCTGCGCAAAATCCAGGTGTCCGACCACCACGGTTACGATTAGAACATAAACAACAATAACGATTAACACCCCACCAAGATAGGCAATCGGCAGCGAACGTTTCGGATCAGCCACGTCCGCGGAAGCATTGGCAATAAGTTCGAATCCCTCATAGTTCAGAAAGATGAGCATGGCGCCGGCAATCAGACCCATTGGTGATACAAAGTTCTCAGGCCCGACCCGCTCCCACTCCATGGGTGTAAGCAGCCCGCCAATAATGAAGCCAGTCAATAACAACATCTTGATAGCATTGAAGGCATTCTCGGAACGTATCACCAGATTGGCAGCAAATACGTTGATAATAACCAGACCAATAATCACGGCACTGACCAGAAAATGAAACCAGAAGACCCTGTCCTGCCCGGGTAAAAAACCGGAACCATAGCTGCCAAAGGCATAGGCATACACCGCGAGCAGCACAACATAGCTGAGTAGCAACAGGATATTGGCCGTCCCCGTGATGATGCCACTTCCAAAGGCACGATTCAGAAACTCGACAGTACCGCCCTCCCCAGGAAAGCGTAGCGTCAATTTAAGATACGAGTAACTTGTCAGCAGTGCCACGATGCCGGAAATCAGGAACGCGATTGGTGCGGCACCTTTTGTAACATCCACCGTGAGTCCGGTCACTGCAAAGATACCGCCCCCCACCATGCCGCCGATTCCGATCGACAGGGTCGAGAAAGTGCCTAGTTTTTTCTTGTTACTGGATGACATCGTAAAACAATCTCCGGTACCATCCGGTTCAGCAGTACGACGCATAAAAAAACACAATTCATGAAGTCGACGGCAGCCAGCGTGCCTGATCGAGTTTGGCCTGGACGGAGGCGACCGTTGTATTAACGCCGTCGATCATGGAGTCGTAATTCAGTTTCGAACGTTCGTGGACCGACGCGAACAAGTCCATCGATTGACTGTTGGATTGCCGTATCATGGATAAGTATTATCCCCTGGCCTGAACCTGTCTTCAATTGTTAAACATTTGTCCGGAAATGACAATTTTTATCGGGGGAGCAGGTTTATTATGTAGCCTTACTGTCACTTTATAACAGTATCGTTGTATGACTTCGTCATGTATTGAGATGGCCGACTAGATTGCGACGCACCCTGGATACGACATGCCAAGGGAAAAATTCCGGCGCACTTCTAAGCAGAATGACGTTCGAAAACAAGAGGCGTTGGGACCACGTGCTCCTTATCTGTAAAGGTATATGGCAGGGTTCCCTGAGACTTTCAGATCAAACTGTCGTAAACTGGCCGAAAGTGGGATAGTAAATTAAATGTTTATAAAAGCTATTTTGACGGGAAGATTGTTATGGCTTTAAACAAGGGAGGCGTTCAGGCGCTTATATGCCTGATCGGCATCTTTACCGCAACCGGCCTGGCAAGGGCCGAACCGCCGGCGGACCCGCAGTACAAGTATTCCACCGCGATGCCACCGGGCGTGGCTATCCCTGACAAGGTCGAGTCGCGTCTGGGAACGCTGCAATTCGACGGCGGCGTCCCGGACCAGGCGACCACCGACAAGCTCTTCGACAACCTCGACTTCCAGCGCGCCGTGCAAGCGTATCTGCTTGCGTTGCCGCCGGTGAACCAGCTGGCGAATCGCTCGGCCATGCTGTCGATGGGACCGGCGAACAAGACCGTCCCTATCTGGGAACACCTGGTGGATTCCCGCACCGTGGAACTGACCGCGAACGACAACACTGTTTACACCTGGTTCTGGGTGGATCTGCACGACGGCCCACTGGTCCTCGAGGTGCCTCCCAAGGTGCTCGGGTTGATCGACGACATGTGGTACCACTTCGTCATCAACCTCGGCTTCACCGGCCCCGACAAGGGCAAAGGCGGCAAGTATCTGCTGCTGCCGCCGGGCTACAAAGGCGAGGTGCCGAAAGGTTACCATGTCGTGCAATGCCCAACGTACTACGTCTGGCCTGTCTGGCGCAGTTTCCTCGTCGACGGCGATCCCAAGCCGGGCGTTGACCTGGTCAAGAAACACACCAAGATCTATCCGCTTGCCGATGCGGATAAGCCCCACCCATCGCCCAATTTCGTCGATATGTCGGGCAAGCCGTTCAGCATGGTCGGGCCGTCAAACTACCAGTTCTGGGAGATGCTCAACCAGGTCGTGCAGGAGGAACCGACGGATACCGTCGATGTGACTACCCTGGGTATGTGGGCCTCTATCGGAATTCAGAAAGGCAAGCCCTTCAAACCCGACGCACGCATGAAGAAGATCCTGACCGAGGCGGCGGCCGTGGGCGACGCGACTGCGCGGACCATCGCGTATCGGTTGCGCAGCCGTGACGGTTACTACTACGAGAACAGCAACTGGCGTTTGCCCTTCTTCGGCGGCTACCAGTTCGAGTGGCAGCCGGGCGTTGCGAACCTCGATGCGGCCGCTTTCTTCTTCTTTCTCGCTACGGGGGTAACTCCCTCGATGGACACCAAGATCGTCGGCGAGGGTTCCATCTATCCCTGGGCCGCGCTTGACGCCAACAGCCAACCGCTGGATGGGGGGAAAAACTACAAGCTCCACCTGCCGCCCAACATCCCGGCTAAACAGTTCTGGTCCGTGATCGTTTACAGCACACAGACACGATCGATGATCCAGACGGATGACCGCTTCCCCAGCGTCAGCAGTCAGAACAAGGACCTGATTGTGAACAAGGACGGTTCGGTCGATGTGTACTTCGGACCCAAGCCGCCGCCTGGCAAGAAACCCAACTGGGTCCAGACCATTCCCGGCGAGACCTGGTTTACCATCCTGCGTCTCTACGGACCGCTGGAGCCGTGGTTCAATAAGACCTGGCGACCCGGTGAGATCGAGCTGATGCAGTGAGGACGACTTTCTTGGTGGCCGCCTTGTCGATGCTCGTGCTTACAGCCGCCGCTACTGCCCCGGCTTATGCACAGGCTCCGGCGGCACAGCCGGCTACGACGGCCGCCCGATCCGCAGCGGAGTTCAGCTCACTGGTGGGGCGGTGGGTGCGCCCCGACGGCGGCTATACCATCACGATCATCAGTGTCGATGCGAACGGCAAGCTCGACGCGTCTTACGCCAACCCGAGACCGCTCCCGTTTTCAAAAGCGGTCGCGTCACATGACGGAAAGACCATCAAGGTATTCCTGGAGCTGCGTGCTGGTGGGTACAGCGGCTCGACCTATACGCTTACCTATGATCCGGACCAGGATATCCTCAAGGGTGTTTACTTTCAGGCAGTGGCGCAGCAGAAATACAATATATATTTCGAACGCGCCAAACCCTGAATTTTACATTGCGTCGTCCTTAGGGTTGCGTAGTTTGGGAGAGCGCGTTTGCCGGGCCCAGAGGCACAGCCATTTCGATCTATGACACGAATAACCATCAACATCCTGGGATTCGTTCTGGCTGCGCTATCAATTGCGCCGGTAATCGCATTGGCGCAATCCCGGGACGTTAATGACGTGACACGACGTGTCGTGATCCTGAACTCGACCGATCCCTATCTGCCGGCATTTATTGCCCTGGATGGCGCCATGCTAGATGCTATCCGTGCAGATAGCAAAGTGCCTGTTGAGTTTTTTGCCGAAGCACTCGATATGAGCCGTTTTTCGCAGTCCAGGATCGAGAATGAATTGCTTGCCCTGCTACGCAAGAAATACCAGGATCTGAAGATAGACGTAATCGTCGCTGATGGGCCTATCGCACTGGATTTTGCACAGCGCCATCGAGATATTGTCTGGCCAGGGGCAAAGATTGTCTTTAACACCGTGCCTACCACCCTCCTGCAGGAGCGCAAGCTGGATCCAGATATAATCGGAGTCCCCGTCCAATTCGAGTTTGGAAAGACGCTTGATCTCGCACTTAAGTTAAGGCCCAAAACGCAACAGATCATCGTCATTGCCGGCACGGCTGATCAGGACCAGAAACGGCTGTCGCTTGTAAAGAATGCGCTTGAACGCTACGGGGGGAAATTCGATGTCCGGTACCTGGTCGGTCTTTCACTGGCGGACACGATTGCGGCGGTGCGGGCACTTCCTCCGAACGCGATCATCCTTTATGTGACGGTGTTTCGAGACGGTATCGGCGCACCACAGGTTCCTCGTTATGTGCTCACACGTCTTGTTAGGGTCTCGCGCGCCCCGATCTTTGGGACCTTCGACACCTATTTCGGCAACGGAATCGCTGCCGGTTCCATCGTGAGCTTTGAAACACTGGGCAAACTCGCGGGTAAGCTTGTTGCCAGGGTATTGAATGGAGAGTCACCCTCCTCTATCGGTGTACAGGGAGCTCCCGAAGCAGGCTGTATTGCAGACTGGCGACAACTACAACACTGGGGACTTGACGAAACGCTGTTACCCGCCAACTGCGAGATACGATTCAAGGAAGTCACAATCTGGGATCGTTATCACATTCATTTTCTCATTGCCCTGTCCGTAATCCTGGCGCAGGCCGCACTGATTGTTGTGCTCATGCTGCACCGAAGGAGACTTCGACTGGCACAAGCCGCACTCCATGATGAATATGAGCGCCGTGCACAGGCGGAAACAATGGCTACCCGACTCCGGGGACGACTGGCGCGTTTCAGCAAGGAACGCAGTCTGGGCACCATGGCCACTACCATCGCGCATGAGATCAACCAGCCTCTGATTGCGATCCAGAACTATGCGCAGGCGGCCAAGCGGCGACTCGAAACCAATATCGAAGACAAGCCCAAACTTGTCGAACTGTTCGGTAAGATCGAGGGACAGGCACAAAGAGCAGGCACGATCACACAACGTGTCCGGTCACTACTCAGCAGCAACGAACCACTATTGACGCCAACACCGCTCTCTAATCTGATTGAAGAGGTGATCAGTATGATGGAGCCGGAGTGCGAAAATCAAGGATGCCATTTTGCATACAAGTTTGCTGGTAATCTTCCCGACGTCCTCGCCGACGCACTGCAAGTGCAACTGGTTCTGGTCAACCTGTTGAGCAACGCCATGCGCAGTGTGTGTGAGGGCAAGGATAACAGCAGACAGATCTCCATTGATATCCGCCCGCTCGATGAACAGGAAGTGCAGGTAAGCGTAATTGATAGCGGAGACGGTGTTCCGCCTGATCGGATTGAAGATGTCTTTGAAGCCCTCTATTCAGGTACCGGCACCGGTATGGGGATGGGACTCGCAATTTGCCGGGATATCATTGGTTCTCATGGCGGACGGATCTGGTACGAACCAAATCCCGCCGGCGGCGCAATCTTTAGATTCACCTTACGAACGGAACAAGCATGAGCAAGAAGCCACAGCAAACAGTCTTTATCATCGATGATGATGAAGCAGTCCGCGACTCGATCAAGGAACTGGCCGAATCCGTGGGTCTGAAGGCCGAGTGCTACACCTCGGCACCGGCATTTCTGGATGCCTTTGAACCAGTGCAGCCGGGTTGTATTGTGCTCGACGTGCGCATGGCGGAAATGAGTGGTTTGGTGCTTCAGTCAAAACTCAATGCACTGGGTTACACGACGCCCGTTATCGTGATCACCGGCCACGGCGATGTCCCGATGGCCGTCCAGGCAATGAAGAATGGTGCGGTCGATTTTATCCAGAAACCCTATCGGGACCAGTTCCTGTTGGACAGCATTAATTCCGCATTGGAGCAGGACGCGGCTACCAGGCCATTATCAACAGTGGAGAATGACCTCGATAAACATCTTGCGGAGCTGACCAAGCGTGAAAAGGAAGTGCTCGCCCATCTGCAGGCAGGAAGCACCGCCAAGGAGATTGCCAGGGCACTTTGCATCAGTCCACGAACCGCGGAGGCGCATCGCCGTAACCTGCTGCAAAAACTGGGCGTCTCTTCCGTAAAAAAGTTAATCCTTCTTCTGACACCCCGGAAAGAGAGAAATCAGGATTCATAAGTACATCACATACCATCCTTGCACATCCCCTGTCTGACCCGCCGAGGCTACGGCTATGAGTCACGGAACCCTGGCAGCACGTACGTAGACTACGTAATCAAACCAATTTTTTCCGCTTCAAATCTTGGCTAAGGTTATTCTTCTGGAACCCGCCAGGACAATATCGTGAGAGCGTTTCATGCACATCGAGAATATCGTGATGGGCATAGTTGGGGGTATGTATGGCATACAATACTGTATTCATCATCAGTAACGAACCTGCGATCCGGGATGCGCTTGCAGAACTGGTTATCGCGGCGGGATTCCACGCCGCAACATTCCTCTCATTAAAAGCCTGTCTCGATGTCCTTCGCCCCGAACCACATTGCTGCCTTGTCCTGGATAATGGCATTGACGACAAACTTGAGCCGGACAGGCAGGCGAACTTTACTTCGATATGTTCGAAGATACCGGTTCTGGTGCTCACCGAACGCGGTGATATCCCTGCGGCAGTGAATGCTATCCGACAAGGCGCGCTGGATGTAATACAAAAGCCGCTGCAGCATGAAAACATTCTGGAACGAATCAAATCGGTGGTCTCAGCCAGGATTAAACGCTAGTACGAAAGGATGATATTTCCCAATCTGAATACGTACGTAATCTAGGTATTAGCACACATAGAAACACAGGACTCATTTATTATACTTTGCTCGTATTGGCAGAACTGGAACTCACCTTAACACTTGGCGATGAGTCACTCGCTCTAAAGTGGGATATATCAGGCTGCAAATGTTTAATTAACCTATCAAGGGATCGACGGAATAAATTCCCACATTAAATTGAAATGGAAGCTGTTCGGAAAAGGGACGCCATAATGTTTACCTGGCAATCCAGGTGAAACACTCGTGTCATAGCCTGACCACAGTTACAACACTCACTCAATAGAGAGGATGCAAAATGAGCGATCTTAAACTCCCAGCATTAATTTTAGGGATAGCGGGTGTACTCGCATGTACGAGTGTCACTGCAGCTGAACAGAATATCCGTGGCGACGCGACGGGGCCAACAACTGCCAAAGGCTACGACCACCCGGAACAGTCTTTGACAATGAAGGATGTCAAGCCGGCCGACAATATGTACCCGGTGCTACAGCGCCCAGATCAATTGAAGGCAGCGGATGCAAAGCTCGCGGCATTGCAAAAGAAAACCGGTAAAAAGCCCAACATCTTAATCTTCCTGATGGATGATACCGGCTACATGGACCCCGGCTTCAACGGTGGCGGTACCGCCGTTGGTAACGCGACACCGAACATGGACAAGTTTGCCTACGAGGGACTGGTTCTTTCTTCCGCCTACACGACACCATCCTGCTCACCGACTCGCGCGACTATCCACACCGGGCAGAACCCGCTGCACCACGGCATCCTGCGTCCACCCATGTACGACGAACCGGGCGGTCTCGACGGGGCCATCACCATGCCCATGCTACTGAAGAAACAGGGCTACTACACCCAGGGTGTGGGGAAATGGCACATGGGCGAAAACAAGGGCTCGCTGCCGCAGAACGTCGGTTATGACGATTACGTCGGTTTCCTCGGCGTCTCGGACGAGTACACCGAGTGGCGCGACATCTATTTCAACCCCGAGGTCGCACTGTCACCCGCGCGCTTCAAGATGATGGAGGAATCGGGGTTCAACCATCACGAGGTCCACTGTACACAGGCAGACAAGAAGCATTGCAAGAGCCTCAAGCTTATCGACCTCAATTACATCAAGGATCTCGACCAGCACTGGCTTCAGGTCAGCCTGAACTTCCTTGACAAGGTGAAAGGCAACAAGCAGCCATGGCTACTCTATCACGCCACTCGCGGCTGCCATTTCGACAACTACCCGAATGATGAGTATGCCGGCAAGTCGATGGCCCGTACGGTCTACAGCGACTGCATGGTGGAGATGGATGATATCTTCGGCAAGCTGATGGCCAAACTGAAGGCGAATGGCGAGCTCGACAACACGCTGGTGCTTATGCTTGGCGGTGACAACGGCCCCGAGTGCGAGGTCCCGCCGCACGCGCGCACGCCGTTTCGCGGCTGCAAGGGATCCGACTGGGAGGGTGGGGTTCGTGGCTCCGTCTTTGTCTACTGGAAGGGTATGATCAAGCCAGGCAGGGCCGATGGTCTGTTCGACTTTGCCGACATACTGCCGACGACGCTGCATCTCGCAGGTGTTCCTGGTGCCAAGCTGGCCGGTGAATTTCCCAAGGACCGCTACGTCGATGGCGTGGACCAGGCCTCATTCCTGATCGCCGATGACCACCTGTCGAACCGCCGCAGCCGCCCCTATACCCTGAACCAGTACTTTGCCGGCATACGTATCGACGAGTTCAAGTACATCTGGACCGGTGAAATTCAGAACGGTGTCGTCCAGAAAGGCGATATCGGTGGGTTCAGCGGCTCGATTTTCACCGAATCCGGCGGCGCTATCATGTTCAACCTGTACACCAACCCGCAGGAAGATGTGAGCATCGGCGTACGACATATCCCCATGATGACCCCGCTGATGTCGGCTGGCGGGTTCTACATGAAGGAGTTGATGAAGTACCCGCCGCAGTTCAAGATCGGCTTCCTGTCCAACAATCCGCCGATATATGACCTTGCGCCCAAAGCGCGGGAGATGATGCAGAAGAACATGGAGGAACGTGGACTCGGCAGAGCTAACCCGTAACTCCATATATCTTCGATTCGCTTTTTTTAACACGGCCCTGTGCATACAGGGCCTTTTTTTTGTGCTCTGCCGGCATGCGGAATGAATAGCTAATACTGATTTACTGGACATGATATTGCCGACATAAGCTTGTCTACGAAAGGTTCATCGACTCTACGTACGTAATCTTACGAATTGCCTCAACCGTAATATCTGCAGTACTTTAGAAGAAAACGGGAAACCTGTAATACCACTTTGTTGCGACACAGTATTATCAGTTATCGTGTTAATAACTGAATATACCGCCTGTCGC
>JAJDNN010000139.1 GCA_022340685.1 Pseudomonadota bacterium
GTGCCCGGTGCGATGCCGTCGTTCGGCCAGCCCAGCTCCTCGTCATATATAAAGTTACAGATAATGCATTGCCACTTCTTCATTTAACCTCTCCAGAGTAAATATAATCGGTTGGCGGTCAAAATATTACTCACGGACCAGGACAACGATGTAGCCTAATTCGGTCAACGTCATTCTTTGAATCCTAACAGGCTTATAATCCCAGACCTATAATGACATACCGATGCTGTGGTCCCGTATGCTGATATTGCGTAACACTGTCCTGCGTGTTTGGCTCGCCATACTATTGTTGCCACTCTCCAGCATGATTCTGGCGGAACCCGCCGTGCACAACATTGCCGCACCAGGGGCCGAGATCAGCATCGATGTCTATGCGGCCAACGGCGATACGCTGATTATCTGGTTACCCTCGGAAGCCGGCTTTCAGTCTGCCCAGCGGCAAGTGGCCACTGCCCTGGCAGCGCGGGGGATTGAAGTCTGGCTAGTGGACCTGTTCGAATCCCGCTTTTTACCCACCGTCGCCAGCAGCCTGGACCAGATCCCTGCAACAGACGTAAGTGCGGTCATCACCCAGGCCGGTCACAGCGGCAAACAGATCTTTCTGCTCACCTCCGGGCGCGGCACCCTGCCCCTGCTGCTTGGCGCCCATCACTGGCAACAATCCCATCCGGACGCCATCGGCATGCGCGGGGTGATACTGCTGAGCCCCAAGTTTTATGTCGACACGCCCGATCCCGGCGAGGCCGCGGAGTTACTGCCGGTTGTACAGCATACCAATCTGCCCATCTTTATCCTGCAACCGAAACTCTCGCCGTGGTTCTGGAAACTCGACCAGACCCTACCAGCCTTGGAGTACAGCGGCAGTGAAGTATTCGTGCGCTTTTTGCCCGCGGTGCGAGACCGGTTTTACTACCGACCCGACGCCACGGCGGCGGAGCAGGCCCTGGCACGGCAACTGCCCAGGTTGTTGCAGCAGGCCAGCCGCCTGCTGACCGGCCTCCCCGCCAGGATACGGCCGGTAACGCCTTTGACACGTCAGGCCACGCCCCTCGCAGACAGCAAGAAGGAACGTACATTGCGATCCTATCGTGGCAATCCCGTACCTCCTCCACTGAACCTGCCCGATATGGATGGCCACCGCCGCAACCTGTTTGACTTTCGGGGCCAGGTGGTGCTGGTAAATTTCTGGGCCAGCTGGTGCCCGCCCTGTGTGCACGAGATGCCGTCCATGCAACGCCTGGCCGAGCAACTGGCCGACCAGCCGTTTGCCATTCTCGCCGTCAACATGGCCGAGGACACGGCGACCATCCGCCAGTTTCTAAAAGAAAAGGTCAATGTCCGCTTTCCGATTCTGTTAGATCGCGATGGTGCTGCGCTAAAGCGCTGGCATGTGTTCGCCTTTCCCACCAGCTATGTCATCGATCGGCAAGGCCAGATCCGCTATGCCCTGTTTGGCAGTGTCGAATGGGATACACCGGAAATGCTCGCCACCCTGCGCGGTTTACTGGCTGAACCTGCTCCGGGTACCGTAGCGCGGCCATAAAAACGGAGTTCAAGACTCTCCCCCGGTAACCAGCTACGTCTATCTTAAAAGCGACTCCGAGCTGAACTCGTCGTACACGATGCATTCCTAAATTGCACACGAAAGGAATCATTGCATTTCTTTTCAGAAGGCATACCCGGGTAAATAACCTGCCGCGCCGGATTTATTTAACATACCAGAAAGCCAGATGCCCGTATTATGTTTGATCAGAAATGCGCTTTGGTATGTTAGTGACGATTACCCAATTTATCATGTTTATTGTGTTTCATATCATTTTGTCCTACTTTTAGAAGGCTTGGTTTTGACATCCGACCTGGCAATATGGAATCCCGAATTAGTGTTTCCTGTTCACCGGTAGCCTGATGGTCTGAAAAATATAGTAACTAACAGAAACTTCCATAATTTTGAAACTTACACCAAAAATTACTGCCACATTTTTACTCGTTATTGCAGCCCTGGTATTTAATACAGCTTCAGCAAATCGTACAGGGGATCATGTTTTACAATTGAGCATTAATGGGGCAATCGGACCTGCTACAGAGGATTACATTCAACGGGCGATAATTTCAGCAGAAGAGACCCGGGCAGAACTGGTTGTTATTCTCATGGATACTCCAGGTGGACTTGATACCGCCATGCGAGGCATAGTCAAATATATCGCTAACTCCTCTGTCCCGGTTGCAACTTATGTCGCACCAACAGGCTCACGCGCAGCCAGTGCCGGGACCTATATTCTTTATGCCAGCCATATTGCCGCCATGGCACCTGGCACCAACCTGGGTGCTGCCACACCAGTACAACTTGGCGGGGGACCTCCTGCCGATTCAAAAGAAAAAGACAAGGCGACAAAACCCGTAGACAAGCAGAAGCATGAAGTAACTAAACCAGATCCCAAACAGCAAAAAGCGGTTAATGATGCCGTGGCATACATACGTGGCCTGGCAGAGCTTCATGGTCGAAATCAGAGCTGGGCAGAAAAAGCCGTGCGGGAAGCTGCCAGCTTGCCAGCCAGCGAAGCGTTAAAACTGAATATTATTGATGTCATTGCAAGTGACACGGCTGATCTGCTAAAAAAAATCAATGGTCGAGAAATACTTGTTAACGGTCAAAAACGGACTCTTGATACAGCCGGATTGACCCTGGTCAAGCTTGATCCTGATTGGCGCAGCCGCTTGCTTAATGTCATAACTAATCCAAATATTGCCTATATTCTCATGTTAATTGGTATTTATGGTCTGATTTTTGAATTTTCAAATCCCGGCGCCATCGCACCCGGTACAGTAGGTGCAATATGTTTACTGCTGGCCCTGTATGCATTCCAGTTATTACCCATAAACTATGCCGGAATGGGCCTTATTCTGTTGGGAGTCGCATTGATGGTTGGCGAGGCTTTTGAACCCAGTTTTGGCCTACTTGGAATCGGTGGTGTAATCGCTTTCACGATTGGATCGATCATACTTATCGATACTCAAGCACCCGGGTTTGGAATTAATATATCCGTGATCATTACCTTTACACTTGCTAGCGCAATACTGTTTATTTTTATTATCGGAATGGCTATTAAAGCGCGCCGACGCCCGGTTGTCACTGGCCAGGAAGAAATGGTCGGAGGCATTGCCACTGTATTACATGATTTTGATAGTAGCGGCACTGTTATTATTCATAGCGAAACATGGCAGGCATTAACTGATTCCCCGTTACATAAGGATCAAAAGGTAAAGGTTACCGACATACAAGGATTAATCCTGAAGGTGAAACCGCTGACAGATTCTCCGGCAGCACCTTCAAAACAGGAGGAAGTAAAATGACTGCATATGCTCTTTACATTGTATTTACATTTATTGTTTTGATTCTTGTTAGCGCAATCCGGATCTTGCGTGAGTACCAGCGTGGCGTAGTCTTTACACTGGGTCGTTTCTGGAAGGTAAAAGGCCCTGGATTCATTATTCTCATTCCGGTTGTCCAGCAAATGGTAAAAGTGGATCTTCGCACCATCGTGATGGACGTGCCTACGCAGGATGTAATATCACATGATAATGTTTCTGTAAAAGTAAACGCGGTAGTTTACTTTCGAGTGATTGATCCTGAAAAGGCGATCATCCAGGTCGAAGATTATTTCATGGCGACCAGTCAACTGGCACAAACAACCCTGCGTTCTGTTTTAGGGCAACACGAACTGGATGAAATGCTGGCTGAACGAGATCGACTCAATGAGGATGTGCAAAGGATACTCGATCGTCAAACTGATGCATGGGGTATCAAAGTCAGTAACGTTGAAATAAAACATGTCGATCTGGATGAAAGCATGATTCGTGCGATTGCCAAACAGGCGGAAGCTGAGCGCGTACGCCGGGCGAAGGTGATTCATGCCCAGGGCGAGATGGAAGCGTCTGAAAAGCTCCTGGAAGCGGCTCAAAAGCTCTCTCAAAAATCCGAGGCAATGCAGTTACGCTACCTGCAAACCCTCACCGAAATAGCCGGGGAACGGTCCAATACCATTATATTCCCGCTACCCATGGATATCCTTCAGGGAATTACCGAAAAAATAAAGTCTTCCTGAGTTTTCTTTTTTACGTTACTTATCAATACCATGACATATCAATCTATGCCTGGTATGCAATGGAAACATTTTCATCTGTTTTGAACATCACTGATTGTAGGGGGGGCATTCAGACAGCCTCTTTCAGAGCCAGTCACGAGCCGGAAGGTATGCCTCGTACAGCTCCGCTTCCGGTGAACCGGGCTCGGGCTGCCAGTTGTAGCGCCACTTCACTAGCGGCGGCATGGACATAAGGATTGATTCGGTGCGGCCACCGGTCTGCAGGCCGAACAGGGTGCCACGATCGTAGACCAGGTTAAACTCCACATAGCGGCCGCGCCGGTAAAGCTGAAAGTCCCGCTCCCGTTCACCGTAGGCAATATCCTTGCGCCGCGCCACAATAGGCCGGTAGGCCATGATGTAGTGGTCCCCCACGCTGCGCATGAAGGCGAAGGACTTTTCAAATCCCCACTCGTTCAGATCGTCGAAAAACAGGCCGCCGACTCCACGCGCTTCATTGCGGTGTTTTAAAAAGAAATAGTCGTCACACCATTGCTTGAAACGGGGATAAATCTCGGCGCCGAATGGCTCACAAGCATCTCGTGCCTTGCCATGCCAGTACACGACATCCTCTTCAAAGGCATAGTAGGGTGTCAGATCAAAACCACCACCAAACCACCAGACCGGCTCCGCGCCATCTTTTTCGGCAATGAAAAAGCGCACATTGGCATGCGAGGTTGGCACATAGGGATTGCGAGGGTGAATGACCAGCGACACGCCCAGTGCCTGGAAACGACGGCCCGCCAGTTCCGGACGATGGGCCGTGGCAGAGGCCGGCAAAGCCGGGCCATGAACATGGGAAAAATTAATCCCGGCGCTCTCGAACACCTGCCCATCGGCCAGTACCCGGCTGCGACCCCCTCCCTGCAAACTGCCGCTACCCGGTTCACGCTCCCATGCCTCCTCAAGAAAGGCCTTGCCACCGTCTTCTTCCGCCAGCTCGCTGCTGATGGTTTCCTGCAGTTCAAGCAAGTAGTCTTTAACTGCATTTGTGTTGATGTCGTTCATTCTGTCCTCTACATTATCATCTCACGCACCGGACTCTGACCCACCTGCACGCACTGTTTGGCCGGTAATGACATCCCGGATCTCGCTCGGGGCATCCCGTCCCCCAGTTACGCCCTCAAGAATGAAGTCGATTTCATCGCCAAAGATGCGGCGCACCTCGTCGGGGCTCCGTGCTGCGGGTTGGTTGCTGCGATTGGCGCTGGTGGAAACCAGCGCGCCACCAAACATCGCGCACAGTTGCGCGGCCAGCGGATGGCGGGTGATGCGTACCGCGAGCGTCGAATGATCACCGCGCAGGAGGGATGATACTGAATTTCCGGCCGGCCAGAGCCAGGTAACGGGACCCGGCCAACTGGCCAGTGCCCTGTCCCGCACGGCGGGGTCGATCTCCGCCAGCCAGCGCGCAAGTTGCCCAAAATCAGCGGCGATCAGAATCAGCCCCTTGCCGGCATCACGTTGTTTGATCGCCAAAAGTCGCCGCAGGCTGACTTCATTACCCGGATCGCAACCAAGTCCGTACACGGCCTCGGTGGGATAGGCGACGATTCCACCCGTGCGCAGGACTTTCACCGCCTGTCTGATTGTGTCCCCGGACATCTGCTCCTGATTGTGCGGTGTGCGGGTTACGGAGTGATCTGCTTTTGCAGGGCGGCATCCTTGGCGCGCACTTGATCGGCATTAGATTCGCGTTCTGCCGTGAGACGCCGGGCCAGTTCAGAATCGGCCACGGCAATGATCTGGGCAGCCAGATAGGCGGCATTCTTGGCGCCGGCCTTGCCAATCGCCACCGTCGCCACCGGGATCCCGCCCGGCATTTGTACCGTCGACAACAGGGCGTCCATCCCTTGCAGTGGCCCGCCGTCCATCGGCACACCGATCACCGGCTTCAGGGTATGGGCCGCGACCGTCCCTGCCAGGTGTGCGGCAAGCCCGGCGGCGGCGATAAACACAGCGCAGCCCCGGGCTTCGGCGTCCTCGATATAGGCCCGCGTATCTTCCGGAGTACGATGGGCCGAAGTTATCTTGACTTCGAAATCCAGCTTGAGTGATTTCAGTACATCCAGGGTGGCCTGCATCACGGGCAGGTCAGAATCTGATCCCATCAGGATGGCAACAAACGGAATTGACTTGGACTTGGACATGATGACTATCTCTGCTTTGAAAAAAATCGGAGTGATTGAAAGTGCCTATTACGCCTCGGCGGATTCTTCTTCCACCTGCTCGACGAAATCGCACTCTTTTTGTGGACAGACTTTTTCGGTGCCGCGCCGCTTGGTCGTTTTCAGGGTTAACATGGGCCAGCCACACTTGGGGCAGGGATCGGCCAGGGGCTGATCCCACACTGCGTATTTACAATCCGGATAGCGTTCACAAGAAAAGAAGATCTTACCATTGCGTGATTTGCGCTTGAGCATGTTGCCCTGCTTGCATTCGGGACACTGCACGCCGGTGTCTTCCGGTTTTTCCAGCGGCTCGATGTGACGGCAGTCTGGATAACTGCTGCAGCCGATGAACTTGCCATAGCGGCCGTGTCGTATAATCAGGTCGGAGCCACATTCCGGACACTTGCGATCTTTAATGACCTCTGGTTCGGCATCGGCGTCCTCACCAACATTGCGAGTGTAGTCGCATTCGGGATAGTTATCGCAGCCGATGAAGCGACCCCGCCGGCCCAGACGGATCGCCAGATCGCCACCACACTTGGGACACTTCTCGTCAATTTTCTCATGGGTCACATCCTTGCGATCCACGTTCTTGTCCTTGTCATCCACCAGCGCCTTGAACGGCTCCCAGAATGTCCGGATAGTGGGCACCCATTCCTTCTCGCCACGCGAAATGGCGTCCAGATCATCCTCCAGGTGGGCCGTAAAATCGTAGTCCACATACTGGGTGAAATGTTCCGTCAGAAATTTGTTAACGATGCGCCCCACATCGGTCGGAAAAAAACGTTTTTTATCCATCGTCACATACTCGCGTGACTGCAAGGTCGAGATGATCGAGGCATAGGTGGATGGCCGACCAATTCCGTATTCTTCCAGCGCCTTCACCAGGCTGGCTTCAGAATAGCGTGGCGGTGGTTCGGTAAAATGCTGCTCTGGCAGGATCTTCAGTAACTTGACCTCATCACCTTCCTTGAGGGGGGGTAACAAGCGATCGCTGTCATCGCCGGGCTTGGACTCGTCCCGGCTTTCCTGGTAGACCGCCATGAACCCGGGTGAGACCAGGGTTGAACCCGTGGCTCGAAAGATATTGCCCTCGCCGGCCTGCAGATCGATGGCTACGGTGTCCATGGTGGCGTGGATCATCTGGCAGGCAACAGTCCGCTTCCATATAAGTTCATACAGACGAAACTGGTCTTTGCTCAGATGTGACTTGATGGAGGCCGGTTCATACTGCACCGAAGTTGGCCGAACAGCTTCATGCGCTTCCTGTGCATTTTTGGATTTGGTCTTGAACGTGCGTGGTTCTTTGGGCAGATTTTCCGGGCCAAACTTGGCGCTGATATAGCCGCGAATATCCTCGATGGCTTCCTGCGCCAGGTTTACCGAGTCGGTTCGCATATAGGTAATAAGACCAACGGTTTCACCTCCAATATCGATACCTTCATACAGCTGTTGCGCAATACTCATGGTTTTCTTGGCGGTAAAACCCAGCTTGCGGGCAGATTCCTGTTGCAGGGTCGAGGTGGTAAACGGTGCCGCCGGATTACGTTTACGCTTTTTCTTTTCAACCTTGGCCACGCGCAATTTGCCCTGGGCCGCATCGCGCAATGCGCGCTCGGCATCCCGCGCTTTATTTTCAGTATTGATGCTGAACTGGGTCAGCTTCTTGGCCTTTAGTGTGGTCAGCTTGGCACTGAACGCCTGCTTGGCCGCTTCCACTTCTGCATCAATAGTCCAGTATTCGCGAGGTTTGAAACTTTCGATGTCCAGCTCACGCTCTACGATGAGGCGTAGCGCCGGACTTTGTACCCGGCCGGCTGACAAACCACGGCGGATTTTCTTCCATAACAAGGGTGACAGATTGAATCCCACCAGAAAGTCCAGTGCCCGTCGTGCCAGCTGGGCGTGTACCATTGAGTCGGATAGTTCGCGCGGGTGTGCGACTGCGTCATTTACTGCGCGCTTGGTAATCTCATTAAAAGCGACCCGGCCAACCGTCTTGTTTTTCAGCAGGCCACGATCCTTTAGAATCTCATACAAATGCCAGGAGATGGCCTCACCCTCACGGTCCGGGTCAGTGGCAAGATAGAGTGCATCCGCTTTTTTCAGGGCGCGGGCTATTGCATCAACATGCTTTTCGTTTTTTTCAATTAGCTGATATTTCATGGCAAAGTCATGGTCCGGGTCCACAGCACCTTCCTTGGGCAACAAATCCCTCACGTGACCATACGAGGCGAGGACTTCAAAATCCTTGCCTAGATATTTTTTGATTGTTTTTGCCTTCGCGGGTGATTCCACGATGACCAGACTCTTTGTCATCCGCTTACCTTCGTACTCGGTTTCATCATTTTGTCTTTCATACACGACCAGTTGACGTTGCCAGAACGCACCATCGCCGCCCGGTTATTTGCGCCATATTTAAAAGCAAATGCCCGCGTAAGGGCGGGCATGGTCGAGTTATTTGTATAATATCCCGTTCAGTGCACAATAACCGGTGACTCTTCAAACACCAAATCTTCCATCCAGGCATAAGCGCCCTCGCGACCTGGCTGGTTGAACAGGACCATCAGAACGACCCATTTGAGCTGATCCAGGTCAATATCCTCGGCATCAAGGGCCATCACCCGATCAATCACCATCTCACGGGTATTGTGGTCCAGCACCCCGCTTTGCTCCAGAAACATCATGAAGCCCCGGCTGTCGAGATCCAGTTTTTCCTGCTCTTCGCTGGTGTACATCCGCAACGATGCAGTATTCATCGGTACATGGCCTTGCGGATGGTCCTGCAAGCGAGCCAGCCCCTCTAGCCAGTCAAAAGCCTTGGCGATTTCAACCTGTTGAAAACCGGCTTCCTGCAATTCAACCCGCAGGGATTCCTCGTCGGCGTCGAATTCTATTTCATCATTCATGTAGTTTTCAAACAGGTACATCAGTACGTCAAGTACGTTTTCTTTCATCTCGGTTCCCTTCAACTGGTCTGGCAATAATGCCCACTGGACGTCGACGCAATCAAGCCCTGCAATTCCAGTACCAACAGCATGGAGCAAACGGCATCGGCCGTCAATCCGCTTCTTTTTACCACCATGTCTACCGGGGTCGGTTCGTGGCCCACACTTTCCAGTACCCGGCGATATTCGGCATCCAGCTCTGGGGCTGAGACCGCAGCCTCATCATCTGGTTCAATATTAACCGGGGCGGCAAAGCCGCCCAGCTCCTCAAATATGTGCTCTGCCGTTTCCACAAGCTTGGCGCCCTGTCGAATCAAGGCATTACAGCCGCGCGCCTGAGGGTTGTTGATGGACCCCGGCACAGCGAATACCTCGCGTCCCTGCTCTGCGGCCAGCCGGGCCGTAATCAACGACCCGGAGCGCAACGCCGCTTCCACCACCAATACCCCCATGGACAGACCGCTAATCAACCGGTTACGGCGGGGGAAGTTACCTGCCGTGGGGGGCGTGCCGAGCGGAAATTCGGACACCAATGCACCATTCTCTGCGATCCTGTGCGCCAGCTCCCGGTGTCGGGCCGGGTAAACACGATCCAGACCGGTGCCAACAACCGCCACGGTCAGGCCATCAGCATCCAGCGCCCCTTCATGACTCGCCCCGTCGATACCCAGCGCCAAACCACTGGTAATCGTCAGTCCGTTTGCCGCCAGATGGCGGGCGAAATCATACGCTGTTTCCCGGCCGGCGGGGGTCGGGTTACGACTGCCCACCATGGCCAGTTGCTTGCGTCCAAGTACGCCCACATCCCCCATCACAAATAATACAGGTGGCGGAGCAGGGATTTCCCGTAGCAATGCCGGGTAAGCGCGATCTTCGATCAGTAACACATGCGCCGATGAGGCGTCGAGCCAGGCCAGGTCTGCGTCAACCTGCTGCCAATCGGGCTGGAGGAGATACTCAATTGTTGTGGCCTTAAGACCGGACTTTTCGAGTACGCCGCGGCTCAAGCCAAACACGGCCTGGGGTTCGGTATGTTCCTGCAGAAGTGAGTGAAATGTGACCGGGCCGATCAAAGGAGCCCGGATAAGCGCCAGCCAGTGGCGAAGTGTTTCGGCGCGGTCAACCATAATCAGGTATCCGGCCGGATCCCTCCGGCCCGTCAGGTACCGATATTTACTGGAGGTACACCGGTGGAGAATTGAATCGGTGCACCAATGGGTTCAGGGGTTCGCAACCTCGTCATTGATATGTATGGGGCGCGTCGCGTCCATCACCAAAGCATAACTCACCTTCTCATACACCTTAAACACCATCACCAGACCAGCACGCTCGTTCGGCAACTGGACCATTTTGGTGCTGTACTCGCCGCGGGGATCACGAACCTTTTCACCGCGCTGATAAATAGCCAGGATGTGTCCCTGTTTCAGTCCTTCACGCTCACCCCGGTTGATGGCCACCACCGCATACTGGCCAATCTGTGACAGGGCATTGAACGCAGCGATGATTTCACCGTTTACCTTGGTTTTCGGTGGGTAGGGAAAGAAATTGAAATCCAGCTTGTTTTTCTCGGTCGGCAGCAGGTAATTGCCATCCAGCACCTCCGCCCGGGAATTGGACAGGACCATCGTGACCGGCTCGCCCCAACGGGTCACTGTGGCATCCGCGACCTTGACCGCCTGATAGCCAAGTACCTCGCCGGTTTTGGGATCCCGATAGACATCCCCGGTCTTGACCACGTTATACACGGTGAGGGTCTTGTCCTGCACATTGGTTGCATACACAGTGTTGCCCGGGCCACTGACCAGATGACCATCCCGACTGGAGACAATATAAGGCGCCTTGTCGAGATCTTCCTGGGTGACGACGCCCGGCCTGTAGAGGAACGGGGCAAGCTCAGAACGCGGAATCGTGTCGATGGCCTTGTCCAGGGATTGCGTACGGACACGTGGGCTCAGCTTGACTGTCGTAATGCCCTTTGGTGGGGCCACTCCGCCAGCTCCCTCCAGGGTCAGGTAGGGCTTGCCATCCACATAATGCAAGGCAATAACCTCACCGGGATAAATCAGGTGCGGGTTACGGATTTCGGGGTTGATATGCCAGACCTGCGGCCATAACCAAGGATCCTTGAGGAATCTTTCGGCGATGCCCCACAGTGTGTCCCCTTTCTTAACCACGTAGCGTTCCGGGTAATCGGGTTTCAGCTCGACCACCGGGGCCGGTTCGGGGGCCGGGGGAGGAGTCGGCTCCGTTACTTTAACGGGTTCAGACTTTGGCTCAGGTGCCGGGGCCGGTTTTTCCGGAGCGGAACTGCACGCGGCGAGACTGACACCAAGGATGAAGGGTACGAGGAAATGTATCAAAGTCGTACCGGTCGGTTTATTATTTAGCATAAGCTTTCCTATTACAGGGCCGGGTGGAATGCGTGTAATTGTTGTGCCCGTTATGTCAAACTCGAGCGCTGCTCTTATCCTGTAGTATCATAATGTTAGCAGCTTTTTCTACAAATATACTAGAAGTATAGCGTGAAATTGTATGGCAATACTCAATATTCTAAAATATCCCGATGAACGCCTGCGGACCCGCGCCGCGCCGGTTGAAACCGTCGATGGCCGCGTCGCCCGTCTGGTGGACGACATGTTCGAGACCATGTATGCCGCCCCCGGGATCGGCCTGGCCGCGACCCAGGTGGATCAACACCAGCAAATACTGGTGATGGACGTGTCCGAAGACAAGTCCGGCCCCCTGGCCTTCATCAATCCCGAGATCATCGAATCAGACGGCATTCAATCCATCGACGAGGGCTGCCTGTCCGTGCCCGGTATCTATGAACCCGTCGAACGCGCCCGGCACATCCGGATCAGCGCCATTGATCGGGAAGGAAGCCCGTTTGAGCTTGAAGCCGAAGACCTGTTGGCCGTCTGTATCCAGCATGAAATGGACCACCTGCAGGGCAAGCTGTTCGTGGATTATCTCTCCTCACTCAAACGCCAGCGAATCAGTAAAAAACTGCTCAAGCAGCAGAAGCTGGCCATGTAAACCTGATTCTCAGGATCTGTCGGCTAAGGTCCTGATTTCTTTAACTGACACGATCCTCCATGACACCCCTGAAAATCGTCTTTGCCGGCACCCCGGCGTTTGCGGCAACCGCCCTGGCGGCTTTGCTGGATACACCGCACCAGCTGGTAGCCGTTTATACCCAACCAGACCGGCCAGCTGGCCGGGGTCGCAAGCTTAAACCAGGGCCGGTCAAACAACTGGCTTTAGACCATGCCCTGCCCGTGTTTCAGCCGGAATCCCTCAAGTCAGTAGCCGCCTGCGACGAGCTGCAGGCGCTACAACCTGACGTCATGGTGGTGGCGGCCTATGGCCTGTTGTTGCCGGTTGCAGTGCTGGAGACACCGCGCCACGGCTGCCTCAATATCCATGCCTCATTGTTACCGCGCTGGCGTGGCGCAGCGCCTATCCAGCGGGCCATACTGGCCGGTGACATCGAAACCGGGGTCACCATCATGCAAATGGATGAAGGCCTGGACACCGGCGGCATGCTACTGAAAATGGCCTGTCCCATCGGTCCCGAAGATACCGCGTCCAGCCTGCATGACCGGCTCGCAACACTGGGTGCCGAGGCGATTGTGGCAGCCCTGGCACAACTGGATCGGCTGACACCCGAACAGCAGGACGAAAATGCGGCCACCTATGCCCGCAAACTCAACAAGCAGGAGGCGATAATCCACTGGCAAGAACCCGCCAAAGTCATCGACCGCCAGGTGCGAGCCTTCAATCCCTGGCCGGTGGCCCAGACCGCTATCGATGGCCAAACGCTGCGGATCTGGGGGGCCCAGCCCCGACTGGAACCGACCGACGCACCGCCGGGCACCGTTATTGCCACGGGCAAAACCGGCATTGACGTTGCCTGCGGGGAAGGCATCCTGCGCCTGACATACCTGCAACCACCGGGTGGCAAGCCGATGGATATTCAGGCCTTTCTGAATGGGCGGCCGGATCTGCTTCGCCCCGGCATGCAACTCCACGCCACTGAAAACGTCACTCCGCGATGAGCTTTTCCTGACTTACGGCGCCCCGATATTTACGACGCCAAAGACATGACGCCCCGACTCGCCGCAGTGCACGCTCTCACCGCCGTCCTAGGTGACGGGCGCAGTCTCACCGATGCCCTGGAGCCCCTGCTGGCCGAATTCCCTGAGCCACGCGACCGTGCCCTGGTGCAGGCGCTGGCCTACGGCGTTCTGCGCGATTACCCACGCCTGGAGGCAATCGGCGACCACCTGATGGACAAGCCGCTGCGGGCCAGGGATATCGACATCAAGCTGGCGCTGCACACCGGTCTGTACCAGATCATAGCGATGCGCGTTCCCGACCACGCCGCCGTGGCGGAGACCGTCGGACTGGCAGGCAAACTTAAAAAGCCCTGGGCCCGGAGCCTGCTGAACGGCGTGCTGCGCCAGTTCCTGCGCCAGCAAAATGCCATTATGAATACCGTCGGACAGGACGAAATCGCCCGCACCGCACACCCTGCCTGGTTGCTGGAACAGCTCAAACTGGACTGGCCCGATGACTGGGAAGCCATTACTACCGCCAACAACATCGCTGGCCCGATGACCTTGCGGGTCAATACCCGTCAGCAGGACCGGGGGACCTATCAGGCGCGACTGGCCGCCAGTGGCATCGAGGCCGTCCCGGCACCTTTCACGGAATGCGGATTGACGCTGCACCAGGCCATTGATATCGACGATCTTCCCGGCTTTAACAGCGGGGCGGTCTCGGTACAGGACGCCGCTGCCCAGTTGGCCGCGCCCCTGTTGATGCCACAGCCTGGCGACCGGATCCTGGATGCCTGTGCCGCCCCCGGTGGCAAGACCGCGCACCTGCTCGAATCCCAGCCGGATATCGGGGAACTGCTGGCGCTGGACCTGAAACCGGCGCGCGTGCAGCGCCTGCGGGACGCCCTGGACAGGCTCGGATTAACGGCCAACTGCCAGGTCGGCGATGCGGCTGATCCGGCGACCTGGTGGGACGGAAAACCGTTCGATCGGATTCTGCTGGATGCACCTTGCTCCGCCAGCGGCGTGATCCGCCGCCATCCGGACATCAAGCTGCTGCGCCGGCCCGACGACATCCCCCGCCTGGCCGACACCCAGCAACAAATCCTGCATGCCCTATGGCCCTTGCTCAGGCCAGGCGGTATGCTTTTATATGTAACCTGTTCCGTCTTGCGGCAGGAGAATACACACCAAGTCGAGCAGTTCCTGGCCGACCGTCCCGATGCCCGTTTGCAGGACATCAGCGCTGACTGGGGACGCCCCATGCCGGCGGGCCGCCAGATCCTGCCCGGTGAGAACGATATGGATGGATTTTATTATGCCTGCATCAGCAAGCATGCCTGAGCGCAAATCGTATTCTCCGTGGTTGCTGGCCCTCCTGCTCGGGCTAGCGGCCCTGATACATCTGCAGTCAGCTCACGCCGAACAGGCCTTCGTCGTTAAGTACATCGAAACCAATCTGGACAAGGACGTCTACCAGCTCAACGCCCGCATCGATTTCCGGTTCTCCGATGCCGCACTGAACGCTCTGGAAAACGGGGTGCCGCTACTGATCCTGTACGACATTCAGGTCAAGCAGGAGCGCTGGTACTGGAACAAGACACTGGCGGATCTGGAACAGGGTTACCTGCTGCTTTATCATGCCCTGTCGGAGAAATTCATCCTGCAGAACCTCAACAGTGGCGCACAGGAGCACTTTAGTTCGCTTGACGCTGCACTGGATAATCTCGGGCGCATTAGCCATCTGCCACTCATCGATGCCAAACTGCTTGAGCCTGGCTCGACCTATTTCGTTCGTCTTCGTGCCCAACTGGATATCGAATCTCTGCCCGCACCGATGCGTCCCCTGGCCTATATTTCCTCTGAGTGGAATCTGGAAAGTGACTGGTACCGATGGCCATTAAACCGCTGACACGCAAACTGTTTTCCGGCAGCCTGCCCATCGTAGTGCTGTTTGTGCTGCTGCTCGCCTCGTTGTACCTGATGAGCGATGTTTCCCATGACTCTGCCCTGTTCGGTCGACTCTATTCCTGGCTGCTCGGGATCAACCTCCTCACCATCATGTTGTTCATCGGGCTTATCGGCCGAAGCCTGTGGTTGCTGATCCGCCAGTACCGGCAACAGATCGCCGGCTCCCGGCTCACTGCCCGACTGGTGATAATGTTTGTGATTCTGTCGGTAACGCCGGTCAGTGCGGTCTATTTCTTCTCCCTGGATTTTATCAAGCGTGGTATCGATAGCTGGTTTGATGTGCGCGTAGAAAGTGCCCTCACAGATGCACTGGAGCTGGGCCAGGCGGCTCTCGGCATTCGCACGACCCAACTGCTTCGGGATACCAAGGCCATGGCCAAGGTCGCGGGCAGCGTCAGTCCGGACATGGCGGTGCTAACACTCAATGATTTGCGTTCAGAAAACGATGCGAATGAACTGACCCTTTTTTCCAAGAACGGGCATATCGTCGCCGCCAGCAGTTTAGAAACTGAAAACCTGATTCCCCAGCGACTCGATGCCGGCACCCAGCTGATCCTGCGCCAGGGCCGGGCGGATGTCGCCCTGTTGCCAATCAGGGATGCCGGCCTGTTCGTGCGCGTGGCGGTGAACGTGCCGGGTAGGGCGCCGCCTGGTGAAGGGATGATTCTACAGGCACTATATCCGGTGCCGGCGCGGATCAACGAGCTGGCCGACAGCGTCCAGTCGGCGTTCGGGCGTTATCGCGAGGTGGCCTATTTACGCATCCCACTCAAATACAGCTTTATCCTGACCTTGTCACTGGTGCTGCTGCTCAGCATCATGATCGCCATCTGGGCTGCATTCTATGCCGCCCGTCGTCTGGTTGCGCCGATTACTGATCTGGCGGAAGGCACCCGGGCAGTTGCCGCGGGCGATTACAAAAAGCGTCTGCCCTTACCGGGCCGGGACGAGCTCGGATTTCTGGTGCGTTCATTCAATGAAATGACCCACCATATCGACCTGGCGCGCAACGAAGCCGAAGCCCAACGCGCCTACCTGGAAACCGTGCTGGGAAATCTGTCCTCGGGGGTAATCACGCTGGATATCAACCACCGAATCCGAACCAGCAACCCCGCCGCCAGCTATATCCTCACTCTCGATCTCGAGGATTACCAGGGCAAGGCATTGGATGACATCGCCACGGAGCACCCGGTGCTGATGACCCTGGTGGACACAGTCTATGAGTATCTCGGCAACCAGGTGGAAGACTGGCAAGAAGAAGTCACCCTGTTCAGCACAAGTGGCCGCCAGGTCCTCATGTGTCGGGGCACCCCCCTGCCGGAAAGCAGTGACATACCCGGTGGCAGCCTGATCGTATTCGACGACATCACCACTCTGGTCCAGGCCCAGCGCAATGCGGCCTGGGGGGAAGTGGCGCGCCGTCTTGCCCATGAAATCAAGAACCCGCTGACACCCATCCAGCTTTCTGCCGAGCGCTTGCGCCACAAGTACCTGAAAACCATGCCACCCAAAGACGCGGACATTCTGGATCGTGCCACTCACACCATCGTGCAGCAGGTCGAAACGCTCAAGGACATGGTCAAGGCCTTTTCCGACTACGCCCGCATGCCGGATTTACGGCTGGAAGAAGTGGACCTCAACAATCTGGTGCGGGAAGTCCGGGAGCTGTATCGGGGTGGTAAAATGAAAGTGCGTTTCAACCTGCAACTTGACCCGGAAACGCCCCATATCGAGGCGGATACAGGGCGCCTGCGACAGCTGCTGACGAATCTGGTTAAAAACGCGCTCGAGGCGATGGCTTACGAGGAAGGTATAATCACCATTTCAACACGCTGCGCCGAAGAGCATGCCTGCCAGTTCGTGGAACTTGGTGTACGTGATACCGGGCCAGGCATCTCAAGCGAAATGATGGGACAACTGTTTGAGCCCTATATCACCAGCAAGCCCCGCGGCAGTGGTCTGGGCCTGGCCATCGTCAAAAAAATTGTCGAGGAACATGGTGGTATGCTAAGTGCTGAGAACCCCGAGACAGGTGGTGCCTATATTGTCATCCGCTTCCCGGTGTTGCATATAGAAGGCGAACGACCGGCCTCCAAGACTGACAACGATCAAAAGAGCTCCTATTCAGACAATGACAATGCCGCAGCCTAATCCTTCATCAATCGATCAACGTGACATTCCGCGTGCACCCTATATTCTGGTGGTCGATGACGAACCCGATATCCGCCAGCTGGTGCAGGAAATCCTGGAAGATGAAGGCTATGAGGTTGATGTGGCGGAGAACGGCGAGGTCGCCCGCCAGGCCCACCGGGCACGACGGGCCGATCTGGTATTACTGGATATCTGGATGCCCGATGTGGACGGCATTACCTTGCTCAAAGAATGGTCGGAAGTGGACGGCCTGCCCATGCCGGTGATCATGATGTCCGGTCACGGCACGGTCGAAACCGCCGTGGAAGCAACCCGCCTGGGCGCCTATGACTTCATAGAAAAACCCTTATCACTGGCCAAGCTGCTGTTGACCATTGAGCATGCCCTGGAAGCGGACAAGCTAAATCGTGAGAATCAGGGGTTGCGCAGACACAGCTATACGCTGGAAGAACCGCTGGGCAAAAGCGCCACCATGCAACGCCTGCGCGAGCAGATAAAACGGGTCGCCGAACACGACAGCTGGGTGCTGATGAGCTCTGAACCGGGCTGCGACATCAGCGTGGCCGCCCGCTACCTGCATCGCCATAGCCTGCACCGGGATCGGCCGTTTATTGAAGTCAATGTGGGATCCCTGTCCGGGGATAACTCGGCGCATGAGCTATTCGGAAGCGAGGAACAGGGCAAGGTACATTACGGCCTGCTGGAACAGGCCAACGGGGGTACCCTGCTGTTGCATGATATCGCCGACATGGATAACGTCACCCAGGGTAAACTCTATTCGGCGCTCGAATCCGGCAGTTTCCAGCGCATTGGCGCCAATACGCCAGTTGAATTGCAGGTTCGTATTATTGCCGCCACCCATCAGGATCTGACGGCCATGGTCGACAAGGGCCGCTTGCGCAAGGACCTGTTCTTCCTGCTCAATGTGGTACCAATCCAGATCCCGGCACTGCGGGAGCATGTGGAAGATGTGCCTGAGATCCTCAATTTCTTCACCAACCTGTATGTGGAACATGAAAAGCTGCCATACCGGAAATTCAGTACCGGGGCGCAAAACCGGCTGCGCAATTATCATTGGCCCGGCAATGTTCGTGAATTGATGAATCTGGTCCAGCGCCTGCTGATCGCGGGTGACGGTTCTGAAATCAGCCTGGAAGAGGTGGAAGTCGCGTTGGGTAGCGGCCGACCCGAGGCGGGGAGCAAGACGTCGGTCTTTGGCATCAATTTTGACTTACCCCTGCGTGAAGCGAGAGAGCAATTCGAGCGGGACTATCTCGAACATCAACTGCGTCAGGCCGGCGGCAGTGTCGGCAAGGTCGCCAAGATTGTCGGTCTGGAACGAACCCACCTGTACCGCAAATTACGTAGTCTCGGGATTGATCCCAAGCAACTCGTGTCTGAATAAATCCGGTTATACTCGTCTAATTAATAATTATAAGTAGCGACAATGAAAATCCTGATTCTCGGTGCCGGCCAGGTGGGCAGTTCCCTAGCGGAAAATCTGGCCAGTGAAGCCAATGACATTACGATTGTCGACACCAGCGAAACGACCTTGCAGCAACTGCAGGACCGGCTGGACATTCGTACCGTCATCGGCCAGGCCTCCCACCCCGATATCTTGCGTGCAGCAGGCGCCGAAGATGCCGATATGCTGGTTGCGGTAACCGACAGCGATGAAACCAACATGGTCGCTTGCCAGGTAGCCTGGACCGTGTTCCATACCCCAACCAAGATTGCCCGCATCCGGGCTATCGAGTACCTGCGCTATAACGAGCTGTTCAGCAACGAAAGCCTGCCGATTGATTATCTGATTAGCCCGGAGCAGTTGATTACAGATTATATCCAGCGCCTGATCCAATATCCGGGCGCACTGCAGGTACTCGACTTCGCAGACGGCCAGGTCCAGCTGGTGGGGGTAAAGGCCTACTATGGTGGCCCACTGGTGGGCCAGGAACTTCGTACCCTGCGGGAACACATGCCCAACGTCGATACCCGGGTAGCCGCCATTTACAGGCTCGACCGCGCAATTCTCCCGGAGGGGCATACTGTCATCGAGGCGGATGACGAAGTATTCTTTATCGCCGCCAGCAAGAATATTCGGGCCGTAATGGGTGAGTTACGCAGACTCGACAAACCCTACAAGCGCATCATGATTGTCGGCGGGGGTAATATCGGCAAACGCGTCGCCCGTACACTTGAGCAGAAATATCAGGTCAAGGTCATCGAGCATAACGCGGCACGCGCCAGAGTCCTGTCTAACGAATTGGACAAGACCATTGTGTTGCATGGCGATGCTGCCGATGAAAATCTTTTAATGGAAGAAAATATCCAAAAAACTGACGTGTTCTGCGCGTTGACCAATGATGATGAAGCCAACATTTTGTCCTCCATGCTAGCCAAACAGCTCGGTGCCCGCACGGTGATGACGCTAATTAACCGCGCCGCCTACGTTGATCTGATTCAAAGTGGTGATATCGACATAGCCATTTCACCACAAGTAGCCACGATTGGCAGTCTGCTGACCCATATCCGCCGCGGCGATGTGGTTAAGGTACATTCATTACGGCGCGGTGCAGCGGAAGCTATCGAAGCCATTGCCCACGGTGATGAATCCACCTCCAAGGTAGTGGGTCACAAGATCGGGGCACTCAAACTTCCCGCAGGCACTACCATTGGTGCCGTCGTCCGCGGCAACGATGTCATTATCGCTCACCACGACACGATCATCCAATCAGAAGATCACGTCATACTGCTTCTTATCGACAAATCGCGGATTCGTGAAGTGGAGCGATTGTTCCAGGTGGGGATTACTTTCATCTAGTTACAGATTGATTAATGTGACGTTGAGTTTGTAAAAATCTAGAACAACCCGACGAGAATTATCGATGCCCGACACCGCCAGCCGCTCACCGTCTAAACTTCGTCACTGATTCCATATGCAACTCCTTGTCATTCAGCGCATTCTCGGCATTCTGCTCATGCTGTTCAGCGTCGCCATGCTGCCACCCATGCTAGTGTCGATCATTTATGCCGATGGTTCTCTTGCCCCGTTTTTGTATGCCTTTGCAGTTAGCTTGATCACCGGCATCCTGTTCTGGTTGCCGGTGAAATCCCGGAAACAGGATCTGCGACTGCGTGACGGATTTATTATCGTTGTCCTGTTCTGGTCGGTCCTGGGTCTGTTTGGCGCATTGCCCTTTGCGCTGGCCGATCAACCCAGCCTTTCTGTAATGGACGCCATTTTCGAATCCGTGTCGGGGTTGACTACCACCGGCGCGACAGTTCTGACGTCGATTGACACGTTACCAAAAGCCATTTTGTTCTACCGCCAGCAACTACAGTGGCTGGGAGGGATGGGTATTATTGTACTGGCAATCGCCATTATGCCGATGCTCGGTATTGGTGGCATGCAGTTATACCGGGCCGAGAGCCCCGGGCCTGTCAAGGACACCAAACTGACACCGCGCATCACTGAAACCGCCAAGGCGCTGTGGTACATCTATCTGACCCTGACCCTGGTCTGCGCGACGGCCTACTGGGTGGCCGGGATGAACCTGTTTGATGCCATATCACACAGTTTTTCCACTATCGCAATCGGCGGCTATTCAACCCATGATGCGAGCATGGGTTATTTTATCGACAAACCCCTGATTGAACTGGTAGCGATTATTTTTATGTTGCTTTCCGGCGTCAATTTCTCGTTACATTTCACCGCCTGGCGCCATCGCTCCATTGCCGGTTACTTTTATGATTCAGAATTCAAGGCCTACCTCATTATATTACTTGTCGTTGGAGTGATTACCACCGTCTATCTTGATTTCAAAGGGGTGTTCGATTCAACCGGACAAACCATCATTACCAGCATCTTCCAGACGGTATCCATTGGCACCACCACTGGTTTTACCACCCATCAATACCACCTGTGGCCCGGTTTTCTACCGGTATTGTTATTGTTTACCAGTTTTATCGGTGGATGCGCCGGTTCCACTGCGGGTGGCATGAAGGTGATCCGGTTCGTCATGCTCTTGAAACAGGGCCGCCGTGAGGTATTGCGTGTTATTCATCCCAACGCTTCCATCCCCATAAAACTGGGCGGCAAACCGGTTTCCAACCGGATTCTGGATGCGGTGTGGGGCTTTTTTGCTGCTTACGTCGCGCTGTTCAGTATTATGCTGCTGTTACTGATGCTGGATGGTCTGGATCAGATCACCGCCTTTTCGGCGGTTGCCGCCTGTATGAATAATCTGGGCCCCGGGCTGGGTGAAGTCGGTTTCAATTATGCCGCGCTCAGTGACAGCGCCAAAGCTATACTCAGTTTTGCCATGCTGCTTGGCCGACTGGAGATATTTACCCTGCTGGTACTGTTTACTCCGGCTTTCTGGCGTAACTAATCCGTATTTCGGTACCATGCGCATTAGTCTGATACAAAAGATCATGGGCCTGTTTTTGATCTTGTACAGCGTGACCCTCATTCCGCCTATATACATTTCCCTGCTCTATCAGGATGGCGAACTGGTTCATTTCCTGCTCAGCATTGGACTGACCCTGCTAGCCGGCATGGTGTTATGGCTGCCGGTGCGTAACTTTCGAACCAACATCCAGAATCGCGATGGCTTCATCATTGTCGCCATGTTCTGGGTCGTATTGGGCCTGCTGAGCGCTCTGCCGTTTTTATTTGGCACCCATCTCAGTATAACCGATGCGTTTTTTGAATCGGTATCGGCCTTTACCACCACTGGTGCGACAATTTTCACGGGCCTCGATACTCTGCCCCAATCCATCCTGTTTTACCGCCAGCAATTGCAGTGGTTTGGCGGCATGGGCGTAATTGTGCTTGCGATTGCCATATTGCCCATGCTTGGTATCGGTGGCATGCAATTGTACCGCGCGGAAACGCCAGGGCCATTCAAGGATGAAAAGATCGCCCCGCGTATCACCCACTGCGCCCGCTCATTCTGGCTTATATATACTGTGATGACATTGGCCTGCGCCGCCGCATACTGGCTGGCCGGAATGTCACTGTTTGATGCTCTGGCCCATAGCCTGTCCACTATTTCCACCGGCGGCTTTTCGACTCATGATGCAAGCCTGGCCTATTTTAACAGCCCGGCAATTGAACTCATTGCCGTCGTGTTTATGATTCTGGGTGGAACGAACTTCGGCATTCATTACTATGTGCTGCTACGCGGCCGCCCGCTTATGTACTGGCGCGACATCGAAGTGCGCATCTACCTGATTCTGATTGGTCTTTTCTCGCTACTGGTGGCTGCCGAGCTATTCCGTACACACTATCATAATGATTTTATTTCTGCGTTGCGATTTAGCCTGTTTCAAACAGTTTCAGTCATCACTACCACCGGTTATGTAACTGAAGATTTTTCTAGCTGGCCGGATTTCACCCCGTCCCTGCTTTTTTTGGTGAGCTTTATCGGTGGTTGTGCAGGCTCAACGGCGGGCGGAATCAAGGTAATCCGCTTCATTATCATGTTCAAGCAAAGCGGTCGTGATCTGACTGAATTGGTACACCCGGCAATGGAAAAACCTATCAAGATCGCCGGACGGGTCTTGCCGGAGCGCATCATTGATGCGGTATGGGGTTATTTTTCTCTCTATGTGGCTAGTTTTGCCGCGATCATGTTGCTCCTCATGGCCGATGGCATGGACCAGGTGACAGCCTTTTCCTCGGTAGCCACCAGTATCAACAATTTTGGCCCCGGTCTGGGTGAGGTAACAGCGAATTTTAAATCCATCACCACTGAGAGCAAGTGGGTACTGGCCTTTGCCATGCTGCTCGGCCGACTGGAGATATTTACCCTGCTGGTCATATTCACGCCATCATTCTGGCGCAAATAGCGCCAATAACGTCAGGCTACTAACATGGTATTGATGACGTTCCAGCGAGCGCAAAAGTATCTTCTAGAAGCACGGTAACCGGTTATGCGATCGTCATAATTTTCATGACCAACCGGGAGACGCACCATAGCCAGGACAAATACCGACTTGCGCAGGATTGTTTATCCCTTCTCCACGTATCGTTCTTTCTTTAACGCCTTCACATCCAGACAGGTCTGTGGTTTCTTATAGCGATTGAAACTCGCTTCAGACAAATTTAGTCTCATTTTTCCTAAAACAACATCGATTTCATACTTCAGTGGAATGCGTCGGTTATCATCAGACAGCCAGATTGTCACTGAGCCTTCCTCATCAGCTTCATTCTGGCTGGTGCGCATCACACGAACCTTGATGGCGGGGATCTGCCCGGTTCCGAGTGCCACTCGCTCGCGCCCAAGTTTCTTAATGCGATATTTTCTGATTTCATCCTTGTACGAGACATCATAATCATACATTGGGGAAGCCCGATAATTATGCCAGCGTGTTGCATACATTAAACCAACCGGATCTGTGAGCAGTAAATCAGATGCGAGTTTGACTGACTTATCGTATACGAGGTATGTATATTTACCCTCCAACAGGGGTTGCCGATTCAGAAACTCAGGTACCGGCTTGGCACCATCTTTTTCCCATTCGATTTTATTCTTTTTAACTTCTGGCTCTACGATATAAAATTCGTCTTCTTCATCATCAAAAACATCCGGTTCGATTTTGTTACGTTTCCTGTAAAGATTAATCTTCTTGTCATTCCAATCGAGCCAGACCGCCTTGTGTTCTTCCTTGACTCCCGTAGATATTTCTTCAACCAGATAGACCTTGCCAAGGTCCGGGCTTACCAGACTCCGCCATTCATAACGAAAGGGATACACATCTTCCGTGGAATAGTTTTCGGTAGATAACCGCAAGTCCAGCAGGCAGCTGCTTGCTCCTATGAAGCCGCTCTTGTTCCGGGCGCTAGTAAAAGATACATCCGCCAGAGTTGTCCAGACGAATGCGGTAAAGAAGCCCTGATATTCTAGTTGATAAATCAGCTTGTCTGTATTTTCAGGGGCTTGTCGCGAAACATGCCATTTTTCAACATCCTGCGCCAGGACCAGTCCCGATACGCTTAACAGGAAACTGAATATGCAAATTTTACAAAAGTTAATGAAGTGCATTTTTAATCAACTAAAAAAATATAACCCAAATCCAACCCTGGTTAAGCCCTTGTCTCCTGATATTACAATTGGGTGATATAGAGTCCATTTTCAAGATATACAAGGCTATTATCCGACAGAATGGGCAGTTTTTTAGATCTCCCAACAAAAAAGGCCGGCATAGTAATACCCGACCTTGATTGAATTTGACCTTGATTTGACCTTGATATGACCGGGCTTGGTCGTAACCTGCCAGCCATTTTCATTTCAACAATAGCTATTCCTGCACCTGTTGCGTAACAGTTTCCAGTTGATTGTCGCTGTTAAACTGCAAGGTATAGGTTACGTTATCCCTGACGTAAATCCAGACACCATAGGTTTTGGATGTGGGCTCACCGCATTTCTCCAGAATCTGGGATTGCAGTACGGGTTGTTCCTCACCACCTTGAAATATATGCCCGTCACAGCGGATACTGCCGGCAAATGCGACAGGTACAAAACCGAACAACAGTATGAAAGTTGGTAGCGGATTGTATTTCATCCCTCTCTCCTTGCTTGACAGATTAGAAAGTTAATTTCAGCTTACTCCACAGTAACAGATTTTGCCAGGTTGCGCGGCTGGTCTACATCGGTGCCCTTGATCAAGGCAACATGGTAGGCAAGCAGTTGCAGCGGTACTGTATAGATAATGGGTGAAATAACCTTGTCTGTGGGTGCAACATTCAGCACGGTCATACCTTCGGTCGGTTCTATTCCGGATTCACTGTCGGCGAAGACATACAGCTCCCCACCGCGCGCACGAACTTCCTGCAGGTTTCCTTTCAGTTTGTCGAGCAATTCATCGTTGGGCGCGACCGCTACGATCGGAATATCTTCATCCACCAGTGCCAGTGGGCCATGCTTGAGCTCGCCGGCGGGATAACCTTCAGCATGAATATAAGAAATTTCCTTGAGCTTGAGCGCACCTTCCAGTGCAACGGGGTACTGGGCACCCCGCCCCAGAAACAGGGCATTATGCTTGTCACCAAAACGCTCGGCGAGATGTTTTATCTCATCATCCAGTTTCAATACATTTTCGATATAGCCGGGCAACTGGCGAAGTTGCTCGACGATATTTTTTTCTGTATCGGCCGTCATCTTGTGTCTACGGCCCAGTACCACGATGAGTAACAGGAGTGCTGCGAGCTGGGTGGTAAACGCCTTGGTGGAGGCAACACCGATCTCCGGGCCGGCACGGGTCATCAGAACCAGATCAGACTCCCGCACCAACGAACTTTCCGGTACGTTACAGATACAGAGGCTATGGCCAAATCCAATTCCCTTCGCCGCGCGCAATGCGGCCAGAGTATCGGCAGTTTCACCCGACTGGGAAATGGTCACGAACAGGGTATTGGGCAAGACGGTCGCCTGCCGATAACGAAATTCACTGGCTACTTCCACATTGCAGGGAATTCCTGCCAGGGCTTCAAAACCATAGCGTGCCACCAGGCCGGCGTGGTAACTGGTGCCGCAAGCAATGATCTGTATATGCTCAACCTTGTCGAATATGGCGCTTGCACCAACTCCAAAACTTTCTTCCAGCACGCTACTTTCACCGAGCCGACCCTCAAGCGTTTCCGCTATGGCTTGTGGCTGCTCATAGATTTCCTTGAGCATGTGATGACTGTATTCACCCCGCTCTACTGCATCTGCACTCAGATCACTGTGATGAACGGGCCGTTCCACACGCACCCCATCGACATCATAGACTTCGACTGAATCCTGGGTAAGTATCGCAACATCGCCTTCTTCCAGGAGAATGAAATCCTGGGTTTCACTGATCAGGGCCGCCATATCTGAAGCAATATAATTGGCGTCGTGCCCTAATCCGATGACGAGGGGACTCCCGCGACGAGCAGCAATCAGCCGCTGTGTATCATCGGTACTTATCACACCGAGTGCATAGGCCCCCTCCAGATCATTGATTGTGTCTCGTACCGCTTGATACAAGTTGTGGTCCTGCTCAAGATACTTGTGTAGCTGGTGGACGATCACTTCCGTATCGGTGTCGGAAGTAAACACATAATCTTCGGCCTGCTGTTGCCGTTTAAGACTTTCAAAGTTTTCAATGATGCCGTTATGAACCACGGCAACACTATTGTTGCAGATATGGGGATGGGCATTGGCGGTGCT
>JAJDNN010000159.1 GCA_022340685.1 Pseudomonadota bacterium
TGGTATAACGGCCAGATGGCCGGACGCAAGGGGGTAAAGGTATGACAACTTCATTGCAACAGGGTATCAACGCGTTCAAGGAACAGATCGATGCACCTATCGCATCATTCTTCAACAGCTGTGTGCGCTGTGGCATGTGCGCCGACGCCTGCCTGTTCTTTGTGGAAACCGGGGATCCCAAGTACACGCCAATTCACAAACTGGAGCCGATGCGCAAGGTCTGGAAGCAGGAATACACTTTCTGGGGACGGTTGATGGCGGGGCTTGGTATCAGCCGGAAATTGACGGACGATGACCTGGCTGGGTGGCAGGAACTGTTGTACGACAGCTGCACCCTGTGCGGCCGCTGTTCTATGGTCTGTCCGGTAGGTAATGACATCGCCTACATGATACGCAAGGCACGGGAGGGCATGGTCGCTTCGGGGCATGCTCCGGAGGGACTCAAGGGTGCAACCTATCGTGCGGTTACCATTGGTAGCCCGATGGGTATCAAACTACCTGCCTTCAGGAAGAAAGTTGAAATTGCCGAACAGGAAACAGGAATTACCATCCCGTTTGATCAAACAGGCGCGGATTACCTGCTGCTGATGTCATCCGCAGAAATTGTCGAGTTCGCCGAATTTATTGGCGCGATGGCGCGTATTTTCAAACAGGCCAATGTGTCGTGGACTTTTTCCAGCGATGCTTTTGAAGCAACTAACAGCGGGATCCAGATTGGCGCTTCAGATATTGCGGCCGAACTGGTGCAGCGTATTGTGGATGCGGCGGAAAAGTTGCAGGTTAAATATGTCATCAGCCCGGAATGCGGTCATGCCTATACAGCATTGCGTTGGGAAGGCCCTAACCTGATTGGCAAGCCCTACAAGTTCAAGGTTATCCATATCCTGGAATTGCTTGATCAGTTGTATCAGGAAGGGCGGTTACAACTGGAAGGTAAGGATAGTGAAAAACTGACCTTCCATGATCCCTGTCAGATCGTACGCCGCGGCGGTGTTCTGGAAGAGCCCCGCAAACTGTTAAATCTGGTGGCAGATGATTTTGTTGATATGCCCTGTTCCGGTAAGTGGAACTGGTGTTGTGGCGGTGGCGGGGGAGTCAGCGCCAATCCCGATGCCGATGAACTGCGTCTCAAGGTATTCAATATCAAGAAAACACAACTGGATGCCACCGGGGCAAAAAAACTGGTTACCAGTTGTTCAAATTGTCGGAATATGCTGGAAGATGGCATAGAAGAATACGGAATGGATGTGGAAGTGGTTGGTCTGGCGGAGACGCTGGCGGATCATCTGGTGCAAACTGAAAACAAGCAGGAAACCTAAACCATGTCAGAACGAATCGTTGTCGACCCGGTAACACGCATTGAGGGCCACCTGCGTATCGAGGCGCAGATGGATGGAGAAAACATTGCCGAGGCCTATTCCTCGGGCACGATGGTGCGCGGGATTGAGATTATCCTGCGTGGCCGTGACCCTCGCGATGCGTGGGCGTTTGCACAGCGTATCTGCGGTGTCTGTACCCTGGTGCACGGGGTGGCATCGATCCGTGCCGTGGAAAATGCGCTTAATTATCCCATTCCACCAAATGCACAACTTATTCGCAATCTGATGATCGGCGCTCAGTATGTGCATGATCATGTCATGCATTTTTATCATCTGCATGCACTGGACTGGGTGGATGTGGTGTCAGCACTCAAGGCTGATCCTGCCGCGACTTCGGCACTTGCCCAGTCGATCAGCAGCTATGCCAAATCTTCACCGGGATACTTCAAGGATGTACAGAAAAAAATAAAGACCTTTGTGGAGTCTGGTCAACTGGGGATATTTGCCAATGGTTACTGGGGGCACCCAGAATACAAGTTGCCACCGGAAGCGAATCTGATGGCAGTGGCACATTACCTGGAAGCCCTGTCCTGGCAACGCAATGTCGTAAAACTGCACACTATTTTCGGGGGTAAGAATCCGCATCCCAATTTTGTCGTGGGGGGTGTGCCCTGCGCCATCAGTGTTGAGCCAGGTGGGGAAGGTCAGACACTGCGCGGGGGCAGTGGTGGGACAGCACTGAATGATGTGGGTCTGTCAATTGTCCAGAACGCTATCAATGAGATGCGCCAGTTCGTTGATCAGGTCTATGTACCCGACACCCTGGCTATCGCCGGATTTTATAAAGACTGGGCAGCACAAGGTGAAGGGATCGGGAACTTTATGACCTATGGCGATTTTCCATCTGACGGTACGGATGATATCGCCAATCTACTAGTGCCGCGTGGTGTCATTCTTAATCGGGACCTCGGCACAATTCACGAACTGGATCTGAATGACGAAACCCAGATTGAGGAATACGTGGCCCACTCTTGGTATGACTACAGTGTGGGCAAGGAAAAAGGTTTGCATCCCTATGCCGGTGAAACCGATTTGAATTACTCGGGACCGAAGCCGCCCTATGAGCACCTGGATGTGGAACAGTCCTATTCATGGCTCAAGTCGCCGCGCTGGAAAGGCAAGCCCATGGAAGTGGGGCCACTCGCACGGGTGTTAATGATGTATGCAAGCGGTAATGCACAGGCGCAGGAACTGGTGAACTACACGCTGAAGACACTGGATGTGCCGACGAGCGCGCTGTTCTCCACGCTGGGTCGTACCGCAGCACGTACCCTTGAAACCAAGATCTTTGCCGACAACATGCAAGGTTGGTATGACGCACTGGTGGCCAATATCAAGGCCGGGGATGTGAAGACCTTTAATGATAAACAGTGGGATCCCTCGACCTGGCCCAGTCTGGCCAAGGGCGTGGGCTATATGGAAGCCCCGCGTGGTGCGCTGGCGCACTGGATCGTGATCAAGGATGGCATCATCGATAACTACCAGGCGGTGGTGCCAAGCACCTGGAATGCCGGACCACGCGACAACAAGGGTCAGAGTGGACCTTATGAAGCTGCCCTGAAGGGACAACATGTTCTCGATCCACAGCAACCCATAGAAATACTTAGGACAATCCATAGTTTCGATCCCTGTATTGCCTGTGCGGTGCATGTGGTTGACCCGGATGGGGAAGAGCTGGTCAAGGTAAAAATCCAATAAGCATTCTGAAAGGAGATAGCGTCATGTCTGTCACGAAAAAGCGAATTTTGATGGGGATTCTGTCGGCCCTGTTTGCCCCGGTTGCCTCGGCCCATACCGGACATGTGATGACGGGTGGATTTATATCCGGACTGCTCCACCCCCTGACCGGGCTTGATCATTTGCTGGTAATGCTGGTCGTTGGCGTGCTGATTGGTTTACGCGCGGACACCAGGTACCAGGGACGGTGGTTATTGGGTTTTGCAGGCGCCTTCGTTATTGCGATGGCAGCAGGCAGTCTGGGTGCAGGCGCGGCATGGCTGGAGTTTATGCTGGCTTTGTCAGTGCTGCTCGCCGGGGTGCTGCTGTTGAAGTTCGCTTCAATCAACAGCGCCGTGGTAATGGTGTTTGTCCTGGGCATGGCCGGTCTGCA
>JAJDNN010000173.1 GCA_022340685.1 Pseudomonadota bacterium
GCGACATTATTAGCATGGCGTGCCAGCGTGGTTTCGATAATCTGACCCACCATGTCATCGAGGCCCATTGAGCCGTCCAGGGGCAGGCACAAACGGTCGCCCTGCACTTCGGTGTCAAGGTCAGTGTCGACAGTCTGTCTGGATGAACCCAGTTGCAGCCAGTCAATTGGAAAGCGATGATCGACGGCAAACAGCACACAGCGTTCAACGACGTTACGTAACTCGCGTACATTGCCCGGCCAGTTGTGATTCCTCAGGCGCTCCCAGACGGGATCCCCGATTTCACTAACCTTCTTGCCAGCCAGAGCGTTATATTCGGCTACAAACAGTGGCACCAGTTCGCGCAGATCTTCCTTACGTTCGCGTAACGGTGGTAGTTCCAGATTGAACACACTAAGGCGGTGATAAAGGTCAGCGCGAAACTCGCCTTCACGAATTCGTTCTTCCAGATTCTGGTTTGTTGCCGCCAGTAGTTGCACATCAACCTGAAGCTCACGTTCCGAACCAAGTCGGCGCAATGTACGGTCCTCAATAACCTTTAGAAGCTTGGTCTGTAGTTCGACCGGCATTTCACCGATTTCATCCAGGAATATGGTGCCACCTTGGGCCTGTTCAATCAGGCCGCGCCGCCGCCCCTTTGCTCCGGTGAATGCGCCAGCCTCGTGACCGAAGAGTTCAGATTCCAGCAACTCGTGTGGCAGGGCTGCACAATTGATTTCGATCAGCGGCCCTTCGGAACGCGATCCGGCATGGTGCAGAATGCGTGCTGCCAGCCCTTTGCCGGTTCCCGTTTCCCCGGTGATTACCAGCGCGCTGAAAGGGACCTCGGTCAATTTGCCGAGCATTTCGCGCACGGTACGTGCTGCGTGGCTTGATCCAACGAAAGATTCCGGGGTGTACCGCCGTGAACGGCTTTCGGTCTCATCCCGGATGCGTCGTTGGGCACGTGCGCTGCGTGCTGCGCCCTGTACAACAATGTCCAGGCGTTCCGGATCACAGGGTTTCGCCAGAAAATCAAACGCACCGAGGCGCATGGCGCGTACTGAATCAGGTACTTCGCCATACCCGGTCAGAAACACCCACTCTCCGCCACTTCCACGCTGACGCAGTTTGTCCAGAAGATCGAGGCCATTGCCGTCCGGCAGATTGATATCGGAGAGTACTACCAATGGCTGTAACTCACGTACCAACAGGATGCGTTCCGCCTCGGCGGTGTTCTTGGCCCATATTACTTCCCAGCCACTGCGGCGGTAGTGCCGCACCAGTTCGGAACCGAGCAACTGTTCATCTTCGATGATTAACAATGAATCAGACATGATTGTTCCCACAGGGTAGATTGAGTGTCACGCAAGCGCCGTGCGGTTCACGGTTCGACAGTTTTACAACACCGCCCTGGGCACGTACAAAACGCTGCACCATCGATAATCCCAGTCCTGTACCTTCCGCACGGTGGCTGACAAAGGTGCGGATGCCCGACTCGATCAAGTCGGCCGGCAACCCCGGACCGTCATCGTATACGCTGAGGTGTAAAGTTCCGTCATCGACATATGCGTGAACCGCAATATGTCCGTCCAGGTCACCGATGGCTTGCTGGGCATTCAAAAGAAGATTAAGTAACGCCTGACGCAGCATCGCATCTGGCAGACGGCAGACGAGATTGTCGGGGATTTCCCGGGTCAGGGTAATTCGATCGGGTATTTGATAGCGGACAAGTGTCATCAGATCGGCCACTGCCTGCCCTATGTCGACGTCAGTGAGCGGTTCGGGCTTGTGCCGCGACTGATCCAGCATGGCATTTAGTACGGCAATAATACGATCTATCTCTGCGGCCACGATATTGACTCGCTCGATATATTGCGACCCTTTGAGTTCTTCGGAGAGTTCCTTTTGCAGGTTGGCGCAGGCCAGCTTGACACCCGCCAGCGGGTTGCGAAGCTCATGAGCGATGCGGGCCATCATTTCACCCAGTGTGGCCAGACGCTCTGCGTTGGCCAGGCTGCGCTGCTGTTCGAGCAGCGCCTGTGTCGCGAAGTCTACCTGGGACTCGAGTCTCTGTTCCCGCCTGGCGTGCTCCGCCTCCAGTTCGGCCAGACGCGCGACCATGGTGTTGTAGTTCTGCGTTAGCGGTCGCAACAGAGGATCCACTGACTTCATCGACGCCTGGGTGAAGTCTGACTGACCCAGCAGGGACATGAGAAAACCAAGTCGCTCGAGCGGCGCCAGAATTCGCCGGCGCATCAAATACAGTAACAGGAAGGCGCCACTCGGAAACACGACCAGAGCGATGGCGCCGATTTCCAGCTCCAGTTTGGTGGCATGATTGATCTTTGCCACCAGTGCCTGGTGCGCACGTGCTTCAAGGTCAATTACATCGCGCAGATGTGACTGCGCCACGATTAGCGCCTGTTCTGGTCGTTGTGAAACGTCTGCCAGCGCCTGACGTGCGGAGATTATCAATGACGGCGTACGTTTCGACAGCAGGGCTTGCGCCTCGATTATTGTCTTCAGTTCCCTGCTCAATTGCTCGCGTTCCCTGGTAGTGAATTCGCCCTCGTTGTTCAGGCTTTCAAGCAGTTCCCGCTGCAATTCGATATTTGCGCTCTGTAGTTTCACCATTTGGTCAATATGCCGGTTAATGGGCTGAATGCGCTGATGGGACTGCCAGGTCAATACGAATTCCATGAGCAGTGTTATTACCAGTAACCCGCCGAGTAGTAACGCTGGCACCCATAGAGATGAGTAAAACCAGGCACTGGAGTCGTGTAAATTGTTGTGCTTTTGCGCCATAAATCCCTGCAGGTAGTAGCGGGCCTTTTACCACCCGTTTTCAAGGTTCACGCCCATCTGTGCCACCGGGTGCCGTGTGGTATGAGCGGCAGATCGACAGAAGTATACTGCAGGGCCGCATCAGTAGCCTCCAGCACCTCCCTGGTTTTGGCCTTGTTGCCTGCCTTGAGATTTTCCGGGTTTTATCAAGCTGCGCCCGCGCTGCCCTTGGTTGTGAGCACATCAGTACGAATCATTTAGCAGCGTTCGTGCCAAAATGACATTTACTATACTTTCAGCGAGTTACGAATGACTTGCAAGACTGGAAGGTGAATATTCCTATTCTACCAGTGCAATATTCCCCAATACTGCAGATTCCGCTACTAATAATATTGTACGTTTGGTGGCTCTACAGCGCATAGAAATAACATGCTATGGTGAATTTTGCCGATGGGGTAATCCGGTGGTACTACCGCCTGTCGAGGGACCAGAACCGGGTGCCCGGGTCGTTGATATACCTGGGATACTTAACTTCCGAGTCGACTTGTCTGGCGTGGTCAGTACCAGTTACGTTACACGTAATGACGCATTTATGAACAGCCGCCTGAAATGACAGCAACGGTCGATACTCCCGATACCCAATCAGTACCCTCTCGTGCTGCTGTGGTGGCTGCCCTTGGTGTAGTGTTCGGTGATATCGGCACCAGCCCCCTGTATGCCCTGCGCGAAAGTTTCGGTGGCGCCGGTGCGCCGATCCTTGATCGGCCAGACCTGTTGGGTGTTCTCTCCTTGATCCTGTGGTCCCTGATTCTGGTCATTTCAATCAAGTACCTGGTTTTCGTCCTGCGTGCCGATAACGAAGGCGAAGGGGGAATTATTGCGCTGGTGGCACTGCTCAACCCATGGAAATCGAAACCGGGCGGTGGGCGCTACGTGCTGATGATCCTGGGTTTATTCGGTGCCTGCCTCCTGTATGGCGACGGAACCATTACCCCGGCGATCTCGGTACTGAGTGCAGTTGAAGGATTAAACGTGGCTGCCCCGGGTCTTGACGCTTTCGTGATACCACTGACGCTTGTAATACTGATAGTCCTGTTTGCAGTACAACGCCGTGGCAGCAATGCCATTGGCCGGCTGTTCGGGCCGGTCATGCTGGTCTGGTTTATTGTGCTGGCGCTCCTGGGACTACGTGGAATCTACCTGGAGCCGTCAGTGCTTGCAGCGTTCAATCCCGATTATGCAATTATGTTTTTCGCCCAGAACGGCCTGACTGGCTATCTTACCCTGGGTGCGGTATTCCTTGTCGTGACCGGTGGCGAGGCTCTGTACGCTGATCTCGGGCATTTTGGGATTTCACCCATACGCCGGGCATGGTTTTTGATTGTTTTTCCGGCACTGATACTTAATTACCTGGGTCAGGGGGCGTTGCTGATTCATCAACCAGCAGCAATCCAGGCACCCTTCTTCCACCTGGCACCGGACTGGGCAGCTCTGCCACTCGTATTGCTGGCCACGTTGGCAACCATTATCGCCTCACAGGCCGTGATCAGTGGGACCTTTTCACTAACCCGACAGGCGATTCGGCTCAACCAGCTGCCACGCATGCGGGTAATATTTACCCAGGCCGAGGAATCAGGGCAGATCTACCTGCCATTGGTTAACTGGTTACTGATGGCGGCGTGCCTTGGACTGGTGCTCGGCTTCGGGAGTTCTGATGACCTTGCCTCAGCATATGGGGTAGCCGTGTCGCTGGACATGGTTGTGACTACTCTGCTGGCAGTCGCCGTGGCGCGTCGTTTTGGCTGGCGACCAATACTCGCGGTTTCAGCTGGTATTTTTTTCGTGCTGGTCGATAGCGCGTTTCTCGGTGCCAATCTGACGAAAGTACCCGATGGTGGCTGGTATGCGCTGCTGCTTGCGGGGTTGATTTTTATCCTGATGTGGAGCTGGCGAGCTGGCCGTGCACTGCTGATCAAGCGACTGGCGAAACGCGCAACACCCCAGGCCGACTTTCTGCAGCAGATTGAAACCGACCCACCCTATCGTGTTCCTGGAACTGCGGTGATTTTAACCAGTTACGATACGCCCTGTGTGCCGGCAGCCCTGATGCATCATATGGCGTGTACGCACGTGCTGCATGAACGGATCATTTTCCTTACCGTCGTCACTGCCGACCGGCCCCACGTACCTGCAAACGAGCGTCTTGAATTCGAGGAGCTTGGCATGGGGGCGGTACGTATGTATGTGCATTATGGTTTTTCACAGCCACCGAACATTCCCGTGGCGTTAAAATTAGGTGAACACGTTGGCATTCCCATCGATACTGATTCGGTAATCTATATGCTCGGCCGTGAAACCCTGATTGTGCGGCGTGATTTGCACAGTCTGCCATACTGGCAGGAGTGGATCTTTGTCTGGCTGGCACGTAATGCTGCCCGTGCCACGGCCTACTATCGTTTACCTGAGGAACGGGTGCTGGAAATCGGCTTGCAGGTTGGGCTCTAGGCCGTACTTCTGTCGGATCACAAAAATCTGCGTGTACAGGTAAAGTTTTTGCAAGGAACCTTGTGTTATTTTTACAGTCATCATTGGTAATCTTGCCGTATAGGGATATGGGTGCATTATGATTCAGGATAAATTAAAACAAGCGATTCACGCTCAACGCATTGAACTTGCCAGGTTGTTATCCGCACCATTGGCTCAGTTGGCAAGACAATGTGCCGATGTATGGGAGCAGCGTGAGAAGATCAACGAGATCCTGTGCTCGGGTTTCAATCGAGTACCGCACGGCCTGTTTCTGTATGCACTGGATTCGAATGGTCATCAAATTTCTGACAATGTCGGGCAAGATGGCGTGGTTCCGGGCCACTTCGAACGCGACCGTTCACACCGTCCTTACATGCGCGAGGCGGTACCGGCCTGGGGTTTTCTACTCTCTGATGCCTATCTAAGTCTGCGCGCCAACCGCCCTTCCCTGACCGCCTTACAGATTGTGAGCGTGAGTGGTCAGCCGGTCGGTTACCTGGGTGCGGACTTTGACCTGAGGGATTTGCCGGCAACGGCAGATCTGTATGAAGAATCCGGTGACTGGCTGCAGGTGAAAGGTGATCCGGCTATCCGGAGTACTGTATTCCAGCAGTGCCGGGTTGAAAGCGTAATGGATCGTAAAATGGATATGATCTGTGCTGTGCTCGAGGAACTGATGACCGATCACGGTATGTTTCAGGGCGTGATTCATTTTTCCAGCAGCCAGGCAACCATTTGG
>JAJDNN010000179.1 GCA_022340685.1 Pseudomonadota bacterium
CGAATCATCGAAAAGCGCGGCCTAACACGCCTGCGATCGCACCATCCACCCATACGCATTATTGGCGAGCTGGTGTTCTGGCTGTCGATGCTCATCTTTGTCACGTTAGCTGCAGAGATCCTGGGATTGGATATCTTCGGCACCTGGTTGAAGGAGATTTTTGCTTACATACCGGTGGCGGCCGCCAGCCTGCTTATTTTGCTTGTCGGTCTCGTAGTCAGTTCCCTGGTGCGTGATCTGGTGGCGTCAACGGCGGCATCGGCGGGTTTGCTACACGGAAATCTACTCGCCCGTACGGCCCAGTTTGTTATCCTGTTTATCGCCATTGTACTCGGTATTGATCAAATCGGGATTGATACCATGTTCCTGTCTGTGGTCGCGGGGATCATCCTGACCAGCATGCTGGGAGGCGTCGCACTGGCGTTTGGTCTGGGAACACGTACCCACGTCAGCAATATCATTGCCGCCAACCAACTCCGACAGATCTATCAGGTTGGCGACAGAGTGAGGGTTGGTGATATTGAGGGGCGTATCCTGGACATTATGTTATCAAGGGTAATCATCGAAACAGAGGCAGGAAGTGTCGACGTGCCGGCAAAATTATTTGATGAACAGATAACAATAATAATTGAAAAGGGCAGCTGAAATGAAAGTCGATAATCCACTGTCCCGGGAATTTCTCTTAAATTACCCTACGGAAGCCGCGCGGGTTCTGGAGCAGGTATCGAATGAAGATGTCGCAGCATTTTTCAGTGAGTTGCCATCGCAGACAGTTATACCGGTATTGGCTGCCATGTTGCCGGAAAAAGCAGCGGCCTGTTTCGGGATAATGGTGACACCAACAGCAGTAAAGCTGGTGACTGATCTGCCCTTGTCAACGGCAGCATGCATTTATCGCTTGTTGCCACGTACCAAACAGGACGAACTGTCTGGTTCTTTGTCCAGTAAAACCCGAAATCAACTTCGCCGTTTTATGAAGTATCCGACAACATCGGTAGGTGCCATGCTGGATCCAAATGTAGATACGCTACCGGACACGGTGACTGTGTCTGAAGCTATCCGTCGCATCGGACGACTCAATCATTCGGTAAATTGTGATATCTATATCGTCGATGAGACGCATCATTTGGTGGGCATGATCGAAATTGGCCGGTTGTTTACTTCGAGTGGCCAGGCAAAGTTACGGGATATTATGATCCGTAAGACACGGTCAATATCTGTGCACGCAACGGCGGAAACACTACTCACACATCCGGGATGGAAGCTGCGTCGCAGTCTACCCGTGGTGGAGCGGGATAATACATTAATCGGCGTGTTGAATTACAAAATTCTGCGGGATTCAATTGGCGAAACCGATTCCGGCAGTTCGAATGACCCACTGGAAAATCTGTTGTCTCTCGCGGCGCTATACTGGATCAGCGTGGCCCAGTTGCTGGCCAGTTTATTTAGTGTTTCTGAACCAAACAAAGGAGATCGAAAATGAGCGCTGATGCCATGCATGCAATACATGCTCTCAACCATGCTTTCCTGCGCGCTCATCCATTGCCGGCAATCCGTGCCTTAAACCAGTTGTCGGTTGATGATCTGGTGACCTTACTGAAGGTGCAGCCCGCTGCAGACAGGGTCACGTTGTGGGATGGACTCAGGCAGGATTTGGCAGCTGCTGTGCTGCAGCAACTACCTGAAAATAACATCAAACAAATACTGAAGCATTGTGATCCGGTACACGCATCCCGTGTCCTTGCAAAGCTGTCTGCGGATGATCGAAAGCAAGTCATGACGCTTATCGACAGTGCCCGGCAGCGCGAGTTAAGTTCGCTTGTACAGTACCCGGAAGACAGTGCGGGTTCACTGATGGATCAACGCTTTGTTCCTTTATATGAAACATTGACGGTCAGGGAAGTTCTACACCGGTTACGCAAGCTCAAGCCGCGTTTTACCCGGCAACTGTATGTCCTCAACGATGAAGGACAATTGAAGTCAATGGTGGAAATACACAAGCTGACCTTCGCTGAAAGTGGGGAAAAGCTGGCCGCATTGTGTAAGCCCGTTCCAGCTGTGGTCGAAGCAACGGCAACGCGCGAGGAGGTGGTGGCGCAGCTGGATTTGCATCGTATCACCGATCTGCCGGTGGTCGATATCGCTGGTCGTTTGATTGGCATTATTCGGTATGATGCCCTGATGGATGCAGTGCGGGAAGAAAGCAGCATAGATATTCTCACCATGGTCGGCGCCAGCCGGGATGAGCGCGCCCTGTCGCGGATCAGTTTTGTCGTTCGCAAACGCCTGCCCTGGTTGTCTATAAATTTGTTAACGGCATTCCTGGCAGCCTCGGTGGTCGGTATATTCGAGGGCACGATTGCAAAATTCACGGCGCTGGCCGTGTTGCTGCCGGTAGTCGCAGGGCAGTCCGGCAACACGGGTGCACAGGCATTGGCGGTCACAATGCGCGGACTGGCGCTACGGGAAATTGGCACCAGCCAGTGGTTGCGAGTCACGCGGAAGGAAGTCGGCGCGTCTTTTATTAACGGCGTCGCGATTGCGCTGCTCACTTCCGCCGGGGTGCTGGTATGGAGTTCTTCTATTGGACTGGCGCTGGTGATTGGCACATCCATGGTCATCGCCATGGTAGCGGCAGCCTTTTCTGGTGTTATTATCCCGATCGTTTTGTCATCGTTGGGACAGGATCCGGCCCAATCTTCCTCCATTATCCTGACCACCGTAACTGATGTGGTGGGCTTTTTTGCCTTTCTGGGAATAGCGACGCTGCTGTCCAGCATGTTGTAGGGCCATGAAGCAGAGCAGCATCACCCTGGGCAAGCTGACAGTCGGACTGGGCCTGTTCCTGCTGGTGGCAGGCATAATTATCTATGGTTTTAGTTACACCCTTCATTGCAATTAATCGGGACTCACTAAATGGAATCACTGTCGGTAAATACACTGGTCTGGATAGGTATCCTGTTTTGTATCAGCCAGTCGGCCATGTTCTCCGGTCTAAACCTGGCATTACTGGGCATCAGCCGTTTGCGCCTGGAAGTGGAGGCCACGGCGGGCAATCCCGATGCAATCAGGATCCTGACATTACGCAAGGACACCAATTTTCTTCTCACAACAGTTCTCTGGGGTAATGTGGCGATTAACGTTTTATTGACCCTGTTGTCGAAATCCGTGATGACTGGACTAACCGCCTTCTTTTTCTCAACATTTCT
>JAJDNN010000099.1 GCA_022340685.1 Pseudomonadota bacterium
CGCATCTGCACAACGCATGTTGGGCGTGCCGTATCAGTATGGCGGGGCCTCGCCCGCTACCGGGTTTGACTGCAGTGGCCTGGTGCAATATGCCTACGAGCATGCCGGTATCCAGGTGCCGCGTACCACAGGCGGGCAATATCGTGCTTCCCTGCTCCTGCCTCGCAATGCCCTGCAACCCGGGGACGTAATCTTCTTCCGCAAACGCGGCATCGCGAAAGTTTCTCATGTAGGGATTTATCTGGGTAAGGGCCGTTTCATTCATGCGCCGTCCAGTGGCAAGCGTGTCACGGTGGCTGATATGAATGATCCCTACTGGCAGCGCCGTTATATCTCGGGGGGCCGGCTGTTCTAGCTGATCCCTTAGTGGCCCATTAGTGGCGAAACTTACATATTGCGGTGTTTGTAGGATTCGGACTCAATGAAAACCCGGAACAGCTGTTCGTCCAGTTTGCCCTGCTTCACTTCGCCTTCGATCACCGACAAGGCCATCTCCGTGGTAACCCCTTCGCGATAGGGCCGATCGCCTGCTGTCAGTGCATCGAAGATGTCGGCGATGGTCATGATTTTCGACTGGACTGGAATTTCATCCGCTGCCAGACCGCGAGGATAGCCAGTTCCGTCCAGTTTTTCATGGTGGGCATGCGCAATGTCGGGGATGTTCGCGAACTGCTTGGTCCAGGGGATCAGGCTCAGGAACTTGTAAGTATGACTGACATGGGACTCGATTTCCTGCCGTTCCTCGGTATTCAGGCTGCCGTGTGCGAAGCTCAGCACCGAGAATTCGAAATTGCTTAACAACTGGATCGGCCGGCCATCGCGGTCCAGAAACTGGATTTCATTGATCTCGTGCAGCCGACCCGTGTTCTTATCATAATAGTGATCAGGTTCGTTGACGGCCAGAATGATGGCCAGAAATTCATTCAGCCGCTCTACTTCTAATCGGACCTGTGCATCGATTTTCTTGCGATGGGCACGGAATTCTTCCGTTGACATGGAATTGGCCTCTGCCAGGTTCACCAAATCCAGATAAGCGCGCCGCTCCATACACGCCTGGGCATACTTGAAGCGCAGCTTGAGTTCATTGGTTTCGTGCGGATAGAGTTTCTTGGCCTTGGTCAGTACGTGCTCGCGCACCCCGACCTTGCCAAAATCGTGCAGCAGCGCGGCATAACGAATTTCCTGGATTTGATCGCGGTCGAACCGGGTATCCCGCAGGGCTTTTTCTGTCGAGCGATCCACCGCCTTGGCCAGATGTTCCGTATAGTCAGCAACCCGGAATGAATGACCGGCTGTACCCGGATCGCGTGATTCAATAGCAGTCACCGAGGCAGTCACAAAACCTTCAAACAGTCCCTCGATATTCTTGTAGAGCTGGGTATTCTTCATGGCCACAGCGATCTGGGCTGAAATGCCGGTCAGAATTTCCAGATCCTCACTCGAGAAGACGTGCGAACTTTGTCGCGTATCCACCTGAATCAGACCCAGCACCTCGTCTTCGTACAGCATCGGGGCGCACATAACGCTGCGAATCGCCAGGTCGACGATCGATTCCTGGACGTTGAAACGCTTGTCCCCCAACGCGTCCATCAACAGCAGGGCATGACGCTTTTCCAGTACCTCATTGACGATGGTTCGTGACAGTTCGAATTCATCGACCGAGGGCGGCGCCCCTTCGCGGTTGCGGATGATCAAGGGAACGAACTTGCTGGTCTGTGAGTCACAGGCGACCACGAAGACGCGTTCGGCACCTTCAAAAATATCAAAGATCAGCTCGGCAATCTTGGCGAGTAATTCATCCTGGTCGGTAATCGCGCCCAGCGCGATGCTCACCTGGACAATCGACTGCATGCGCTTGACCAATTCCCGATCCGGCTCGTGGTCCGCACCAAACTTGCCACGTAGTTGCATCAGGATCTGGGAGGCGTCGACCACCATACTGACGTCGGGCTGGCGATCCTCCTCGGACATCACGTGCAGGCTTTCCCGCGAGCTACCGCTGGCTGGTCCGCCCAGGTCAAAATCCGCGGCCGATACCTGTTCCGATTTTGACGTTGTGGCCGGTTTCTGCGCCGCCAGCCTCAGAACCGCCTGGGTGTTACCAAAATACAGTTCATCCCCGTCACTTATGGCATGGACCTGGCCCGGTTTGAGGAACTTGCCATGCAGCAGGGTGCCATTGGTTGACTGCAAATCCTCGACAAAAAACGCATCGCCCTCTCGAAAAATCCGCACATGACGACGACTGATCTCGGCGTCGGACAAACGCAGAAAATCGCTTCCGTCTTCCCGGCTGCGGGTGGAGCGACCGATTATCAGTTCCTGATCCAGCTTCGCGCGGGTACCGGAGTCCGGTCCACGACGGATAATCAGCTCAGCCATCCTCACGACCTCTCAGGGAGGAAAATTTCCCCTTACTATTCAAGATGTTTATAACTTTTGCCGACATATGCCCTGCACCGGGATAGTTCTTTAGAGTGTAGTATTAATTCTGCCGGGGCAAACGCGAGAGTCGCTTCGTATGATGCGTTTACTGTAAGTGCCGCTAACCGGCAGGCCACGGTCACCCGGCTGTCGGGGTCGTGACGTGCCCACATGGGTTTGCCGTATTGGCGACCGAATATTACCATATTTTTAATAGGTGTTTTAAGGCTTTTTACATTAATTACAATATAATAGTTGGCACTATATAATACTTAGTACATAAAATAGTTATATAAAACAAGGTAACTCTAGAATGAGTGGTGGAACCCTGCCCTACCCCAAACCCGAAATGCTATTCAGATTGCTGACCGGTAATTCATGCCAACATGTCATTTTTCCAGGACGCATGGCAGCGAGTCAGAATCCAGGGGTGATCCCGGTCCGAACCACGCAGCGGGACAAACTGATCTCAATGTACTACGTGCCGGATCCGATCATTCTGGAATGATGTACTGCCACAGTCTCAGACCAGGGAACACTATACCGGGAATATTGGATCAGATTAACTTTCCAGATTCTCTATATATTAGATTACCCAGACAACACGATTCCGGATACGACAAAGACACATGGGTTTACTAGGATCATTCAAGGTTAACAAGTATCTCGATGTCCTCGCAGACAGCGAAAGTATGTCTGCACCGGAGATCAAGGAGGCCATGAACCAGATTAAACTCATTGGCCCCAGCGCAATTCCGAAACTTATGGACACCTATGTCGATGCGCCCAAAAGTCCGCATATCGATATTTTGCTAGCCGGTATGCTGACTGACAAAACCCTGCCAAAATTCGTGGATGGCCTTACCGACGACGATAAACGAGTCGTCATGGGCGTGTTACGGGTATTGGCCAAGGGCAACTCTTACGACCCCAACCGATTGCTTGTCTATCTTCATGACCCGGACATTCCCAGGACAGCGTTGACCCAGTTACTGATTCTCAAAAAATCAGCCCTCAAGGTCAAACCACTGCTGGAGTTGCTCGAAAAGGAAGAAAAGGATGTCCGGATGATGATATTCCGAATCCTTGACACTATCACAAC
>JAJDNN010000180.1 GCA_022340685.1 Pseudomonadota bacterium
AGGATGCGTTTGACCGGCCGGAATGAACGCCGGTGGATTTCACACACACCCAGGTTGCCTAGTGCTTGCAAATGCTCACGAGTGGGATAGCCCTTGTGTTTCGCAAAACCATATCCCGGGTATGTCGCATCAAGCATAACCATTTCACGGTCGCGTGCAACCTTCGCGATAATCGAAGCCGCACTGATGACGGCCACTCGCGCGTCGCCCTTGACTATCGCCTCTGCCGCACAATCGAGATTCGGCAGGCGATTGCCATCAATCAGCGCGTACTCGGCGGCCGGTTGGAGCGCCGCTACCGCTCGTCGCATAGCCAACAAGCTGGCCTGCAGGATATTGATCTGATCAATTTCATCGACTTCGGCCCGACCCAGCGCCCAGGCCATTGCGTAATCCTGAATTTGGTCGGCTAGCGTTTCACGTCGCGCCGCGGTCAGTTGCTTGGAGTCTGCCAGCCCGACAACCGGCCGGGCCGGGTCAAGAATCACCGCGGCAGCGACGACCGGGCCGGCAAGTGGCCCACGCCCCACTTCATCCACCCCGGCGAGCAGGCGGGTACCCGTATCAAAGTTAAACTGAATAGGTTCAAACACGGCTGATAGCACGAATCCAGGTTCTGTGAAATGGTGTTATGTAATTGATTTTACACATGTAAAGTGCGACTATTAGCATTATTATCCGCGGTTATTCAAGTCATTATGTATTTACTACCAACTCTGTTGTCCGGCTTCTGACCATGCAAACAGTTAAAACCGCCGTCATCGGTGTCGGTTATCTGGGGAAATTCCATGCCCAAAAATATGCCCGCCTGCCCGAATCCGAACTGGTCGCAGTGTGCGACACCCGCGCCGACATCGTCCATGCCATTGCCGAGGAATACAGTGTCAGGTCTGTCACCGACATCCATGATCTGATCGGCACGGTTGATGCGGTCAGCATCGTGGTTCCGACCCAGAAACACTATGACGTGGCGCGTGTCTTTCTGGAAAACGGTATCCACGTGTTACTGGAAAAACCCATTACTTCGACGATTGAACAGGCGCGGGAGCTCGTCAACATTGCCAGACAACAGGGACTTGTCTTCCAGGTTGGTCACCTGGAACGTTTCAACCCGGCAATCATGGCGCTTGAAAACGAGTTACATCAACCCCAGTTTATCGAGTCCCTGCGTATCGCCTCCTTCAACCCGCGCGGCGCTGATGTCAATGTTGTTCTGGATTTGATGATCCATGACATTGATATCATCCTTGATTTTGTCCGTTCCCCGGTGAAGAGTATCCAGGCCAATGGCGTACCGGTGCTATCCAGCGACATCGATGTCGCCAATGCCCGGATCCAGTTTGAAAATGGTTGCGTCGCCAATGTCACCGCCAGCCGGGTCAGTATGAAGAGTGAACGAAAAATGCGGATTTTTCAATCTGATGCGTATATCACCATCGATTTTCAAAATAAAAAACTGGGCGTGCATCGCAAGGGCGAAGGCGAGACATTTCCCGGCATTGCGGAAATAGACAGCACGGTGCGTGAATTTGAACAGGGCGACGCGCTGCAGGCTGAGATTTCTGCATTTTTAAACAGCATCATTACACAACAACCGGCCATCGTCAGCGGTGAGGATGGATTGCGCGCGCTGGAAACCGCCACGGAGATCAGCCACCTGCTTGGCAAGCAGTAGGCCGGACACTATCTATCCATTTCTGCCGGGTAATAAACCAATCTCTTTTTTCAAGACAGGTACACAAGCATGATTCCAATGGTTGACCTCAAGGGTCAGTATCAAACACTAAAGGACGAAATCAACAAGGGTTTCGAAGATACGTTTGAAAACACCTCCTTCATTCTCGGCCCAAATGTACAGGCCTTTGAAAATGAAGCGGCTGATTTCCTTGGTGTCAAACACGCCATCACGTGCGCCTCGGGTACCGATGCCCTGCATCTGGCTTTACTCGGCGCCGGCATCGGTCCCGGCGACGAAGTCATTACCACTTCATTCACCTTTATCGCCACGGCTGAGGCGATAAGTTATGTTGGTGCCACGCCTGTCTATGTCGATGTCCGGCCCGACACATTCAATATCGATCCGGATTTGATTCAGGCCGCAATTACCCCGCAAACCCGGGCCATTCTGCCGGTGCACCTGTTCGGACAGCCCGCGGACATGGCCGCCATCATGGCCATCGCTGCACAACACGACCTGATGGTGATTGAGGATTGCGCCCAGTCCATCGGTGCTGACATTAACGGCCAGATGACAGGCACCATCGGCCTGGCAGGTTGTCACAGTTTCTTTCCGAGCAAAAATCTGGGCTGCTATGGTGATGGCGGTATGGTAACCACCAATGATGACTCGCTGGCCGAAACACTGCGCATGCTGCGCAATCACGGCAGTAAAGTGCGTTATCACCATGACATTATCGGTTTCAATAGCCGCCTGGATGAGCTGCAGGCCGTCGTGCTACGGACCAAGCTGAAACGCCTTGCCAGCTACAACAAGGAACGCCGACGCGCTGCCCACACCTATAGCCGTCTGCTCAAGGATGTGGTCACTCCGCCGCATGAAGATGGAATCGGGAATCACGTCTATCACCAGTACACCATCCTGTCCGAGCAGCGCGATGCCATTATGCAGAAGCTCACTGACAATCATATTGGCTCGGCCGTGTACTACCCGATACCCCTGCATCAGCAAAAAGTCTTCGCCGATATCTGCCGGGGTGTTTCATTACCCGTCACTGAAGATATCAGTCGCCGCTGCATGTCTCTGCCCATTTACCCGGAGCTGACTGACGATCAGATTTCTTCGATTACCGAGATCATCAAATCGGCAGTGTAAAGATTGCCATGAAGCGGGTCATGATCATTGCCGGCGAGGCCTCCGGCGATCTGCACGCCGCACGGCTGGTTAACGGTGTGCGAAAGACACATCCGGAGATCCGGTTTTACGGTATTGGCGGCAGCGAGATGCGCCAGGCCGGTGTCAACATACTGGTTGATTCCTCCGAGCTCGCGGTGGTAGGCCTGATTGAGGTGCTGGTCCATCGCAAGGTGATATTTGCTGCCCTCAATCGCATGCGTGAACTGCTGCACAGCGATCCCCCCGATTTGCTGATCCTGACCGATTATCCCGATTTCAACCTTCGCCTGGCCCAAACGGCAAAGGACGCCGGGGTGAAAGTCCTGTTTTACATCAGTCCCCAGGTCTGGGCCTGGCGTCAGGGCCGGGTCAGGAAAATTCGCCGGATTGTCGATATGATGGCGGTGGTATTTCCTTTCGAGGCAGATTTTTATTCCCGCCACCAGGTCCCGGTAAGATATGTGGGCCACCCGCTGGCCGATGAAGTCCATGCCAGCGCCGATCGCACCACCCTGCTTCGACAATTCGGTCTGGATTCGGACTGCCCAGTGGTGGGTCTGTTTCCGGGCAGCCGTAAGAGTGAAATCCGCCGTCTGCTGCCGATTATCCTGAACAGTGCCGAACGACTCAAACGCCAGTTTCCGGATCTGCAATTTCTGCTACCCATCGCCTCGACCCTGACCGGTGCAGAGCTCGAACCCTATCTTGCCCG
>JAJDNN010000101.1 GCA_022340685.1 Pseudomonadota bacterium
CTCGAGCCAAATACACCCATTTCCAGTATCCGGCCAGACGTGGTGTTTATCGGTTCCTGCACCAATTCACGGATCGAGGATCTGCGTGCGGCGGCGGCCGTGGTTAAAGGTCGCAAAGTGGCGGCGTCCATCAAGGAGGCACTGGTCGTGCCGGGCTCCGGGCTAATCAAGCGGCAGGCGGAGGAAGAAGGACTCGACAGGATTTTCATCGAAGCCGGCTTTGAATGGCGTGAACCGGGTTGTTCGATGTGTCTGGCGATGAATGCCGATCGACTCGAGCCAGGTGAACGTTGCGCGTCGACTTCGAATCGCAATTTCGAGGGCCGGCAGGGTCCCGGCGGCCGCACCCATCTGGTCAGCCCTGCCATGGCAGCCGCGGCGGCGGTAACGGGCCACTTTGTAGACGTTCGGAATCTGAAATAAGCACGCAAATTGTGATCAACGTAAAGATACAGAGAATGTTAAATACTGATGTTTTTGCTTTGCGTTTTGCTTTGTAAAACAGGACAGGAAAAATGGATAAGTTCGAAAAATTAACCAGCATCGTGATGCCCCTCGATCGCCCCAATGTGGATACCGATGCCATCATTCCGAAGCAGTTCCTCAAGTCGATCCAGCGTACGGGTTTCGGACCGAACCTGTTCGACGAGTGGCGTTATCTGGATCAGGGCGAACTGGGCATGGACCACACCAAGCGACCCTTGCGGCAAGACTTTGTGCTGAATCAGCCCCGTTATCAGGGTGCCCAGATCCTGCTGGCGCGGGAAAATTTTGGCTGTGGTTCTTCACGTGAGCATGCGCCGTGGGCATTGCTCGACTATGGCTTCCGGGTCATTATTGCGCCCAGTTTCGCTGACATCTTCTACAACAACTGTTTCAAGAACGGTATCCTGCCCATCGTTCTGGATGCGGCCACCGTCGACGAACTGTTCCGGGAAGTTGAAGCCAGTGAAGGTTACTCACTTGCTGTGGACCTCGAAGCACAGGTCATCAAGCGGCCTGATGATCGTGAGATTCATTTCGACATCGATGAATTCCGCAAGCACCGTTTGCTCAACGGCCTCGACGATATCGGCCTGACCCTTGAGCATGCCGACGAGATCCGCGCCTACGAAGCGCGTCGTAAACAGGATGCACCGTGGCTATTCCGGTGATAAGTGACAGGGAATTTTCAATTATGCAAAAGAAGATATTAATCCTCCCGGGTGATGGTATCGGCCAGGAAATTGTGGCCGAGGCGGTCAGGGTTCTTGACTGCCTGCGTGATGATTTCGGGCTACAGGTGGAACTGGAAACGGCGCTGGTGGGTGGCACGGCCTATGACAAATACGGCACGCCCCTGCCTGAGGCGACCCTGCAACTTGCGAAACAGGCTGATGCCGTATTGCTCGGTGCGGTCGGCGGTTATCAATGGGAATCGCTGGATATCGCCTTGCGGCCGGAAAAGGGTTTGCTGGGATTGCGTTCCGGGCTAAACCTGTTCGCCAATTTACGCCCGGCGATACTCTATCCACAACTGGCCGATGCCTCGACCCTGAAACCGGAGATCGTCGCCGATCTGGATATCATGATTGTTCGCGAACTGACCGGCGGTATCTATTTCGGCCAGCCGCGCGGCATTCGCACTCTGGATACAGGCGAACGGGAGGGTTTCAATACCCTGGTTTATTCCGAATCGGAAATCCGGCGCATTAGCAAGGTGGCATTCGATATTGCTGCCAAGCGGGGCAAGCGGGTTTGTTCGGTGGACAAGGCTAACGTGCTCGAGTGCACCGAACTGTGGCGCGAAGTAATGATCGAGGAGGGCAGGCAACATCCGGACATCGAGTTATCACACATGTACGTGGATAATGCTGCCATGCAGCTGGTGCGTGCGCCCAAGCAGTTTGACGTTATGGTCACCACCAATATGTTCGGTGATATTCTCTCCGACTGCGCCGCCATGCTTACCGGCTCCATCGGTATGTTGCCTTCGGCCTCTCTGGACGAAAACGGCAAGGGCATGTATGAGCCCATTCATGGTTCTGCCCCGGATATTGCTGGCCAGAACGTGGCCAATCCGATCGCCACAATCCTCTCCGTGGCCATGATGCTGCGTTACACCCTGAACGAACCGGACCTGGCCGGGCGTGTCGAAGACGCCGTGCGCGAGGTTCTCGACGATGGCCTGCGTACTGCCGACATCTACAGTGAAGGCATGAAGCAGATCGGCACGGACGAAATGGGACATGCCGTGGTTGCCGCAATGCGACGACGGTAACGAGGATCGAGAGCCGAATAATGAAGAAATTGGTGCCAATCCCGGCTATCTTCACACACCACTTTGGCACTGGTGGCGTGTTGTTCATTACAATGACGAATTTTTGACAAGAGGCAAGAACATGAAAAAAGTGGGTCTGGTCGGCTGGCGCGGCATGGTCGGCTCGGTGTTGATGCAACGCATGAGCGAGGCGGATGATTTTTCCGTAATTGATCCGGTATTTTTCTCAACTTCGCAATCCGGCCAACCCGGTCCGGCCATCGGCAAGGATGTCCCCGCCTTGCAGGATGCAAATGACATTGATGCGTTGAGTAAAATGGAGGTTATCATTTCCTGTCAGGGCGGCGGTTATACCGAAGCGGTTTATCCCAAACTGCGTGCCGTTGGCTGGAACGGATACTGGATCGATGCTGCCTCCACGTTGCGCATGGAACGCGAGAGCATCATCGTGCTTGATCCGGTTAATCTGGACGTAATTAAAAACGGCCTCGCCAACGGAGTGAAGACATACGTGGGCGGCAATTGTACTGTGAGTCTGATGATGATGGCCCTGGGCGGGTTGTTCCAGCAGGATCTCATCGAATGGATAACCCCCATGACTTACCAGGCCGCCTCCGGTGCCGGGGCGCGTAATATGCGTGAGCTGTTGGATCAGATGGGTTCATTGCGCGATTCATCCAGGGAGTTACTGGACGATCCCGCTTCGGCCATTCTCGATATCGACCATCGCGTAACCGAACACATGCACAGTGCTGACTTTCCGGTAGACAATTGGAGTGTGCCGTTGGCTGGCAGCCTGATTCCGTGGATCGACAGCCAACTTGACTCCGGCCAGAGTCGCGAGGAGTGGAAGGCGGAAGCGGAGACCAACAAGATCCTCGGCCGTGACGGCAATCCAATTCCCATTGATGGCTTGTGCGTGCGTATCGGTGCTATGCGATCCCACTCCCAGGCGCTGACCATCAAGTTGCGTCGAATCATCCCGCTGGACGAGATCCATGACATACTGGCCGCGGCTAATGACTGGGTGAAGTTGATCCCGAATGAACGGGAGGTCACCATGCGAGAACTGACCCCGGCCGCGGTGAGTGGCACCCTGACTATCCCGGTTGGCCGTCTACGCAAGCTTTCCATGGGCGACGAATACCTGTCGGCTTTTACTGTGGGTGATCAGCTGTTGTGGGGCGCTGCCGAACCGCTGCGCCGTATGCTGCGCATTTTGCTCGAAGACTGATGCGGCAGTTTATTGACGCGTGCACCTTGTCCATCGAGAAAATAGAAGACCAGTTACTCGCTTTCGGTTTAAATATCCTTGTCGATGCACGAACTGACTGGATTTTGAACCGGGTCCGGGTCGTGCATGGATGCGCATGCCGCCGTATCTATCAGGCGACAGAGCCTGGAATATTCCTTTGCGCGTTTAAATTTTATTCGTAATTCACCAAGCGAGATTTTCAGGAAGCCCATGAGCAAGACATTTGATATTGCCGTAGTCGGTGCCACCGGGATAGCTGGCGAAGCGTTGCTTGACCAATTGGCGGCACGTCGCTTTCCCATCGGCACACTTTACGCACTTGGAAACGAGGATGCCGTGGGTGAGCGGGTTCAGTACGGGGAAGGTTCAATTCGGGTCGCAGATATTGCCGGGTTTGATTATTCTCTGGTGCAACTGGTGTTTCTTGCCCCTGATGAGTCAGACAGGGCGGATACCATACCTCGGGCTATTGAGGCCGGATGTTACGTTATTGATGTCACCTCGCAGGCCGGTTTCGAGACGGACCTGCCCCCGGTTCTTGCGGGTGTAAATGAGCACGCAATTGCCAGTTGTATCGCGCAACGGTATTTTCGTAATCCCAGCTGCGCTTCAATGTTGATCTGGCCGGTGTTAAAACCCATTTACGATCTATTCGGGATTGACCGCGTTGATGTAACGATTTTGCAGGCAGTTTCCGGCCGTGGTCGGCAAGGGTTGGAAGAGCTGGCGAGTCAGACCGCCAATCTGCTGAATGCAAAACCGATTGAAATCGCGACATTTCCCGCCCAGATTGCCTTCAATGCAATTTCGTATGCCGAAGTCGAACAGGATTCCGAATTTAGTGCGGATGAAATGCGGATCATGTCAGAAGCGAGAATTCTTCTGGGTGATGCTGCTGTTATTGTGAATCCGATCTTTCTGACTATTCCGGTATTCTATGGGGACTGCCTGGTGTGTACGCTGATACTGCGCGATCCCGGCGAGCTTGAGGAAGTCATTCAAGCATGGAACAGGAACAAGGAGGTGAAGTTTCAACCAGTATCTGCCGATACTTTTCCCACGCCCGTATCGACTGCCGGTAGCGCGAAGATTCACATTTGCCGGGTGCGGCAGGATCCTGTCGATCCGCGCGGTTTGAGCCTTGCCCTGGTCGGTGACTGCAGTCGGGCGGGAATGGCAAGAAACAGTGTTCAAATTGCTGAAATTTTGGTAAAAGACTATTTATAAGCTATAGTTACTGCATACTTATAAAGACTATTCGAAGTTAAATTTGATAACTAGTTGAAAAATAAGAAAATTAGGGGTCGCGCTTCTGGCGTGCAAGAGAATAATTCGGAGTGGAGAGTTTAATAATGATGCGTAAGCTGGTCGTTTTCCTGACCACCGCAATGATGGTGGCAATGCCACTCGCGGTGCATGCATTGGGTTTCGGGAGCATCAAACTGAATTCGGCGCTCGACGAGCCGCTGGATGCCTATATCGAGTTGCTGTCTCCCACTCCTGACGATATCAGTAATATCAAGGTCACACTGGCACCGCCCGCAGCCTTCATGCGGGCGGGTATTGATCGACCCATTTTCCTCGAAAAGCTTAAGTTTGCCGTCAAGCAGGATGAGAACGGTACCTACTATATTCATGTCAGTACCAAGGATCGGGTGCGCGAACCCTTCTTGGATTTTTTACTCGAAATGGAATGGCGCAATGGCCGCATGGTGCGTGAATACACCATGCTACTTGATCCGCCAGGCACTGCGCGCAAGGCTCCGGCGGTCGTTGAAGCCCCGGCCACGGCCGCGCCGGAACAGGTCGCCAGACAGGAACAGGCCATGCCGGCCGAAACGCCGTTTGCAGCCCCTGCCCCCACCGCCGAGCCGGTTCCAGTCCCCGTTCCGTTTACTGCCGCCCCCGTTGCTGCAGAAAGTAGTGAATTCGTGCTGGCGGAAGGTGAACAGATGCCACGCATTCCGTTAAACGAAAATCTCGAACCAGAACCCGCACCGGCCGCCAAAGCCCCGCAAGCGGCGGCCCCGGTTGAACCGGTTCCGGTTCCCGCGCCGACCGAGCCGGAAGCCGCGGTGGAAGCACCTGTCCCAGCCGGGGAAGAGGGCGTCGCCAGTGCGCCGGCGCCTGAGCCGGTGGGCATGCCCGAGTCGACCGCCTTCGCGGATGACACCGAACTGTTCCCACGCATCCCGCTATCAGCCTACGGCCAAAAGGCACAACCCGAACCGCGCGAACTGGGCGAACTGGATTACGGTATCGTCAAGAAGGGAGACAGCCTGTGGCAGATCGCCGAAAAACTTCGGCCGAATGATTCGGTCAGTGTCTATCAGGTCATGATGGCGCTGCTGAAAAGCAACCCGGATGCTTTCGTGGACGGTAACGTCAATCGGCTGAAAGCCGGTCACGTACTGCGAATTACGGATGCAAACATGCTCACAGCGATGTCTACCCAGGAAGCGCGGCAGGAGTTCCAGAGCCAGACAGCTGTCTGGGACGAATACCGCCAGCAGGTTGCGGAGCAGACTACCACCCAGCCGATTGTGGCGGAAGAAGTCATTACTGAACAGGTTACTGAACCGGAAGCGAGCGGTGAGCTGACGCTGTCATCACCCGAGGGTACTGAACTGCAGCCCGGCGCCGGGACATCAGAAGAAGTGGTTAATGACAATATTGTTGCGCTACGGGAAGAGCTGCGGCAAATTCGGGAAGATACTGCGGCAACGGGTGTCGATAATCCGGAACTCAACGCAAGACTGCAGGAGCTGGATGAAGAATTAGCCCAGATGCAGCGTTCGCTTTCCGTCTCGGACGACGAGCTTGCCGCATTACAACAGCAACTGGCCCAGCTTCAGACCATGAGTGATCAGCCGGTCATCACCGAGACAACAGAAACCGCTGTTGCTGAAACACCGGAAGGTGAAGTTGTGGCGGAAGGCACCGAGACCAGTGTTGCCGAGGAGCCGGAGCCCGCAGCACCCGTCCCGACCGAAGAAGCAACGGCCGAGGCCGAAGTAGAACCCGGCACATCGCCAGTTGAAATTGCAGAACAGATTGCTGCGCAGGAGCCGAAAACACCGGCTCAACCGCCAGAACCAGCAGCACAAGCCGAAGAGGAAGGTATTCTCGGCACCATAATGGGTGGTGTGAAATCTATCGGTCAGGTCCTGCAGGATGTGATCGGCGGCTCGCTGATAGTCTTGATCGGCGTGCCGGTGTTACTGGTGGTGATTATCATTGGGCTGATTCTGCTCAAGCGTCGCAGCAAGGCGGATAAGTACCAGGAAAGTATTTTGACCGGAGGTTCGTCCAGCGTGACCGGCGCGCAGGAAATCAAGGAATCTGAAGAGGAATCGTCATTTCTGAGTGACTTCGCAGTGAGTGGGGCGGGTGCAATCCAGGGTGATGACAGTGAGGTGGACCCCCTGACTGAAGCGGATGTCTTTATTGCCTATGGACGCTATGAAGCCGCCGAGGAACGGCTCAAGGAAGCGATTGAAAATGATCCGGGTCGGATTGAACTCAAGCAGAAATTGATCGAGCTGTATCACACCACCAAAAACAAGCCGGCGTTTGAAAATTCGGCAGCAGAGTTTTACGCTGCCCTGGGTGCGGGTGCCAGCGAAAATCCGCTGTGGCAAAAAGTTGCCGCTATGGGAGCGGAACTTGTGCCGGGAAATCCCTTGTTTAAAGGCGCCAAGGCGGAAGAACTTCCGGATATGGCCAGCGTGTCCGATCAGGGGGCGGGCCTGTCTAACAAGGTGATGGATATCGGACTCGACACTGGTGTTTTCGAGACCGCTGATCCGGGCAGCACACAGACACCTGACACTGGCGCGGATCTGGATTTCAATCTGGATATGGGCACCGCTGCGAGCGAACCGGCCAAGACGGAAGAGCAAGTTAGTGATCTGGACTTCAATCTGGACATAGGCGGCAATGAATCGGTTGCCGAGGCACCAGCCTCACCCGAACCGGCTGGTAATGAAATGGATTTCAACATGGACTTCGGGGGAGCGGTAGCGGAACCCGAAACAGGGGAAGCAGAACTGAGTGATCTTGATTTCAATCTTGATACCAGTGATATGCCCCAGCCCAATGTATCGGACGAAGTTGAACAGGCGCCGGATCTGGACCTAAGTATGGCCGACATTAATATGGCGGATATCGATGAGGTCAATACCACCGATGACACCTCTGAAATGAAAATGGATTTCGATAGCATGAAGGCCGAACCCAGCAGCCAGACCATGGCTTTTGACATGGAACCCTCGTCTGCGAGTAGCGATGATATCGGTGGCGCTGATGAAGTGGGTACCAAACTGGATTTGGCCAAGGCCTACATCGACATGGGTGATCCGGATGGTGCACGCGGCATCCTGGATGAAGTCATGGAAGAAGGCAGTGATGCTCAGAAAGAGGAAGCCCAGCAGTTGCTGCAACAGATTGCCTGAGCTGGGCGGTTCCCGTTTCGCGGATGGTTGTGAATTGAAGGCCCTGGCAATGAATATTGCCAGGGCTTTGTTATGTATGACGTGACCAATGCGCATCGCCCTCGGTATTGAATATGATGGACGGCCCTATTGTGGCTGGCAATGGCAGGACCACAATCCGTCAGTGCAAGCGGAGGTGGAACGTGCCCTGTCGTGCGTGGCCGCAAACCCTGTACGGGTGATCTGCGCCGGCCGAACCGATACGGGCGTACATGCCGTTGGACAGGTGGTACATTTCGAAACCGAGGCGGTCCGCGATGAGGTGGCCTGGGTGAGGGGCAGCAACGTCAATCTGCCCAAATCGGTCAGCGTCTTATGGGCCCGGCAGGTGCCGAACGTATTTCATGCCCGCTTCTCGGCAGTCCGCCGGCGTTATCGTTACGTTATTTTCAACCGTCCGGTACGCCCGGCGATTCTGGCCGGGCGGGTTGCGCACGAGTACCGGCCGCTTAATGAGACCCGCATGCAGATGGCCGCAGAGAGCTTGCTGGGTGAACATGATTTCAATGCCTATCGGGCAACAGCCTGTCAGGCAAAAAACCCGGTACGCACCGTCTACCGTCTCGATATAGCGCGCAGGAATGAGCTGGTGATGCTGGACATCGAAGCAAATGCCTTTTTGCATCATATGGTCCGCAATATCGCCGGGGTGTTAATGAGCATTGGCGCGGGCGAGGCTGAACCGGGTTGGGCACGCCACGTGCTCGAGGGACGCGAGCGGACGCAAGGCGGGGTAACGGCGCCCCCCGATGGGCTGTACCTGATGGGCGTAACCTATCCGGACGGTTTTAACCTGCCGGAACTTTCCCCTGCATCAGGGCTCTGGTAACCTGCGTGCCTTTTATTAGCTCCGACGGAGTCAGGATGCGGACGCGAGTCAAGATTTGCGGAATCACCCGTCCAGAAGACGGCTTGGCGGCTGCCCGGCTTGGGGCGGATGCGATCGGGTTGGTGTTTCATTCACCCAGTCTGCGGGCGGTAAGCGAGAAGCAGGCCAGGGCGATTTGTGAAGCCCTGCCCCCGTTTGTGACCCGGGTGGGCCTGTTTGTGAATGCCGAGCGGGGCAAGATCGAACGGATCCTGGCCGAAGTCGCGCTTGACCTGTTGCAATTTCACGGTGACGAGCCGGCAGCCGATTGCGAAGGTTATGGACGGCCCTGGATAAAGGCGCTTCGTATGGCCCCGGGGCTGGATGTTATTGACAGCGCGCGCCAATACCGGGCCGCCAGCGGTATCCTGCTCGACAGTTATCAGGCCGGTCAGGCCGGCGGTACGGGCACTACGTTTGACTGGTCGCGGGTACCCGCTGCGCTGGACACGCCGCTGATTCTGGCAGGGGGTCTGGAACCGGGCAATGTGGCAGCCGCCATCGAGCAGGTCCAGCCCTGGGCGGTGGATGTGAGTGGCGGGGTTGAGGCCAGTAAGGGGATTAAAAGTGCAGCCCGTATGGCGGCGTTTATGCATGAGGTAAATCACGTTGAAGCAGGCAGGGCAGTTGACTGAAAAGTATCATTTACCGGACGATAGGGGCCATTTTGGTCCATATGGCGGCATGTTTGTTGCGGAAACCCTGATGGGGCCGCTCAAGGAACTGCGCGAGGCTTACGCGCGCTATCTCACAGATCCCGCGTTTCAGGCCGAACTCGATTTTGAACTGCAGCAATACGTTGGCCGGCCCAGCCCACTTTACTTCGCCGAACGCTGGAGCAAGGAGCTGGGCGGCGCACGCATCTATCTCAAACGCGAGGATCTCAACCATACCGGCGCCCACAAGATAAACAATACCGTGGGTCAGGCGCTCCTGGCCAAGCGCATGGGCAAGACCCGCATCATCGCAGAAACCGGCGCCGGCCAGCATGGGGTCGCCAGCGCCACGGTCGCTGCCCGGCTTGGAGTGGAATGTGTGGTCTACATGGGCGCCGAGGACATTGAACGGCAGGCCATGAACGTCTACCGGATGAAGTTACTGGGCGCCACCGTCGTCCCGGTCACGTCGGGTTCGCGTACCCTCAAGGATGCCCTCAACGAGGCCATGCGCGACTGGGTAACCAATATCGACAATACGTTCTACATTATCGGTACGGTGGCCGGGCCGCATCCCTATCCGGCCATGGTGCGGGACTTCCAGGCCATTATCGGCCGTGAAGCACGCGCGCAGATCCAGCAGCACGAAGGGCGTCTGCCTGATGCGCTGGTCGCCTGCGTCGGTGGCGGTTCCAACGCCATTGGGCTGTTTTATCCTTTCCTGGAAGACACTGCTGTCGCCATGTACGGGGTCGAGGCGGCCGGTTATGGTCTGGAAACCGGCAAGCATGCCGCCCCACTGTGCGCAGGCAAGTCCGGCGTTTTGCATGGCAACCGCACCTATCTGATGGAGGACGCACACGGCCAGATCATCCACACCCATTCTATCTCCGCCGGCCTGGATTATCCGGGCGTGGGCCCGGAGCACGCCTGGTTGAAGGATTCCGGGCGGGCAAACTATGTCGCAGTGACCGACGACGAGGCGCTTGATGCTTTTCATGCTCTGACCTGCATCGAGGGAATTCTACCGGCCCTGGAATCGAGTCACGCGCTGGCCTATACGGCCAAGCTGGCACCGACCATGGGGAAGGAACAGATCATCATCGTCAACCTGTCGGGTCGGGGCGATAAGGATATCCACACGGTTGCCACCCACGAGGGGATCACGCTGTGAGTCGTATCCCGGCCTGCTTTGAACGCTGCCGGTCAATGGGGCGCAAGGTGTTGATTCCCTATGTCACGGCCGGCGATCCCGGTTTGTCGGTCACGGTACCATTGATGCATGCCATGGTGGAGACGGGCGCTGATATCATTGAGCTGGGTGTGCCATTTTCCGATCCCATGGCCGAGGGACCAGTGATTCAACGCGCCATGGAACGTGCTCTGGAACATAATGTTACTTTGGATGACGTGCTGGACCTGGTCCGTGATTTTCGCCGGCAGGACAGCACCACACCAGTGGTATTGATGGGCTACCTCAACCCGATTGAGGTGAAGGGGTATGCCGAATTTGCCGTCGCAGCGGCCGAGGCCGGGGTCGATGCCGTGCTGGTGGTGGACATGCCACCCGAGGAAGCAGTCGACCTGGTGGCTGCGCTGCGCCAGCATGAGCTGGATATGATTTTCCTGGTCTCGCCGACCACGGACACTGAGCGGATTAAGGCAATTACTGCTGCTGGCAGCGGTTTTGTCTACTATGTTTCACTCAAGGGGGTGACGGGCGCTGGTCACCTGGATACGGATACGGTCAGGGATCGCGTTTCGGAAATTCATGAGTTGACAGATCTGCCAGTGGGAGTAGGCTTTGGAATAAGAGATGCCGCCTCCGCAGCCCGTATTGCGCAACTCGCCGAGGCCGTGGTAGTCGGGAGCGCACTGGTCCAGAAAGTGGAGGAAAATATCACCTCGCCTGGACAAATCAATTCAGCGGTAACCGCACTGCTGGGGGAAATGCGTCAGGCCATGAACGCCGATGATACGAATTAATCAACAACAATCCTTGTCAGGAAATAAATCATGAACTGGTTTACCAAATTATTGCCCTCGCGGATCAGGACCGAGACCAGCACCAAGAAAAGTATTCCGGAAGGGCTGTGGGACAAATGCAATGCCTGCGGCGCCGTGCTGTATCGGGCCGAGATCGAACGTAACTTGTATGTCTGCCCGAAATGTGATCACCACATGCGCGTGAGTGGACGCTGGCGGCTGGAACATTTCCTGGATGAAGAAGGCCGCATTGAACTTGGAGAAAATCTCAAACCTGTCGATGCGCTGAAATTCAAGGATCTGAAGAAATACAAGGATCGCCTGATTCAGGCACAGAAAGCGACCGATGAAAGTGATGCAATGGTCGTTATGCAAGGCCACCTCAAGAGTTTGCCGGTGGTCACCGCGGCTTTTGAATTCCGTTTCATGGGTGGGTCAATGGGCGCCGTGGTAGGCGAACGTTTCGTGCGCGCCGTCAAAATGGCCGGTGAGAAACGTGCGCCCCTGATCTGCTTTTCCGCCAGTGGAGGCGCACGCATGCAGGAAGCCCTTTTTTCCCTCATGCAAATGGCCAAGACGTCGGCTGCCTTGGCGAGACTCAGCCAACAGGGCGTCCCCTTCATTTCAGTGATGACCGATCCCACCATGGGTGGCGTGTCTGCAAGTCTTGCCATGCTGGGTGACATCAATGTGGCCGAACCCAACGCCCTGATCGGATTTGCTGGTCCGCGCGTCATCGAACAAACCGTCCGAGAAACCTTGCCCGAGGGGTTCCAACGCAGTGAATTCCTGCTGGAACATGGCGCCATCGACATGATCATCGATCGCCGCGACATGCGCGACCGACTGGCCCGGCTGTTGTCAATGATGACCCATAAGCCCACACCCTAAATCCTTTCCCTTAAACACAGAGACATGAGACGACCAGGGACGAAGACTGCAAGGAGGCAGGAGGCAGACAATGTGTAGAACAAAGTGTCGAGCAGTGTGGAAGGGGCATCTGAAGATGCCCCTTTTTAGTTGGTCTGAACATGTTTTTGTTATGCGTCGCTCATTTTCTGCCGATAGATTCCATGCGCTTTACTTCGCTTGATGATTGGCTAAGGTGGCAGGAGACCCTGCATCACGCCGAGATCGAAATGGGGCTGGAACGCATTCAGCAGGTGTTCCACTGCCTGCATGCCGATGCGCCCCCGTTTCTGGTCATTACCGTCGCCGGCACCAATGGCAAAGGGTCCAGCGTCGCCCTGCTGGAAGCCATGCTGCTGGCGGCCGGTTACCGGGTCGGCACGTATACCTCGCCCCATCTGTTGCGATACAACGAGCGTGTCCGTTTGGACGGTGAGCAGGTCGATGACGCAGCGCTGGTCACGTCCTTCGATCGCATTGACCGGGCCCGCGGCGAGGTTTCGCTGACCTATTTCGAATTCGCCACGCTGGCCGCGCTGGATATTTTTTACCGCATGCAGCCAGAGGTGGTAGTGCTGGAAGTCGGGATGGGCGGTCGGCTCGATGCGGTCAACATCATTGATCCGGATGTGGCCCTGATCACCGCCATCAGCGTCGATCACAGTGAATGGCTAGGCAATGATCGGGAAGCCATTGCGCGTGAGAAAGCCGGCATCCTGCGGGCCGGACGCCCGGCAGTATTCAGTGGGACGGCTATGCCAGCAGCGATTGCGCAATACGCGCAACGCATTGGTGCTAATCTGACCCGTCTTGGAACAGACTTCCGCTACACCAGCCGCGAAACCGACTGGCAATGGCAGAGTGGGTCCCGCCCACCGGTGAATCTGCCGTTGCCGGCATTGCGTGGGGAGCACCAGTTGCAGAACGCCGCAGGGGTGATCGAAGTGCTGCGAAGGTTGGACGATCGTCTTCCGGTCGCGCGGCAGGCCATTCGGAACGGGTTACTCGGTGTCCGGCTGGCGGGGCGCTTTCAGCTGGTGCCGGGTGAAATCAACTGGGTGCTGGATGTGGCCCATAATCCCGATGGCATTCGCCAGCTCGCCTCGCAGCTCCAGGCGACGGCCGGAGCGGGTCAAACCCTGGCGGTGTTCGGTATGCTGAAGGACAAGGATATTCCCTCCGTTATCCAGCTGCTGCAGCCCTGTGTTGACGTCTGGTTTGTGACCGCTTTACCTACCCCGCGCAGTCTTGGCGGCAAGGAACTGGCAGCCATGCTGGCCCAGTCCGGTGAGACGGTGAGAATCTGTGACGATGTGGCGGCGGCCTGCGACGCCGCCCGGGCGTCGGCCCGGGCAGGGGACCGTATCCTGGCATGTGGATCGTTTTATACGGTAGCCGGGGCCTTGGCCCACGACATATAATTAAGTTCTGATATTGGCCGCATTCGGCCTGCACTGAACCGGACGAGTAAACTGACGTGGATGAACATACTTTCAAGCAACGTATCGTGGGGGCAATCGTGCTGGTGGCACTGGCCATTATTTTTATTCCCATGTTACTACCCGGGCATCGCAATTCCGGTTTTATTGACGCTGATTCCACGATTCCGCCCCGACCGGATAAACTGGAAAATATCCGGGTGCTGGAGATGGAAAGTCCGGTAACACCACCTCCACCCCAACAGGCAGTTCGCACGCCAGTTGATGAAAAAACACCGGCTTTGCCGGAGCCGCCGACTGAGCCCGTTCCGGCCGAAAAACCAAACCCGGCCCCTGCCACCCCGGTTGTGGCCCCGACCAAAACGGTCACACCACAAACCGCACCCAAGGCCTGGGCAGTTCAGGTTGGCAGCTTCAGCCAGAAAGCCAATGCCATGCAGTTGCGCGACAAGCTGCGAGGTAAGGGCTTCAAGGCCTTTGTTGAACACATTCAACTGGCTTCCGGTGCCGCTTACCGGGTTCGCATTGGCCCCTATGTGAAACGTAGTCAGGCGGAAAAGACACAGGAGGCTGTCGCGGGAAAAATGAAGCTCAAGGGGATCGTGGTTGAGCATCCCTGACTCAGTCGTTCCATCAACCTGCCGTAAACGGGCCTGATATATGATCGGGGTGGATTACGCGATTCTCGGCATTCTGTTGATCTCCTCGTTCATCAGTCTGTTGCGTGGTTTCGTCAAGGAGGCCTTGTCGTTGGCGGGTTGGGGACTTGCATTCTGGGTCTCGTTAAGTTTCGCCGTACCCATGTCGAAACTGTTTCAGTCGAGCATGGCGGATCCCACCGCACGCCTGATCCTGTCATTTATCGTGTTGTTTATATTGACCCTTATCGTTTCATCGGTAGCCAATTTTTTTGCCTCGCGGCTGGTGCAACGCACCGGACTGACAGGCACGGACCGGTTCCTCGGTATGATTTTCGGTTTTTTGCGTGGCGCCCTGCTGGTTTCCGTACTGGTACTTCTGGCCGGTCTGACCAGCCTGCCCAAGGAACCCTGGTGGCATGATTCGTTTTTATTGTTTCGCTTCCAGGCGATAGCGGAGTGGATATCAGCTTTCCTGCCAACGGACGTGGCGAAGAACTTTAATTTCTGAGAGGGCCAAAACTTCCAGCCATGTCAGTTATAATTAGTTTTATCTACTGTGTGTCAACGGCATAACGACCGAGGCAAATCTTCATGTGTGGAATCATTGGTATATTCGCCAGAAGTCCGGTAAATCAGGCGCTGTATGAAGGACTGACGGTTCTGCAACATCGCGGCCAGGACGCCGCCGGGATTGTGACCTGCGAGAACGACCGGCTCTTTATGCGCAAGGACAACGGGCTGGTGCGCGATGTGTTCCGTACCCGCCATATGCTGCGCCTCAAGGGCAACATGGGGATCGGCCATGTCCGCTACCCGACAGCCGGATGCTTTTCATCCGCCGAGGCCCAGCCCTTCTACGTCAATTCCCCGTTTGGTATCACGCTGGCCCATAATGGCAACCTGATTAATGCCAATGAACTGAAACGGAATCTGTTCCTCGAGGATCGTCGTCACATCAACACGGATTCTGATTCCGAGATTCTGCTGAATGTTTTTGCCCATGAACTGCAGTCCAGCGGTAAACTGAAAATAACCCCCAGCGATGTTTTCGAGGCGGTAGCCGGCGTGCACCGGCGCTGCCGTGGTGCGTATGCGGCAGTCGCCATGATTACCGGTCACGGTATTCTGGCGTTTCGCGATCCGCATGGCATCCGTCCGGTGACTATTGGTCGGCGGAAGAACAACAAGGGCATGGAATACATCGTTGCTTCCGAAAGCGTGGCGATTGATGTGCTGGGTTATGAGCTTTTACGTGATGTTGCGCCAGGCGAAGCCGTATTCATTGACATGGAAGGCGTCATGCATACCAGCCAATGCGCCGAACATCCGGTTCTGACGCCGTGTATTTTTGAACATGTCTATTTCGCCCGTCCCGATTCGCTGATGGATGGTATTTCCGTTTACAAGGCGCGTTTACGGATGGGGAAATACCTGGCCAAAAAAATCAAACGGGTATTTCCAGACCATGACATCGATGTGGTGCTGCCCATCCCGGATACCAGTCGCACCGCTGCCTTGGAATTGTCCTATGTACTGGGGGTGAAATACAGCGAGGGCTTTATCAAGAATCGTTATATCGGGCGTACCTTTATCATGCCCGGTCAGACCCAACGCAAGAAATCAGTACGGCAGAAACTCAATCCCATCGGACTGGAGTTTCGCGGCAAGAATGTTCTGTTGGTCGATGATTCCATTGTGCGGGGCACTACCTCAAAACAGATTATCCAGATGGCGCGTGATGCCGGCGCACGCAAAGTCTATTTTGCTTCAGCCGCGCCCCCCGTGCGTTATCCCAATGTATATGGTATCGATATGCCGGCCGCCGATGAATTGGTCGGATATGGGCGGGATGTCGACCAGATTGCCGAAGCTATCGGCGCGGATCGACTGTTTTTCCAGGACCTGGATGATCTGGTCAAAGCTGTCAGCAAGAAGGTCGACATCACGAAGTTTGATACGTCGGTGTTCAATGGCGAATACGTCACCGGTGATGTCAGCGAAGCCTACCTGCGGCAGGTAGAAGCCCTGCGCAACGATTCCGCCCGACAGAAGAACGTGGAGGAAAAGGATAATGAAGTAATGGAAATATACAATACAGCATAAAGGCAGGGATGCATTTACGGGGGAGAAGGGAGCGAGTAACAAGCGGGGCATTCGGGAGACTGCCATTGCGTGGTAGATTCCACTGCGTACCTTGATAGGTTGACAATATTGCCCGCTTCGCCTAATGTAACATTTGCGCCGATTTGAGTTTCAGCTTGCGGGCGCATAACAAATACAGCTAAAGCGAGCACGACCTGCTTTAGCGACTGCTGCGGCGGGTTTTTTTATGCCCGGCGGATGGAATCTTGAAACTTGTGATTGATCTGTCGCATGCGACAGGAGGCATCATGGAAAACGACAGTAACTGGGCATTTGATACGCTGGCGGTGCGGGCCGGGCAGGTTCGCACCCTGGAGCATGAACACGCCGAACCCATTTTCCCGACATCCAGCTATGTGTTCGACAGCGCTGCTCAGGCTGCGGCGCGATTTCGGGGTGATGAGCCGGGTAATATCTACTCACGCTTTACCAACCCGACAGTACGGACATTCGAACAGCGGCTGGCGGCACTGGAAGGTGCCGAGCGCTGTGTGGCGACCTCGTCCGGCATGGCCGCCATTCTGAGCACCTGCATGGGCTTGCTGCAAAGTGGCGATCATATCGTTTCATCCAATGCCATCTTTGGCAGCACGGTGGTGTTGTTCAACAAGTATCTATCGCCGTTTGGCATCGATGTCAGTTATGTCCCGTTGGCGGATCTGGATGCCTGGCAACGCGCGATTCGCCCCGAGACACGCTTGCTGTTTCTGGAAACACCCTCCAACCCCTTGACGGAAGTGGCCGATATTACCGCCCTGGCAGAACTGGCCCATGCCAATGACTGTCTGCTGGTGGTGGATAATTGCCTTTGCACACCGGCCTTGCAACAGCCACTCAAACTGGGGGCCGATATCGTCATCCACTCGGCAACCAAGTACCTCGACGGACAGGGTCGATGCGTTGGCGGTGCTGTGGTGGGTAACAAGGAACTGGTGGGTGAGGGCGTGTTTGGATTCTTGCGTACTGCCGGCCCCACCATGAGCCCGTTCAATGCCTGGGTGTTCCTGAAAGGACTGGAAACGCTGCACTTACGCATGAAAGCGCACAGCGATAATGCCCTGCAACTGGCCCGCTATCTGGAAGCCCATGCGGCAGTGAGCCGCGTCTATTACCCGGGACTCGAAAGCCATCCCCAGCATGAGCTGGCATGTCGTCAGCAAAGTGGTCATAGCGGTGTGTTGTCCTTTGATGTCAAGGGTGGGCAGGCAGCGGCGTGGAAACTCATCGACAGCACCCGGCTGGTGTCGATCACTGCCAACCTGGGGGATACCAAGACCACCATTACGCACCCGGCTACAACAACGCATGGACGATTGACCGAGGAAGAACGGGCCGAAGCCGGGATCGGCGATGGCCTGGTCCGGATTGCCGTCGGCCTGGAGGACATCGAGGATATCCAGGCTGATCTGGACCGCGGCCTGGGTTGAATCCAACCCAAGGCAGGTTACCGTTACAGGTAGCCTGCCTTGCTTGCGCTAGTAGCGTACCGCCGGCGTTTCGATCTTGAGCCCGTTACCGCGGGCATTCAGGTAAATTTCCAGGTTAATAAATTCCTCCGAGCCAAGATCAAACGGCTCGGCGCGGAATGAACGAAAACATTCGGTCATGCGTCGATGCAGACTGGTAATGCGACCGCTGCCCAGCCGGTATTCCGGGAAGCCGTTTGTCTGACCCTGGCTCAATACCTGGCCGCGCAGGTGTTTTCCGGCATTCATCTCATGACAATGCGCGCAGGACACATCGACCTGGCCAAAACGCGTGTTATACAGTTCCTTGCCAGCATCGTAGTAAGGCTTGATCGGGCCGCTTACATCAACGTTGACTTTCTCGCCGCGGGCGCGGGAGCGTACAAAGGTCTCCAGGGCCACCAGATCAACGCAGTCATAAATAAATGGAACCTCGTCGAGCTGATCTTCCCAGCACAGGTTAATTTGCATTTGCAGGGTGAACGGTTCCTTGAATTCTTCATTGTAAACCGGGTAGTGGGCAATATTTTTGGTGTTGAGTTTTTCACCTTCGGCACCATGGCAGGTAGCGCAGCTTTTACCGTTGTTACCAACCCGGTTGAACAGCCGTTTTCCCTTTTCTACTTCCACCATCCCCGGGTTGGCAAACTCATCGTCCTGCATTTCCCGAGTGCTCTGGGTCAGGTAGTCATAGCCGGAGTGAGGTTCGGCAGCCTGGAGCGGAAAACCAACAGTGCCCGACACCAACAAGGCGATGATCATCAGTAATTTATTGAGCTGGCGTTTCATTATTTCAAAGTCATCAGGTAAGCCACCACGTCCTCCACTTCCTGGGCGGTCAGGAAAGTCTTGCCGCTATATTCGTCCAGTACCAGGTTAAAATTTTTCGGGTCGCGATAATAGCCGGGCATGATCGTCATAGGGTTGATTTGCTTTTCATCCACTATTCGCAGCCGCAGTTGTCCCTCATTCAGGCGTGAGGCAATACCCGCCAGGGATGGGCCAATCGTGCCGTGAAAGGGTTCTTCCGGGATGGGCATTGCGTGGCAGGTAAGGCAATTGCCGCGGTTCTTGTCGATAACCACTTTTTTACCGCGTGCCGGATCACCCTGAAGTCCGCCCAGTGGCTGATTGATGGCGAACTCGTCCACTTGCCATGCGTAGTAGGGCTCAACAGCCACGGCAGGCAGGGCAAAGCCCAGCAGGAGCATCAGACCGGGCAGGTAATTGAGTTGTTTCATCATTTACTAACAGTGTAATAAAGGCAGGCTTGTAAAAGATTGATCTGGATCAGATTCAGGATCAGGTCGGGCTGGCCGGTTGTCTGCAGTCATTTTTATACGAAATCGAATCGGGTCTCGAGCATCTTTCGTGTCAACGGGTTGACGGTGATATCGGCAAGTTGCCCGCGCCCGAACCAGCCCGCCTCACGCGCATCGTCCCCCGCCCTTATTTCACCTTTCAGATAGTTTGCCACCAGATCCACCACCACGTAGTGCCAGCGCAGATTGTCGTCAGCATCCTTTTCAATCAGGTCAAAGGTAAATACCGGCTCACCGGCCCGAATGGTGATGCCGGTTTCCTCCAGAATTTCACGCTCCGCGGCCTGCTGCAGGGTTTCCCCGGCCCGTACCTTGCCCCCGGGTATGGCCCACTGTCCGGCATAGGGTGGCTGGCCCCGCTTGACCAGCAGGACGGCATCATCACGGAATACCACCGCACCGACGCCGACCTGTGGCATGCCGACGGATTGTTTATCTGACACCATAAATACCCACTGGGATCCTGACGGGGATGAGTTGCCAAGGATACTACAGGCGATTCAAACGGGGCGCGGGTTCTGTTGTTGAATGCGCCTGGTGATGGCTCCATCGCGTCCGGCCCGGGGCGTACCGACGAACATGATCCGCAAGACGGGCACCGCGTTTGAATACGGGCCAGACGCATTCGAGTCACGGCAACCGCCATTCGGGGTAGCAATCCGCATCAGGCAGTGTTACGCGGTACACTTTATCTCGCCATGTCACGGTTACCCCGCCAACAAATACTGCAATGCTATGCTGCCGCACTTGCTGCAGTGCGGGGCGAGGCGTGTGTCCGCCAGTTTCTGAATGCCCATCCCCTGTCAGACCAGCCCGTAACCTTGCTGGCAATGGGTAAGGCGGCGACCTCGATGGCAAAGGGTGCCTGTGCGGTTCTGACACCGCAGTTGGCGAATGGTCTGGTGGTAACCCGGACAGGGTACGTCGATGCCGACCTGCCGGGCGTGCTTACAGTGCGGGAAGCTGGCCACCCGCTGCCGGACAAGGACAGCCTGGCTGCCGGACAGGCGGTGATTGCACTTGTCCAGACTCTACCGCCTGAAAATCAATTGCTGGTGCTTACCTCCGGCGGTACCTCGGCACTCGTCGAGGCGCTGCCGGACGGAATCGGACTGGCTGATCTTGTCCGGCTCAACCAGTGGTTGTTGGGCAGCGGTTTGCCGATTCAGGCAATTAACCGCGTGCGCCAGTCGGTATCCCGTATCAAGGGCGGCGGACTGGCCCGACTGCTGCGCGGACAGCCGGCGTTGAACCTGCTTATCTCCGATGTTCCCGGCGATGATCCGGCGGTGATCGGCGCGGGACTGTTTTACCCGGCACTGGCCGAGGTACGGGAGGTTGAATTGCCTGACTGGGTGCACGCGTTGCAGCGGCGCGCCAGATCGGTACCGCGTGAGTGCGGCCCGGTGATCGCGCACCACATTATTGCTAACAACCGGATCGCTTGCGAGGCGGCGTGTGCCACGGCGCAGCAGGCCGGACTGGCGGCGACCGTCCATGATCGGCCGCTGGCAGGGGCGGTCGAGCACGTGGCGCAGTGGCTGGTGAACGACCTGGCTCACCAAGCCCCGGGCATCCACATCTGGGGCGGGGAAACGACCGTCAGATTGCCAGCCCGATCCGGCCGGGGTGGACGTAACCAGCAGCTGGCGCTACTGGTTGCACTACAACTGGCGGGTCGAGAGGACATTCAACTATTGGCGGCGGGCACCGACGGCAGTGACGGATCAAGCGGGGATGCCGGCGCCGTGGTGGATAGTGCAACGGTGTTACGGGGTGAAGAGGTGGGTCTGGATGCCGCCATCTGCCTGGCCCGGGCCGATGCCGGCTCTTTTCTTGAAGCGAGTGGCGATCTTGTGCATACCGGCCCGACCGGGACCAATGTAATGGATATAGTGATCGCCTGTAAGGCGGGTTGAACGTCAGGCAGGTATACTGGGCTGGATGTCTTCCCAAAATCTCTTTTTGCGCACCCATGACTGTTTGCACCGGGCGGATCCGGAACAGAAATGTCGCTGCGTCAACGTACTGGCGAGTGACTGGCGGGCGGGATTACTGTCTGCAGGCCCCGCCGCGGTGGCGCCATTCGGGGATCCGGGCCGGCCGGCGCGTCCGGTCCTGGTTGCACCCAGGAAACTGCCGCGGCGCAAGCTGACGACACTCGCCGGTCATGCCGCACTGATCCATGCCCTGTGCCACATCGAGTTCAATGCCATCAATTTGGCGCTGGATGCTGTCTACCGTTTCCGGGATCTGCC